>JBCCJS010000004.1:0-179070 GCA_039027675.1 Pseudomonadota bacterium
TCGACAGGCCTGTCCGCCGATGCTTCAACAATCGGCTCGCAAAGCCCAGAGAATTCAGCGACTCCTGACCTGTCCGCGCCCGCCTGCTTGCGAAGGGGGCACGGGAGAAATCACCAAAACTTGTGGGGTCCCCGCGAACCGAACCACTAGATCATGAATCGGTCATGGAATCTCGTCAACGGGGTATTAACCACGATACATGCGATTTTAGCCCCATGTTGCACTGCACAAAGGCTGCGACGCGTGGACAAAGCTTGAGTCGCGCGGCGCGCAAGCCCCAAATTGAATCTGTGAAGAAAAATTTGGTGATTGAATCATGTGAATCAATCTCTGAATCATTCAGTGCCGCGCCAGCAATTATGTTGCGTGTGGGGAGCCGCCGGAACTCTCGGCCCCTCCAGCACTTTCTTGTTCACGTGCGCGCACAGGAAGCGCGTTGGGTTGTCTGACGAAACAGAGGAGCGAGCAACATGGCCATCGCACATACAAGACCAGCAGCACAGGCCAGCGCAAGCGCCTTGGCAGCCCTCGCCCTGGTCTGTGCTCCCACAGCTCCGCTCCGCGCCGAAACGAAGGTTCTTTCGCCTTCGGGCCAGTGGAACGTGAACTTTGGCGAGACCAATTGCCGCCTGGCGCGATATTTCGGCGAAGGCGAGGATCGGCACATCCTGTTCTTTGAGCAATATCGCCCCAGCGCTAGCCTTGGGATGACGCTCGCTGGCGCCTCACTCAAACGCTTCCGCAGCCGCGCACGCACCTTCGTACAGGTGAACGATGCGCAGGAGCCGCTCAAGACTGAACCCTATAAAGGCGACGTGGCGGAAATAGGCCCTGCAATCATCCACTCAAGCCTCTCCCTGGACGCGGGCTCGCAAGACGATGATGACCAGACGGCCAATCAACTGCCCCAACTCGACACGCAATTTGCGGACACGGTCGAGTTTGTGTCGCTCACGCAAGGCAAACGAACGGTCCGGCTCGACACCGGGCCGCTGGGCGCAGCGTTCGACATTCTCAACCAGTGCACTCAAGACATGGTGAAAAGCTGGGGGCTGGACGTCGACAAGCACCTAACCGCCACCCGCCTTCCCAAATGGAGCAACGAGGCCTCGGTGGTGCGGCGCATCGTCGCGAGCTATCCGAGCAAGGCGCTGCGGCGCGGCGAGCAGGCGATCCTGCAAATGCGCGTGATCGTTGATCAAAGCGGCAAGGTGACCAGTTGCACAATCGACGAGGCGACGAGGGCGGGCAATGTCGAATCCCCGGCCTGCGCGGAAATGGCGAAAGCCAAGTTTGACCCGGCGCTCGACGCGGACGGCGAGGCCTTCACATCCTACTACTCGACCTCGATCATCTACCGGATTGGCTAACCAACAGGCTGAATGGGCACGGGCATCATCTCGCGCTTATTCCGCCGCTTCGCTCACCTTGGGCGATGCCGAAGCGGCATGGCCAGCAATCTCGTCGGCGATCTGATCCACCAGCTCGAGCGGAAAGTCGTGCCCCCAACCCGGGATCGTCACCAGACGCGCTGAGGGGATGGCCATCGCGGTGTCTTCGCCCGCGGCAAGCTTCACCAGCGGATCGTCCTCACCATGGAGCACAAGGGTGGGCGTGGTGACGCCAGCCAGACGCTCGCGCCGGTCGCCATCGTTGATGATCGCGGCCAATTGGCGCGGCAATCCAAGCGGATAGACGTTGCGGCGCACATTGGCGCGAGTCTTCTCGCGCGCTCGCTCTTCGTCACGCGGGAAGCCGGGGCTGCCAATAGCGTTCAAGATTTTGAGGCCATGTTCGACCAACACATCTTCATCGAGCGACTCTGGCCGCGCCACCAGCGCCTTCATCGCCTCTTTGTCCGCCGGCGGCAGTTTAAGGTTGCCCGTGGTCGACATGACCGAAGTCATCGAAAGCAGTTTTTCCCGGTGGTTGATCGCCATCAGCTGCGCGATCATGCCGCCCATCGAAGCGCCCACGACGTGGGCTTTTTCAATACCCAGCCCGTCCATGAGACCCGCTGCGTCATCCGCCATATCGGTGAGATTGTATGGCACCTTGGGCAACCAGCCGATGCGCGCGCGCAGGATATGCAATGGCAGCATGGGCGGCTTGGTATCGCCCATCTTCTGGCTCAGCCCAATGTCGCGATTGTCAAAGCGCACCACGTGATAGCCACGCTCGACCAGCGCTTCGATGAACTCGTCGGGCCAATGCGTCAGCTGCACGCCGAGGCCCATGACAAGCAAGATCGTCTCATTCGCGCGGTCGCCGGATTCTTCGTAGCAAATCTCGATACCGGTGTTGGGCGTGGTGATGCTGGGCAAAACAAGGCTCCTGATGTCTTGGTGTTGTGCGCGAGACTAGGGGCCACTGACCAAGCGTCAAGGTGCGAGTGTGGAGACCCCACGCGCGCGCCATTCGGGGCCGCTGATAATCAGGCCTTGCGCGTCGAGTTGATCGAGAACGCCCTCGGGCTCCGCCAGCAGGCGCAAGGGGACCGAGGCGACGGTGGTGCCTTGCTGGGTGGTAGCCTCGGTGATCATACCGGTCCACTGGTCGCGGATTTGCGTGCCGACTTCGGGGTCAGCCCAAGGCCAGCATTGGCCAAGCGCCACCTCAAGCGGGTTTTCCATCACACCGGTGACGTTGAACTTGGTCCAGTCGCGCCCGCGCTGCTCGATGATCTCAGGCCCCGCTTCAGTCGCCGTCATGGCCGCCTCGAGGCAGGGGATGTGGCTGGCGGGATCGGCGTCGGCCAGATCGTCGAGCAGATCTTCACCGCGTAAGCGTTCGGGGCGGATGATCGGAATATCGTTCTTCTTCGCCGCCTTTCTTACGATATCGGTGGCGTCATCCTTGAGCGTGTCATCATCGAAATCGAGCTGGCGCGCGAGGAGGTTGAAGCTCGTGATCAGGAACGAGCCGCGATCGTAATCCTTGTCGTAAGTCTCTTCGAGCGCTGCGAGCCGCGCACGCTGAGCGTCGTCAAGATAATCGCCCGCGACGGTTTTATTGGGAAGCTTGGTAAAGCGCCCACCGCGGAAAATGAGCCGGAAGAAGTCGCCCGGCGAAAACTTGGGCCGCGCGCCGATGATCACCCGGTCCGCCTCGCTCGCCGCTTCTTTAAGGCGATCCGGCTGCCACGGCGTCACCTTTGGCACGCGCCGAATTTCGCCGACGAGAATGACGGTGCCGCTATCGGTATCAATCGTCCACATAGGCGCCCCCGAGCGTTGCGCGGTGACGACGATGGCGTTGGGCTCGGGGGTGGGTTCCTGGGCTGCCACGGGAGCGGCGAGGAGAACGAACGCAGCAGCAATGCTTGATAGGAAGCGCATAAACGAGATCATTGCCTCAAGCTCACTGCACAGCGCCTGAACGCTCTGGGCTCCCGCCTTCCCTGGGATGACCATCTCCCTCTCACTGTCATCCCCGCGGACGCGGGGACCCAGAGCTACAAGGGATCAAACCCCAATTGCTCCGCAAGATCGCGCCACTGCGGATTGCTCGCTTCGATCAATTCCAGCTTCCACGCGCGACGCCATTTCTTGATCCGCTTTTCGCGCTGGATGGCTGCTTCCATGCTGTCGTGATGCTCAAACCATAAGAGGCGTTTGACGCCGTGCTGTTGCGTGAAGCCGCTGAATGCCCCGTCGCGATGCTGGGCGATGCGCGCCACAAGGTCCGATGTAACGCCGCAATAAAGGGTGCCGTTACGCTGCGAGACAAGGAGGTATACGGTGGGTCCGAAATCGCGCATTCTGCAGTCACTAAGTCATTCCCGCGAACGCGGGAACCTAGAGCGACGGGCGGTGAAGGTAGCCCCTGGGTCCCCGCCTTCGCGGGGATGACGACAGGCAAGTCTTCAAGGCACCAACACCGTATCCTTCGCCGCCTCGTCGGTCTCCGGGTAATCGAGCGTGTAGTGCAGCCCCCGGCTCTCCTTTCGGTCGAGCGCGCTGCGCACGATCAGCTGCGCGGATTGCAGCAGGTTGCGCAGTTCGATCAGATCGGTCGTCACGCGGAATTGGCCGTAGTAATCCTCCACCTCTTTCATAAGCAGGTCGATGCGGTTCTTGGCCCGCTCCAGCCGTTTGGTGGTGCGCACGATGCCGACATAATTCCACATGAAGCGGCGGATCTCGGTCCAGTTCTGCTTGATGACGACCTCTTCATCGGAATCGGTCACGCGGCTTTCGTCCCACGGCAGGATCGGAGGCACGGCCTCAAGGCTGTCCCATTGCGCGAGAATGTCGGAAGCCGCCGCCTCGCCGTAGACGAAGCATTCGAGCAGCGAATTAGACGCCAAACGGTTCGCGCCATGCAGCCCGCTTTCGGTGCACTCGCCCGCCGCCCACAGGCCCGGCAGATCGGTGCGCGCGTTAAGGTCCACCACCACGCCGCCGCAGGTGTAGTGCTGCGCGGGCACAACCGGAATGGGCTGTTTGGTCATCTCGATACTAAGGCCAATGAGCTTGTCATAGATCGTCGGGAAGTGGCCTTTTACGAAGTCAGCCGGCTGGTGGCTGATATCGAGGTGCACATAGTCGAGACCAAAGCGCTTGATCTGATCGTCAATCGCGCGCGCCACCACATCGCGCGGGGCAAGTTCCATGCGCTCGGCGTCGTAGTCTGCCATGAAGCGGTGCCCGGTTTCGGGGTGCTTCAAATGGCCTCCTTCACCACGAACCGCCTCCGTAATAAGAAAATTTTTGACCTCAAGATTGTAGAGACAGGTGGGGTGGAACTGCATCATCTCCATGTTGGAGACGCGCGCGCCAGCGCGCCAGGCCATTGCGATGCCATCGCCGGTTGCGCCGCGCGGGGCAGTTGAGAACTGGTAGACCCGGCCCGCCCCGCCTGCCGCGAGGATCGTGGCACGCGCGAGATGGCGCTCGACCCGCCCCGTCTCTTCGTTCAGCGCGTAGACACCCCAGACGCGGCCCGCGGCGGAGAAGTTCTCGCGGTGGCGATCGGTGATGAAGTCGATGGCCGTGCGCCCGCCCAGCATGGTGATGTTGTCCGAAGCTTCCGCCGCTTTGAGCAGCGCCTCCTGCACGGCCCAGCCGGTCGCGTCATCGACATGGACAATCCGGCGGTGCGAGTGCCCGCCTTCGCGCGTCAGGTGCAGCTCTTCGACTTCGCGGTTGAAGGGCACGCCCAGCTCGCACAATCGATCAATCGAAGCAGGCGCGCGCTCGATCACGAACTCCACCGTCTCGGCATCGTTGAGCCCGGCGCCCGCCACCATCGTGTCGCGCACATGATTTTCAAACGTGTCGCCCGCATCGAGCACAGCGGCGATCCCGCCTTGCGCCCATGCGGTCGATCCGCCGGTAAGCGATCCCTTGGCGAGCACGAGCACGCGCTTGGTCTCCGCCAGTTCGAGCGCGGCGGTCAGCCCAGCGGCGCCCGATCCGATTACGATTACGTCGTAGGAACTCTGAGTGTCTTTAGAAGTTTGTTTGTCTGTCATTTGAACGGATCCATGAACCGCAATCGTGCGCCAGGCAAGAGAGCGCGGTAGGCCCAGTGTGCGGCTCCAGTGAACGCGGCCAGTGTGGTGTCATCGCCCTTAATGCGCGGGCAGCGTGTCGCATGATCACACAATCAAGAGCGATTAACAAAAGTTAACTAGGAAACGCATCAACGCACGTCTTTTCTTCTCCGATAAGGAGGCAGATTCTCTTGTCGTTTATCTCGTTCATCACCTGCGCCATTGGCCGCTGCAAACCGGCCCGCAAAAGCTGTCACTGGGATCGGCGATCCTACCGTCATGTCGGGGTTTGCCGCCATTGCAACAAGCCGGTGCGTAGGCTCGCTCACCGCAAGTGGGAACAGGTGCCTATCGATCCGAGCGGCTCTCAAAGAGCGTAGCAGTCGAGGTCGGATGCAACGCTGACCGGGCCTTTGTAATTGCGGGCAATCGCCTCCAACCCGTCATCAAGTCGGCTTAGCGAACGCTGCATATTGTGCCCCAGGATAAGTTGCTCGGGCGCAAACGCACCGGCCATCTCGCCGATCTGCTCGGGCGTGCGGTGAAGCCCGCGCGGCTGGCCGGGCTCTCCGTTGATAACGTGATGCGCGATCAGAATGGTCGGCTTTGAGCCGGTGAGGTCCTCGACAAAGCGCTCGCTCAGAAAGCTCTGATCGCTGGCGAGGATCACCGACTTGCCGCCAATCTCGATCGCGAAGGCGAGCGTGGGCGCCGGGCCATGATGCACCGGATGCGCCATGACCGAATAATCGTTCGAAATGTCGAGCCCCGCAGGCGCGCCCGCGCCTTCCTCGGTGGGGATGCTGCGCGGCTGGAGCAGCGGCTTGTTCTCGGTCCCGTCGAGATAGCCGCCATTATGCGCGAAGACGCCGGTGTCCTTATCGAGCAGGCGGCGCAAAAACTCTTCGGTGCTGGGAAAGCGCGGCGCCGCTCCGGGGCCGATCACCGGCAAAGGCTCGGTGCGCCCCTCGAACCCGCCGCTGTTAAGAATGCCCGCCAGATCGCCGGTGTGATCGGCGTGGTAGTGCGAGATGAGGATAGCGTCGAGGGTGGCGATTTTTCCGCCCGCTTCGGCAAAGCGCAGGAAGCTGCCCGCGCCCGCGTCGATCAGGAGCCGAGGCTCGCCATCGATCCAGAGCAGGTAGGACGCGCCTGCTCGGCCTCGCGGCGTTGGGCCTTCAGCGATAGGCCCGCCGCTGCCCAGCACCTGGATGGCCGCGCCTTGTGTGGGGCACGGAAGAATCATCTGTAGATTCTCGACCTTCGCTGATTTCTCGCTCCGGTCATCAGCCACACTGCATCCGGCGAGCGCGAGGCCCGCAAGAGCACCAATGGCGCGCCTCAGGATCAAGCCCCAGCCCCCGTCAGCTGCACAAAGACATCTTCCAGATCCGCCTCGCGCGTTGTGACGTCTTCGACGGTGAGGCCCTGCTGCTGCAAAATCGCGAGCACCTGACCTGCTGACATCTCGTCCTTGTCGTACGTGATTTCGACACCTCGCTCGCCAATCAATTCAACCTTGTGGAACGAGGCATGTTCTGGCGCGGTCGCAAGGTCATTCGCCACTGTGACAGCGACGATCTTTTCACGCGCCATCTCGATCAATTCTTGCGTCGGCTTGTTCGCAATAAGCTGTCCGTGATTGATGATCGCGATCCGGTCGCACAATTCCTCGGCCTCTTCGAGGTAGTGCGTGGTGAGGACGACGGTGACGCCTTCGCGGTTCAATTCAGTGACCAGCTCCCACAATTGGCGGCGCAATTCGACATCGACGCCCGCTGTCGGCTCATCGAGCACCAGGATCGGCGGCGAGTGGACCATGGCCTTCGCCACCAGCAGGCGGCGCTTCATCCCGCCTGAAAGCGTGCGCGCATAGGCATCGCGTTTGTCTGCCAACCGGACTGCCTCGAGCAGCGCCTCGCTGCGGCGCAAGGCTGCGGGGATGCCGTAAAAGCCGCCCTGGTTCTCCAGCACTTCGTACGGCGTAAAGAACGGGTCGAAGACAATCTCTTGCGGGACGATCCCGATGGCGCGGCTGGCATTGCGGCGCTGCTGATCGATGTCAAAGCCCCAGATCTCTGCCTTGCCGCTGGTCTTGTTGACGAGGCCAGAGAGGATGTTGATCAGCGTCGATTTGCCCGCGCCATTAGGGCCGAGCAGGCCGAAGATCGATCCTTCGGGCACGTCAAAGCTGACGCCCGCCAGCGCCAGCTTGCCCTCAGCCTCCACGCCAGTCGCCTTCGGCGCAGGCGCATAGCGCTTGGCGAGGTTCTCGATGCGGATTGCTGGTTCTAAGGACATGCTGGTGGCCATGGACGCGAGCCATAAACAAGCCGGACGTGCGCGCAAGAGCGATTGAAATCCCTGCCCGCTCGAATTAATCGATGCGCATGGCCACTTCCGCACCCGAAATCACCTTTGTCGATAAACGCCGCGTGAGCTGCGACGGCGCGGGCGATATTCGCGGCGGGGCTGGCTATCGGCCCGCTGCGCTCGGTCATCCGCGCGTCTTTCTGGAGATTGATGAAAAGGGCTATGTCGATTGCGGTTATTGCGACCGACGCTTTATCCTGAAGGACGGCCCGGCTGATGAGGCGGCCAGCGAGGCCCCAGACGCATGATCACAGCCCGTCGCTGGTTGGCACTCGGGCTCATTTACAGCGCGCTCGCGCTCTCCTCGGTGGCCAACGCGCAGGGCCGTTGCCCGGTTGTGCGGGCGCTGTCTTCTAGCAAGCCGGGCTCGCTGGAAGGGGTTGGCGTCACGGTCAATTCCGATGGCAGAATGAATGTCACCAGATATGGCGTGCTAGGCGTTTTGCGCGGGGCGGACAGTTGCATGTTGGACATTACTGAGGACAGCTTCGACCTTGACCGCGACTGGTCTTACGATGAGGGGCAGGAAGACGCGGCGGAGCGTACCTTTGATGGCCTGCGCCGCGGCCTCGATGAATGCCTGCCTGACGTGCTTGAAAAGCAGGCATTTAAAATCCCCAAGCCGACAGAGGAAGAATTGCAAGCGGCAGAAGCGCGCTATGGAACATCCTATAGGCGCTACCTCGAGATGACGGAAAAAATCTACAGATTTGACAGCGTGATTGAGCGTAAAGACACAGGCGAGGTCGCAGTGCAATTGTCGATGACGCGCAAGCGGGATACGGGCCGTGTGTCAATCAATGCAACCTTCTATCGTTAGAGTCAGCCCTCATTCAGTCGTTCGCGCTCAAAAAGTCGCGCTGAGGATCATTCTAGGAGATCTGAGACGATGAAACCGAAATCCTATCTGCACCGCTGCCTTGTTGTGACAGGGTTGGCCAGCCTCGCCGTAATTGGCTCTGTGTCTGCAATTGCTCAAGACGCGCAGGACAACGAAGAGGCCCCGCCGCTTGAAACCGAGGTCGAAGCGGAAAAGGAAATGACCAAGGGCGAGAAGCGGCTCGCCAAGATGCTTGAAGGCCGCGTTGCCGGAGACCCGCAGAACTGTATTCGGAACCTTCCGACCGAGCGCACGCGCACGATTGACGGGGCCGCTTATGTCTTTGGCAGCGGCAACACGATTTACGTCCAGCGCACAACTGACCCCAAGCGGATCGACGACCGCGAGACGCTGGTTATCCGTCGCTTTGGTGGTGGCGGGCGGCTGTGCAGACAAGAGGCCGTGCGCACGGTTGACCCTGTTACCGGCATTTTTGGCGGCGGCGTGATCTTTGTCGACTTCGTGCCTTACACGCGGGTCAAAGATGGCGAGGCCAAGACCGGCGAGGGCTGATTGCACTCGGTTGAAGCGGGCGAAGTGCGGGCAGCTGGTTCTGCGCGCCCTTTTTGTGCGGGGCCCGCTGCGCGAAGTTGGTCAGACTGAACAGCGCGCACAGAACACTCAAAATGCGTGAGCCCACCGTGACGTCTGCGTTCTAGGATACGCCCGAAACGGGTAGTATCCTCGTCGTGATTGCGCGTTCGCTCGTGGCAGGTTCTCAAGGGGCTCTCGCTCAGACGGATCGCTTCGACATGGGCGCGCAGATCCGACAGTGCGGGCATTCGAGCAAAGGCTTCGCGGCGTTCACGGCGGCGCTCGGCTTCCCTCGCCTGCTCTTCGAAAGACATCTCTTCTTCCGGACGGACCAGCGCAGCGCGCATGGGTTGGGCAGCGTGTGGCGCAAGGCGAGGCAGGCTCTTCCCGCCGTCAAGGCCCGCCTGCGGCATGGCCAATGCCTCAGCCTGAGCAAGCCGGTTTGCAGTCATGGCACGCCGCGTCCGGGCCGAGCCTACCACGTCACCCGCTAGCCAGCTGAGCACACAAGGCGCTGCTACCGAGACCGCCCAGACGCTCAATACAACAGTATAGTCCATGCGCACTTCCTCCTCGTCGACAGCATCGACGATCAACCAAGTCACCCCATTTGCCGGTAGCATTGCGGCGCAAAACGCCATCCCGCGCGATCTGGTCGCCATCCCTCATTCGCGGCCATCTCCATTCCAGACATCCGGGTTTTACCGGAGTAGGCGCAGCCTGTTTACCCGGGTTGGCTACCGAGGGCCGGATTAACACTTCGCTAGTTATAAATCGCGAGGGGCGCAAAAAAAGGGGCGCTCCGCGTCCAGCCGAGCGCCCCCTTCTTGAAGAAACTCGCGTCAGGCCGCGACGGCAGACGCCTGCAGCGCGGCCATGGAATTCATGCGAGCGAGGATCGCATTGGCTTCGTCCATGATGCGGTCGATCAGCTCCTTGCAGGTCGGGACATCGTTGATGAGCCCGGCCACCATGCCGCAGCTCCACGCGCCCTTGTCCATCTCGCCCTCCATCATAATCGACGGGTAAACGCCCGCGACTTCAGGCAGGATGTCCTCGAACTTTAGATCCGCGCCAAGCTCGCGCTCTTTTTCGAGCAGTCGTTCCACCGCGTCGTTGGTCAGCACGCGCTCAGTGTTGCGCAAGGGGCGCATGACGAGGCGGGTGTCGAGTTCGGATGCGGCGACGATGGCCGCCTTCACGTTATCGTGCACTGGCGCTTCCTTGGTGGCGATGAAGCGGGTGCCCATGTTCATCCCCTGCGCGCCCATGGCAAGGCTTGCGACAAGGCTGCGGCCATCGGCCATGCCGCCTGAAGAGACGAAGGGGATCTCCAGCTCATCAGCCGCGCGCGGCAACAGGATGAAGTTCGGGATATCATCCTCGCCCGGATGGCCGCCGCATTCAAACCCGTCGACCGAGACCGCGTCGCACCCGATCGCCTGCGCCTTGAGGCTGTGCCGCACGCTGGTGCATTTGTGGATCACCTTGATGCCGGCATCCTTGAGCGCAGGCAGCACTTCTTGCGGGTTTCGCCCGGCGGTCTCCACCACCTTGACCCCGCCCTCGATGATCACTTTCACAAGGCCCGGATAATCGGGCGGCGTCAGGCTGGGCAGAAAGGTAAGGTTCACGCCAAAAGGTTTGTCGGTCATGTCCTTGCAGCGCGCGATTTCGTTGGCGAGCTTTTCAGGCGTGCCTTGCGTAAGGCCGGTAATGATGCCGAGCCCGCCTGCGTTCGAGACCGCCGCGGCCATCTCGGCAAAGCCGACATAATGCATGCCGCCTTGAATGATGGGGTGCTCGATGCCGAACATTTCAGTGATGGCTGTTTTCATGACGTGTCTCTCCCGTGGATTCGATTCTTGAATGCAAACAAGCGCAGATTGCGGGCGCTGGCAACCATGATGTCGCGTTAGCTCCACCTCAATAAGCGATGCAGATCAGGTCTGGGCGCGCACAAAACAGGCTTGCATTTAGATATTTTCCTATTTATGAAAGTATCTATGGAAAAGGCGTTCAAAGCTCTCGCGTCCACTCCGCGCCGGCGCATTCTCAACCATCTGTCGGGCGGACCGATGACGGTGGGAGAGATTGCCGCACAGTTCGACATGGCCATGCCATCGATCTCCAAACACATTTCGGTGCTGCACGATGCAGGTCTGCTCCACCGTCAAAAGCGCGGGCAGGAAGTGATCTATTCGATCGCCGCCGATAACCTTGCCAACAGTCTCTATTCCTTCCTCACCCCTTTCTGCCCCGAAGCGCGCGACATCGCCGCCAACCGCAAGCTAACCACGCCACAGGACAATGATGATGGAACAAACCGTTGAAACCCCGTCAGTGGGCGAGCTTTACAGGACAGGGCTGATTGCGAGCTTCCTTGCCTATCTTGGCATTTTCATTCTGTTTGCAGGAGTGATGATGTTTGATAGCGGCACGTTGGAAAGCGCGATCGGTGTGCTGCTGGTTGGCGGGCTTTACGGCCTGATCCCAGCCGCATTCATATCCTTTCTGATCACCGCGCCACTGGGCTGTATCGTGGCTGCTATCTTGAGCCGCTGGATGGAGCCGAGCCAATGGCTGGGCGCGGTGACGGGCGGCGCAATTGCGGCGGGCATTCTTGGCCTTTGGGCCTTGGCGACCATTCGCAGTGTCGTCATGCTCATGGACATCGAACCAATCCTGTTCGCTGTGGCGACGATCGGCCTGTGCGCTGCATCAGGGTGGTTCGCCCAGCTCAAATTTCTCGATTGGCCCCGCGCCTTTACGGTCAGCGATGTCGAGGTGTTTGAATAGGTTCGGGAGTGCTTTTAAGCCTTTTGCCAGCTCAAGGTACATCACGCTCAATCGGCCCAGCCTCGCACAGATCGCTCACCACGCAGATATCGCATTTGGGGATCCGCGCCCGGCATACGCGCTTGCCAAACTGGATTAGCCAGAAATGGCCATCAGCCATGGCCCATTCAGGAGAGCGTTCTTCCAGTTGCTGCGCAGTCTTGTCCGCTGTCTTAGCGCTGGTGAGGCCGATGCGATTGCACACCCGGTGGACATGCGTGTCGACCGCGATCACGTCCTCGCCAAAGGTGAAGCTCATCACGATATCAGCGCATTTGCGGCCAATGCCGGGCATGCTCATCAATCCCTCGCGCGTGTTGGGCACCACGCCATCGTGCTCTTCCAAAAGGGCGGTGCAGAACTTGCGGATCGCTTTGGTCTTGTTGTTGTAGAGCCCGCACGGCTTGATAGCCTCGCGGACCGCATCGTCCTCTAGCGCAAGCATATCCTCGGGCTTTTTGGCGAGCTTGAACAACGCCTTGGTTGCTGCTGCCGTGTTGCGGTCCAAGGATTGGGCCGAGAGCATGCAGGACACGCAGGAGCGAAAGGCGTCGGGCTGACCTTTGGGGCCTTTGGCATTCTTCGTTCGCCCCGGCATCGCTTTGGCGAGTGAGCGATAGACCAGTTCGACCTCGGGTTCGGTGAGCATGGTTTTCAAGCGCTTGGCCGCGTGCAATCGTTCCCACGCTTGCCAAACGCATCTGAGCGCGCGACAAACCGGCACGTCGCAAAGGACACGATCAATGCCTGTCAATCAGCTGTTTGCCGCCAAGGATGTCTATTTTGCTGCGCTTCTGGGCAGCCTGATGGGCTATTTCGGATTTGTAGGCTTGGTTTCGGTGAGCTCGTTTGTGGGCACGGGCCAAATTGGCGAAGTACTCGCTGTGTTTATCACGGGCCTGCTCTTCGGGATTTTACCCGCGGCTGCGGCCTCGGCCTTGGTGATCGCTCCGATTGCGATGCTGATCGCTTATCGCGCGCTGGGTTGGCTCCCTGAGACCCGCTGGCATGGCGCGGCAACGGGCGTGCTGACTGCGATTGCGGTCATTGCTATCCTTTTGGTCATCCTGAGCAGCGAATGGCGCGAGACGCCGGATGCGGGCACAATCGCTTTTCTTATCGGCGCTATGGTGGTCGCCGCAGTTTCGGGCTGGACCGCGCAGCGCGCCTTTTTGCGCGGCCGTGCACCGATCACCGCCTAGGCGCGGCCCGTCTCGCAATCGCGGCGCACCGGGCACGCAGGACACTGCGCCGCGCGCGGGCGGCAGAAGGTCTGGCCCAGTTTCTTCAAGAGCAAATGATGCTCATCCATTTCTGCAGCTGACCATTCGCTCGGCACAATGGGCATCAGCGCATTATAGGTTTTGGCTGTGCCTGCTTTCGCGGGAACTAGCCCCATGCGCTGCATGATCCGGCGGTGATGGCCGTCGATCACCATGGCGCGCCGCTCAAAAGTGCTGGCGTTCATCACCCCGGCGGAATTCTTGCGCGCAACGCCGGGAAGCGTTTCGAGCCAGGCCATGGCCTGAGCGGTGTCGTAATTGGAAAGGTGGCGCAGATCGACGCTGCCGCGTTCTTCGATGATGGCGTTCAGACAGGCTTTCAGTCGCTGGGCCGCGACGCTGGGAAAGGTCTGGCGCTGCAAGCGCGTTTCAAGCTCAGCCTCGCTGACGCCTGCGACTGTGTCCCAACTGCTGAACTCGGCCAGCAATGCGTCGGTGGAGGCGTTGGAGGCGGCGGTCTTGGTCTGCGCGCCGATCACACCATGAACCAGAACCCAGACCGGATCACGGCGCTTGTCGGGCGGGCGGATAATACGACCAAAGGCCTCGATCAACGCGCCTTGCGTTCGGCGAAGCGTGTCTGTCCGTGTGTCAAGGCCAAGATCAAGCTGCATCGGCGCAGCGTCTGCTAATTTCAGCGTTTGAAGGCGATGGAGAAACTCACCGGCACAGCAGGCGTGATCGAGGGCAGCCCGGCAAGCCCCTGCAAAGTCGCAAGGCCATCAGTCAATTCCAGCGCATCAGCGTAAACGATTACGGGTTCGATCGAAGTCACGAGCACACCATCCTCGCCGGTGCGGGTGACCGAGACCTCAGTCTCAATCGGCGCTTCGATGCCCTTGACGCTGAGCGTTGCGCTGAGCGGCTGAGTGGTGCTCTCGCCCACACTCAGAGTTTCGAAAGCGGCGGGATCAATTGTGGCTGTGACGTTGGCAGTGGGAAATTCGGCAACCTCAAAGAAGATGTCGCGCATGCGCTCATTGCGGATGTCGACCTTGGTCTCGATGGTGGCAAGGTCAATCTCAAGGTTCGCTGCGCCTTCCGGCGTCACGCTGCCAGAGAAGCCCGAAAAACTGTTCGCCTCGGCAATCTCGCCGGCCTTGACGCTGACATAGGAAAGGCTGGAGGCACTCGCATCCACTTCCCAGGCTCCCTCGACCAGCGGCGCTGGCCCTTCAGGGACCTGCGAACAGGCGGCGGTGAGGATGAGAGCGGCGGGCGCAAGAACGTGGCTGAGTTTCACTGAGGGGCCTCTTTCAATCGCGGCAAGTTTCGTTGGTCTTTTGTCAGAATGCGCCGGTCGATAAAAGGTTGCCGCGCACAATAATCTGATATTTTCCTGTCTCATGCGCAAATCCCCTCTTGCAGACCTGTCCTTCTCTGCCGCGCTGGCCCTTGCGGCCCTTTCGGCGCCTGCCCATGCCGACAACAACACAGCTGAAGAAACCGCGGCCAGCGAACCGGCAGCCTCCAGCGCGGATATCGATGCGGCACTCGTTCCCGTGGTCTCTTTCAAAGGCGAAGAGGCATCCCGGCTTTCGCTGACCCAACGCCGCGAAGAGCTGGGCGCGCAGGCGGCAAGCGTGGCTGTAATGTTGGACGGCGAGATCGCGTGGGCGCGCGCTTACGGCGAGGGTGTGGACGAGGAGACGCTGTTCCAGCTTGCCTCGCTTTCCAAGACGGTCGCCTCTGCCGGGATCATCGCGCTTGCGCTGGAAAAGGGCGTGGGCCTTGATCAGGATATATCGGGAAGCCTCACCGGTCTGGATCTTGCGCGGCTCAACCCAGATGGATTGCCGATCACGCTACGCGCGCTGCTATCGCACACCAACGGCACGACGGTATCGGGCTTCCCCGGATATCTGATGAGCGATGACGTGCCGAGCGCAATCGAGGTGATCGAAGGGACAGGGCCCACCAACACCAAACCCGTCATCGTCAGACCCAACCCCAACGGCGATCGCCGCTATTCGGGCGGAGGCTATACACTCGCGCAACACTGGGCTGAAGTGGTGAGCGGCGAGGCATTCTCTTCTGTCATGCGGCGGCTGGTGCTTGACCCGGTGGGCATGGATCGATCCACCTTTGCCTCGGGCACAGCCGAGACGTTTGCGCGCGACAATGTGGCGCGGGGCTTTCAGTATTCGGGCGAAGTAATCCCCGGCGGCTGGCGCATCCATCCCGAACAGGCCGCCGCCAGCTTGTGGAGCACACCGCGCGAATATCTGCGCTTTGTTCGCGCCCTCCTGATGGCGATGGATGGGGACGGATCAGCGGGGATCGATCCCGCTGTCGCCCAAGCGATGACCAAGCCGATCGCCAACGAATACGGCCTCGGGATAGGCGTGGCTGAGATCAACGGCGCTATCCGGCTGAGCCATTCGGGCTCCAACAGAGGCTACAAATCGAATTTCATGGCTTACCCGGCCACGGGCGATGCGGTGATCTCGGTTGTGAATTCGGACCGCGGCTTTGCCCTGGTTGGCGATATCGGGCGCACCGCAAACAGGGTCTATGGCTGGCCTATCCGAACGATACTGGAGCGGACGCGATTGGCGGCCACCCCCGAGGACGCCGCAGCCCTTGTGGGGGATTACTCCGAGACGGGCGAGAGCAAGACAGCGTTCACGCTCACCGCTGAGTTGCCCGTGCTGGTCGGCACCTCGCCCACAGGCTTTCGCTTTGAGCTGGTGAAGACGGGTGAGATGACCTTTATTGACCCGCAAGACGGGCAAGAAGGAACCTTTGTCACGGGCGAGGCTGGCAATGTGAGCATCACCTTCGGCGGCACGACCTATGTTAAGGTCACAAATGCTAAGACGTAGCCTAAAAGGCTACTCCCACTCGATCGTGCCCGGTGGTTTGCTGGTGTAGTCGTAGACCACGCGGTTTATGCCTTGCACTTCGTTGACGATGCGCGTGGCGACCTGCGTCAGGAAGGCCGCATCGAACGGGTAGACATCGGCGGTCATGCCGTCCGTACTGGTCACCGCGCGCAGTCCGCAAACGCTGTCATAGGTACGCGCATCGCCCATCACGCCCACCGTCTTGACCGGGAGCAGAACGGCAAAGGCCTGCCAGATCGCATCGTAGAGCCCCGCTTTGCGAATCTCATCGAGATAGATCGCATCGGCCTTTCTGAGGATGTCGCAACGTTCCTTGGTGACTTCGCCCGGAATGCGGATCGCGAGGCCGGGTCCGGGGAACGGATGGCGGCCCACAAACGCCTCGGGCAGGCCCAATTCGCGGCCCAATTCGCGCACTTCATCCTTGAAAAGCTCACGCAAGGGTTCGACCAGCGCCATGTTCATACGTTCAGGCAGCCCGCCGACATTGTGGTGGCTCTTGATCGTGACGCTCGGCCCGCCGGTGAAGCTGACGCTTTCGATGACATCGGGATAGAGCGTGCCTTGCGCAAGGAAATCTGCGCCGCCGACCTTTTTGGCTTCAGCTTCGAACAGGTCGATGAACGCCCCGCCTATGAACTTGCGCTTTTTCTCAGGGTCGGTGACGCCAGTGAGGCCTGCGAGGAACGTCGCCTCGGCATCCACCGCGATCAGCGGGATGTTGTAATGGTCACGAAAGAGCGTGACGACCTGCTCGGTCTCATTCAGACGCATAAGGCCATGATCGACATAGACGCAGGTAAGCTGATCGCCGATCGCTTCGTGGATCAGCACTGCCGCGACCGCTGAATCGACACCGCCCGAAAGCCCGCAGATCACCCGCTTGTCGCCCACCTGCTCACGGATTTCGGCGATCTTGGTCTTGCGGAACTCGGCCATCGTCCAGTCGCCTGCAAACCCGCAAACATGGCGCACAAAATTGGCGAGCAGCTTGCCGCCGTCGGGCGTGTGGACCACTTCGGGGTGGAACTGAGTGCCGTAATACTTGCGTTCCTCGTCCGCGATCACGGCAAACGGGGCGCCGTCGCTGGTGGCGACGATTTCAAAGCCGGGGGCGAACTCAGTCACCTTGTCGCCGTGGCTCATCCAGACCTGGTGACGCTCACCCTCTTTCCAAAGGCCATCGAACAAAGCGCATTGCTTGGTGACGGTAAGGTAGGCGCGGCCGAATTCGCCGCCCTCACCCGTTTCGTGGCCGGGGCGCACTTCGCCGCCCAATTGGTGGCTCATGACCTGCTGGCCGTAGCAAATGCCAAGGATCGGCACGCCAGCATCGAACAGGCTTTGCGGGCATCGCGGTGATCCGTCCTCAGGCACGCTGGCAGGCGATCCTGAGAGGATGATGCCTTTGGGCTTCAAGCGCTGGAATGCGTCCTCAGCGAGGCTAAAGGGAGCGATTTCGGAATAAACACCCGCCTCGCGCACACGGCGCGCAATGAGCTGGGTGACCTGGCTCCCGAAGTCGACAATCAGAATGCAGTCAGAGATTGGTGAAGAGCGCGCGGGCGGCGTTGAATCGGTGCAGGGTTGGCTCATGAAGCTCGCGATACGCCAGGGGCGAGAGGACTGTCCAGACAGGGGTAGCAGGGAGTTTTCCGCAGACGGCCTTCGGCATAGGTTGCATTTTACTCATTTAAGCTTGGCACTTTCGCATTTGTGTTCGATCGAACCGAACACTAGTTCGCAGAGTAAGCGATGCGGGCCGCTCTCTCTCCCCCCTCGGTCCGGCGCTTTGACCCCCTGACAGTCCCACAGGACACAGGTGTGGTCAGCTGATGGAGTTGCTTTTCGAAGCGGCGATGGTCTTGTCGGGCATGCGGCGCTCCGGCGCCAGCCCTGAGAAACTCTCGCTTTTTGGCCTTCCCCGAGGCCGTACGCTTCGATTGCCCGATCAGTCCGTTCGCGCCGCGAGATCGGCGCGCGGACACCGGCACCCCAGCAACCCACACAGTGAGCAAGACGCGGTCACCCCTCTCCCCCTAACACAAGGTGGCCGCGTCTTCGCTTGCGCTCGGCGCAAGTGTTATGGACATAATCGATCACTGTTAGTGGAAATCACTGACAGTCGACCTCTGACAATATTGCGCTTGCATATTATTTTCTTTTCCAATGCGGAGCGCATGGTGCGCTCTGCCCCCGGAGAAATGGTATGACGGCTTTGTCCGAGAAGGTGATCTCTCTCACCCTTGCGCTCACTATCAGTGCGTTCAGCTTCAACACGCTTATCGTCTGATCCTGCCGACAATCCCCTGAACGCGGTCTCCTCCTTCCTGGCAACAGAACGTGGGAGGCCGCGTTCGTTATAGGGTGGCAGATAAACGCTCAGCCTGTTCTCGCAGTTCGGTCTTCAAAAGCTTGCCGATATGGCTGCGCGGCATTTCCTCGATGGGATAGAGACCGGAGAGCCGCTGCGTCTTGCCCAGCCGCGCATTAACCGAGCCCAGCACATCCTCGCAATCCGCCCCATCATGCAGCACGACAAAGCCGACCGGTGTCTCGCCCCACTGGCGCGAGGCTATGCCGACAACCGCTGCCTCAACAACGCCCGCTTCGCGCTCAAGCTCGGTCTCTAGGTCGCTGGGATAGATGTTAAAGCCACCTGAAATGATCATGTCCTTGGCGCGGCCCACAAGCTCGACAAAGCCGTCTTCATCGACGCGCCCGATATCGCCCATGCGCATCCATACGCCGCCCTCATCATCGACGTATTGCGCTTCGGCGGTCTTGTCCGGGCAGTTCTTGTAGCCGGCCATCATGGTCTGGCTGCGCCCGATGAGATTGCCGGGTGTGCCGGGGGCAACTTGCTTGTCATTGTCATCGATCACACGCAGCTCGCTGCCCGGTGCAGGGCGGCCCACGGTATGCAGCTTGTTGGGGAACTCGTGGCACGCGAGCAGGCAGACCACCCCGCCTTCGGTCATCGAGTAGATTTCGATCAGGCCGCCGGGCATGCGGCTGAGCACTTCGCGCTTCAATTCAGCTGAAAACGGCGCAGATGTACAATATTTGAGCGCCAGCGAGGTCAGATCGAAGGCGTCGAAGTCGGGAAAATCCATGAGCCGCTGGTACTGGACCGGCACCAGCATTGTCACTGTAGTGCGATCGTTCTGAGCGTGCTCCAGCCAGCGCGCGCAATCAAACTTGCCCATGATGCGCGCCGTCCCTCCGGCGAAAAGCGGCGCGAGAAAGGCCACCATCGTGGTGTTCGAATAGAGCGGCGTCGACGCGAGCGAGCGCACAGGCAACTCGGACTTGAGGTAGGAAATCGCGGTCGATCCGAACTGGCGCCAGCGCATCTGGTGCGAATGGACGATGCCCTTGGGAACCCCGGTAGTGCCGCTGGAATAGATGATGTTGAACGCGTCCTTGGGTTCAGGCCTGAAGGCGGGTGCGCGGCTGCCTGGCGGCGCCATCCACCCCTCGATCTCCTCGAGCGGCACGCGGATCATGTCGCTGAGAAAGTCAGGGCCCAGCTCAGCAGCCTTGGCCGCGTCAATGAAGAGGTGGAGCGCTCCGGAATCGGCGGCCATGCCCTCTAATTGCTGGGGCGACGCGCTGGTGGTGAGCGGCGCTGCGACCCCGCCCGCACGGATCGCGGCGAGGAAGACAAGCGCATATTCGACCGTGCTCGCACCCAAGATCGCAACCGATTGCCCGCGCTCAAGCCCCGTTTCGATGAGCCGCGCGGCGAGCCGCTCAACCAAGCCAATCAGCTCGGCCCATGCGATGTCGCACCGCTCATCGACCAGCGCGATCGCGTCGGGCTGCGCGCGCGACCATGCAGTAAGGATTTCAAGAAACGAGCCAAAGGGCTCTTCAAGCGCGGCAAGGATTGCATCACGCATGGCTGGATCGGTGGGGTTTGTGGGAATCATGATCGACTTGGTGCCCCAGCCCTGCTGCGCATTCAAGCGCCCGCCGTGCGTTTGCACTTGCCGGGGGCGATCCGCTGCCTCACACACCTTGAGAGGATAAGGCGAAGGGTAGGGCAAATGCGACGATCACTCTATTGGCCACTGGTCGTATTGGGCACACTGGCTTTGGCGAGCGCCACCGCTGTGCTGGCGCAAGAGCGCCTGCAAATGCAAGAGGGCAGCGTCTCCAAAGCTCCCGCGCGCGCCTCTCCGCCCTCGGTTTTGGTAATTCTTGCGCACCCGGATGATGAGATCCCAATCGCGCCCGTGCTCACTCGGATCGCGCGCGATGGCGGCGATGTGACGCTGATCTTTGCTACCAGTGGCGATGTGGGGCCGGGTGTGAGCGGCCTTGAGCCCGGCATCGAACTGGCAGGCCTGCGTGAGGCGGAAGGACGCTGCGCGGCCTTCGCGATGGGGCTAGGCGAGCCTGTTTTCTGGCAATTGGGTGATGGGGCGCTTGCGACAATGGCGCGCGCCCCTGAAAGCGCTGCCCGGCGCGCGCTGGACCTCACGACCGACGCGATTGCTGAGACCAAGCCCGATGTTATCATGACCTGGGGCCCGGATGGCGGCTATGGCCATGCCGATCACCGCATGATCAGCGCGATCGTCACGCAAGTTGTTGCAGGAATGGGAGATGCGCGCCCTGATTTGCTCTACGCCGCCTTCCCCCAGCGAGACGATGGGATCTTGCCGCAATTTGAAAGCTGGGCGGCCACGCACCCTTCGCTGTTGACCGACCAGATCCGCTACCGCCCAGAGGACCTAGCGCCCGCAAAAGCTGCGCTTGATTGCTATGAAAGCCAATTCCCGCCGGCCGCGCGCGAGGGCCTGATCGAATTGCTCCATGAGAGCGTGTGGCAAGGCGTGGTGCACTTTCGCCTCGCTTTCCCAACCGCCAAATAGCGTCGACGGGCAAAAGAACACTCGGGGTCAGTTCTGAGCGATCGCTTCAGCCGCTTCCTCTTCGCGCTGCTTGTCCTGCCGGGTCTTGCGGAAATAGCCATAGCCGCCCACGATCAGCGCCAGAACAAGGCTGGTTATCAGGAGCGGGGTGCCCGTTTCCTTGACCTCAAGGCCCGCTTCGCGCCCGTCAAGGAAGGGCCGCACCGTCATCACGGTCCCGGCGATTTCCTTGTAGCCTTCAAACGCATCATCAGCATCGCCATTATTGCGGCCATCCCACACGCCGTTGATCGTGAAAAGCGGCCCGGCGGGGCCCTCACCCGAGAACAGCTCAGCGAACTTGGCCTCCGGGAAAACCCCGTCGACTTCGGCCACAGCGGCAACCGGCGCACTGAAATCGGTCGCGTCAGTGGGGTAGAGCGGCACAAAAGTCTCATAACTGCGCCCGCCCCGGCGCCGCTTCTTCTCGAGCGTCATGATGTTTTCAACATCGACCTGCGCGACCAGCACGATTTCGTTGAAGTCGTTGCCAGTATCGCCCGATTTCACATTCTGCAGGTTCACCGGATCGGGCGCTGCGTGTGAAAGAGCGGCGGTGCGTTCAGCGTCATCGCTGTTGCTCTGGAAGAAAAGAGCCACGCCAAGCGCGACGAAAACCGGCGCGAGAACAAAGTAAACCATTGGCGGAAGGCGAAAAAGACGAAATAACATATTGGAAACCCCCTGAGAATTTTGCGAATATCCACCTCGATTAGCGGGTCTTTGAGGTCAAGCAGGATTTCCACAAGAAGCGCCCGGCCACACGGTTGCCCAACAAGCCGAGCAGCATCGTGGAAAAGCTGATCCGGATCGGTCGGGGCATTTGGGAATCCAGCGGATCGCGCCTATATAATGGGCATGGAAAAGAGCAGTACTCAAACATCTGAAATCGCCAAGCAGGGCGGCGAATATGGCGCGGATTCCATCAAGGTTCTCAAAGGCCTCGATGCGGTGCGCAAACGCCCTGGCATGTATATCGGCGATACCGACGATGGATCGGGTCTGCATCACATGGTGTTTGAGGTCTCTGACAATGCGATTGACGAGGCGCTTGCGGGGCATTGCGACCTTGTCCTTATCGAACTGAACCCTGATGGCTCGGTTTCGGTCGAGGACAATGGCCGCGGCATCCCGGTCGGCATGCACTCTGAAGAAGGCGTCTCGGCAGCCGAAGTCATCATGACCCAGCTGCACGCTGGCGGTAAGTTTGAAAACACCTCGGATGATAACGCCTATAAAGTTTCCGGCGGTCTACACGGCGTGGGTGTGTCGGTGGTCAATGCGCTGTCGGAGTGGCTGGAGCTGACCATCTGGCGTGAGGGCAAAGAGCACTGGATGCGCTTTGAGCATGGCGACAGTGTCGGCCCGCTCGAAGTGAAGGACGATGCGCCCAAGGTCGAGCAGAATCCGGACGAAAACGGATTCAAAAAGGGCACGCGCGTCACCTTCCACCACTCGAACGACACGTTCAAGAACGTTACCGAATACGATTTTGACAAGCTTGAACACCGCTATCGCGAGCTTGCCTTCCTCAATTCCGGCGTGCGCATCCTGCTGCGCGACAAACGCCCCGAAGAACCCATCGAGCATGACCTTTTCTACGAGGGCGGCATCGCTGCTTTTGTGAAGTGGCTTGACCGCAACAAGGAAGCGCTGGTTGCCGAGCCGATTTCGGTCTCAGCAGAGAAGGACGGGATTGGCATCGACGTCGCGCTCGAATGGAATGACAGCTATTACGAGAACGTCCTCACCTTCACGAACAACATCCCCCAGCGCGATGGGGGCACGCACCTCGCGGCCTTTCGCGCGGCTTTGACCCGCACTTTGAACGGCTATGCAGATAGATCAGGGCTGCTGAAGAAGGAAAAGGTCTCGCTTTCGGGCGAAGACATGCGCGAAGGGCTGACCGCGATTGTCAGCGTCAAACTGCCCGATCCCAAATTCTCCTCGCAGACCAAGGACAAGCTCGTCTCCTCCGAAGTGCGCCAGCCGCTCGAGTCCCTGATGAGCGAGAAAATGAACGACTGGCTTGAAGAGAACCCGAACGATGCCAAGGCGATCATCCAGAAGATCGTTGACGCAGCCGCTGCCCGCGAAGCCGCACGCCGGGCGCGCGAGATGAGCCGCAAGGGCGCGATGAGCGTCGCCTCGCTGCCCGGCAAGCTCGCTGATTGTCAGGAGCGCGACGCAACCAAGGCTGAACTTTTCCTGGTTGAGGGTGACAGCGCTGGCGGCTCAGCCAAACAGGGTCGCGATCGCAAGACGCAGGCCATCCTGCCGCTGAAGGGCAAGATCCTCAATGTTGAGCGCGCGCGGTTTGATCGGATCATTTCCTCCAAGGAAGTCGGCACGCTCATCCAGGCGATGGGCACCGGTATTCGTGATGAATTCGATCTTGAAAAGCTGCGCTACCACAAGATCGTGATCATGACCGACGCCGATGTTGACGGCGCGCATATCCGCACTCTGCTGCTCACCTTCTTTCACCGTCAGATGCCCGAGATCGTCAAGGCCGGGCACCTCTTCATCGCGCAGCCGCCTTTGTTCAAGGTCGCCAAGGGGCGCAGCGAGGTTTACCTCAAGGATCAGCCCGCGCTCGATCGCTATCTGGTGGACGCAGGCCTACAGGGCCGCGTGCTGGAAACGCAAGGCGGCGCGCGCTCGGGCGAGGATTTGCGCGGGCTTGTGGACCATGCACTGCGCCTGAAAAACCTGCTTGCTTTCGTACCGCGCCGCTATGATCCCGCGATTGTCGAGCAGATGGCGCTCTCGGGCGCGCTTGATCCCTCCCTGTCATCTGCTACCCGCGCCGCCGCGCTCAATCTCACCGCGAGCCGCATGCAGATGGGCGATCCCGAGGCGCAATGGAGCGCGCGCGTGATCGCCGAGGGCGCGGACGCAGGCATGGTGCAGTTTGCGCGTGTGTGGCGCGGGGTTACCGATGTGCACGACATTGACGCGCGCTTTCTCGCCAGCACCGAGGCGCACAAGCTCCACACCCTCGCCGGCCCGCAGGCTGAGGCTTATGCAGCGCCGGTGCGACTGATCAAGGCCATCGACGCTCCGGAAGAACTTGAGGTGGTGCCTGCCGACGACGTCGAAGCCGATGAGCCAGCCCTCGCCAGCGAAGATGCGATCATGCGCCCAACACGGCTGCTGGAAGCGGTATTCGCCGCCGGTCGCAAGGGCCTCTCAGTCCAGCGCTACAAGGGTCTTGGCGAAATGAACGCCGAGCAGCTGTGGGAGACCACGCTCGATCCGGAAAACCGCGCCCTGCTGCAGGTTAAGGTTGAAGACGCGGACGTGACCGACGAGATTTTCACTCGCCTGATGGGCGATGTTGTCGAACCGCGGCGCGAATTCATACAGGACAACGCTCTCAATGTGGCCAATCTCGATGTCTAGGGCGACTTTAGCGCTTTTGCGGGTGTTCCGGGGCGCTGCGTTCAGGAACCCAACAGGAGGAACGCCGTAATCGTGGAAGACATGACCGGCGAACATCACCATACGACAGAGCTGAAGCAGATCAGTTTTCTGATCATTCTGGCTACCGTCACATTCATGCTGGTGGTGATTGTCTGGCCGTTTGCCACGACAATTCTATGGTCAGCGCTCGCCGCGATCATGTTCCAGCCGCTTTATGCCTGGTCGCTCAAGGTCTGCCGAGGACGCCGCAACCCTGCTGCCGCGCTGGCGCTCACCATCATCCTTTTTGCGGTGCTGCTGCCGGCGATGTGGATCGGTACAATGGTGGTTCGCGAAATCCTTGAAGTCGTGAACTCATTGCGCGCCGAACCTATCGATATCGCTGCCTGGGCGGACACCATTTACACCGGCCTGCCCGAACCTGTGCGCCAGTTCGTGGATGATCGCGGATTGACCGATATCTCTGTGGTTCAGGGCCAAGTGCAGGAGTTTGTGGCAGAGAGCGCCGGGATTATAGCCAATCAGGCGATCTCGATTGGCGGCGGGGCTTTCGGCTTCTTCCTGAGCTTTGGGCTTGGGCTGTATGTCACCTTCTTCCTGCTGCGCGATGGCAAGAGGATTGGTGAGACGATCCTGCACTCAGCGCCAGTTGAGCGCCAGATCGCTGATCGGCTGGCGGAGCGGTTTCTCGGGATCGTGCGCGCCACAATCAAGGGATCCTTTGTGGTCGGGATCGTACAGGGCGCGCTGGGAGCAATCACCTTCCTGATTATTGGTATGCCATCTGCGCTCTTGCTGGGCGTGATAATGGGGTTCTTCTCGCTTATCCCGGCCGTTGGCACCGGCATCGTATGGGTGCCCGTAGGCGCATGGCTCATCATCTCGGGCGATATTTGGCAGGGCGTATTTGTCCTTGTCGCCGGCTTCTTCATCATCAGTTCGGCAGACAATATCCTGCGCCCGATCCTAGTGGGCCGGGACACCGGAATCCCCGACTGGATCATTCTGGTGACGACCTTTGGCGGGCTTTCGCTTTTCGGCTTTTCCGGCATTGTGATCGGGCCACTGGTGGCGGGGCTGTTCCTAGCATCGTGGTCAATCCTTCAAGAGCAGCGCGCCGAAGACGAAGAGGCCGCAGCGCTCTACCGTACCAAGGTCGGCGCAGACGGCAAAGCAAGGCCCGAGGCTCCGCCCGAAGCGCTCAAAACGCCCAGTTCGCAAGTCGAACAGGCCTAGGGGCGGGCTCACCATGCTATCCATGGTCGAACCGGGTAGTCAGGCTGAACAGGTCGGGCGCCTGATTCTCGCTGTGATCGTGGTGCTGTCGCTCCCGGCTTTGCCGCTCGGCAACTACCTCACCTATCCCTTCATGATCCTTACGACGTGGTTCCACGAGATGGGGCACGGCATGACGGCGGTGTTGCTGGGTCAGGAATTCGTGCAGCTCAAGATTTTCCCCAACGGGTCGGGCGTGGCTGAGAGCAGGGTTGCGGCTGATCTTTCGCCTATTGCCCGCGCAGCGATCGCCGCTGGCGGACCTCTTGCGCCGTGCTTGTTCGGCTCGCTGCTGATTGTTGCAAGCGCGCATGAACGCCTATGGCGGCCCGCTTTGTGGGCGCTGGCGGCGATAATCTTTGCCTCGGTGATTGTCTATGTGCGCTCACGCGCTGGGTTTTTTGTGCTGCCACTGGTGGCCACCGGTATCGCGCTTATCGCGTGGCGCGCACCCGATGCCATTACCCGCTTTTCGCTGCAATTCCTGGGAGTGCTCGGCGCGCTCAGCATGCTGCGCGACTTCGATTACCTGTTCACAGAGCAGGCCGTAGTCGGAGGCGAGCGCATTTTGTCGGACACCGGCCAGATTGAGGCGGCCTTGTGGCTGCCGCATTGGGTTTGGGCCGCTCTCATACTTGTCGTGTGCGCCGTGATGGTTGGGGCGAGCCTTAAATACGCGCTCAACGAAAAGCGCTTGCGAGCTCGGCCGTCTAAACTTCCCGCCAATGCTCTGCAGTTCAAGCGACCAAAGCGCTAAGCATGGCTACACTCGGCTAGTTCAGCACCTTCATGGTATTCACGCCCCTCGCACTGTCACCCATCTCGGCTGATAGGCCAGCAAAGATCGTATCAATGACCCGTGCCAGCTTTTCCTCGGTCAGCTTGTCACCCAGATAGATGATCGCATCAGGCATAGCATAAGTCGCCACCATCTGATTGACGAGCGAGAGGGCCTCATCAATCTCAAGCCCGGCAAAGTACCCATCGGCCTGTGACTGCACGATCAACTCGGCCAGATAATGATCGGCAAGATCGACGTAAGAGCGCACCTTTTCGAAGTTCGCTGCGCCCATTTCGCTGATCATGGTGTAGTATTCTGGATCGCTTTGAAAGCGCTCTCGCGAAATCAAAAAGCGGCGGCGGTAAAACTCATACATTTTGCGCGGCGGGGGAAGATCGCTTTTGAGCACCTCTTCCATCACGAGCATATGCGGGGCGAGCCAGATTTGCGCGATCGCGTCAAACAAGTCGTCATAGTCGGGGAATATCTGTTCAAATCGGCTGCGCGAGAGGCCGCTCTCAGTCATCGCGGCATTGTAGGAAATCTCAGTTCCGCGCTCTTTCACCAGGTCAAGCACCATCTGAGCGATGCGTTTGCGTTCGCTGTCCCGGGCTTCGGGGGAAAGTGCCATGACCGTATCGACCTCCTGACCTTGCCGTCAGATAGGGCGGCTCGGACCGTTCTTAAAGGCGTACCGGCAAAAATGGTGCGCTGCAACATAAACCTGTCGCAGCCCGTCGCGTTCCCGCCCCTAAAGCCGAGGGCGGATCAGATGTCGTTGCGACCCTCAATGATGGCTTTCGCCTGCGCTTCCAACACCTTGTAGCGCTCGTAATCGGGAATCTTGGAGCGAAACCACTCGGCAATCTTGAGCAGATCCTCGCCGTAATTGCCCGTCGGCATCATCGGCGGGCTGAAGCCGATCGTGCGCTTTTCGTTGTCGGCATAGGCAAGAACGATAGGGACACCAGCGGCCTTGGCGATGTTGTAAAAGCCCGATTTCCACTTGCCATCACTGCTTCGCGTGCCCTCAGCGGCGATCACGAGGTTGAGTTCGGTGCGCCGTGCGAACTCCTCTTTCATCTGCTGGATCGTGCCGCCCGGCTTGCTGCGATCCACCGAGATACCGCCCATATCGAGCATGAAATTCCTCATCGCCCCCTTAAAGAGCGTATGTTTACCCATGAAATTGGGCTGGACTTTCTCGGCCTTGGTGGCGCCTGCGAAAAAGACGAAGTCCCAGCTTGAGGTATGGGGAGCTCCCGCAATGACGCACTTCCTCACCTCTTGCGGAAACCGCTCGACGATTTTCCAACCGCGCTGCCAATAGAAGAACAGGATGATCCGGTTCACAATCCGCGAAAGCAGCGTGACGTTGCGGGTTTCGTTGTGGCGCAAAAATCGGTCTCCTCACCGCCTGTGTGGGCGCGATGGCCGAGTTACGCAAGGGAAAGCCACGGGGTTTCAGCACGAAGAACCCTCATAGAAAGCTCGGCACTTCTCGATCGCATCGCTGATCGAGAGATTCTCTCCTTCGTTCGGCTCTGCGATCTGGTAGTGCACCTTACCCGGCTGATGATGGCGTTCGATGCTGAAGCCGCTTTGATACAGCTCTACCCGAAGTGTGCCTTGGGTAGGACAATAAAGAACAAGATATCCGTCAGAGTTCGGTTCGAGTGCGCGCAGTTCAGTTTCCACGCGCTCAAACGAGAAACGTCCGTCGATCTCCTCTGAGGTTTCAATCTCAAGCATCACATCCTGAACACGCCAAAACGCGGCGTTTCCGCAATCGGCGCCTCCAAAGTCGCGGCGAAAGCCAGCCCCAGCACGTCCCTCGTCTGCACCGGATCAATCACGCCGTCGTCCCATAGGCGAGCGGTGGCGTAGTAGGGGTTGCCTTCGTCTTCGTATTTCTGGCGGATGGGGGCTTTGAACGCCTCGGCCTCTTCGTCGGACCACGTGTCCGCATCGCGGTGGACGGTGGCGAGGACGCTTGCGGCTTGCTCTCCGCCCATCACGGAAATGCGCGCGTTGGGCCAGGTGAACAGGAAGCGCGGAGAGTAGGCTCGACCCGCCATGCCGTAATTGCCTGCTCCGAACGAACCGCCGATTACCACGGTGATCTTGGGCACCGTGGCGGTGGCGACGGCGGTGACTAGCTTCGCGCCATGCTTGGCGATGCCCTCCGCCTCATATTTCCCGCCGACCATGAAGCCGCTGATGTTTTGCAGGAACAGCAGCGGAATGCGGCGCTGGCAGGCAAGCTCAATAAAGTGCGCGCCTTTCTGAGCGCTCTCGGAAAACAGCACGCCGTTATTCGCAAGGATCGCGACGGGCATCCCCCAGATATGCGCAAAGCCGCACACCAGCGTGGAGCCATACTGCTGCTTGAACTCGTGGAATTCGCTGCCATCAACCAGCCGCGCAATCACCTCATGCACATCGTAAGGCGCGCGCACATCCTCGGGCACGATCGCGTAGAGATCGTCCGGATCGAACTTGGGCGGGCGCGGGTCTTTCAAGGCGATGTCCTTGGCGGCTCCGGTGTTGGCGCCAAGTTGGCTCACAATATCGCGCACAATGGTAAGCGCGTGTTCGTCATTCTCCGCGAGATGATCGACCACGCCCGATTTCTTGGCATGCAGATCGCCGCCGCCCATATCCTCAGCGCTGATCTCCTCGCCCGTGGCCGCCTTCACCAGCGGAGGCCCGGCAAGGAAAATCGTGCCCTGATTCCGCACGATCACCGTCTCGTCAGACATCGCCGGAACATAAGCGCCGCCAGCGGTGCAAGAGCCCATGACGCAAGCGATCTGCGGGATGCCCATCGCCGACATGTTCGCCTGATTGAAGAAAATTCGCCCAAAGTGATCGCGATCAGGGAAGACCTCGGCCTGGTGCGGCAAGTTCGCCCCGCCTGAGTCGACAAGGTAGATACACACGAGGCGGTTCTCCATCGCGATCTCCTGCGCGCGCAGGTGTTTCTTGACCGTCATCGGGTAGTAGGTGCCGCCCTTTACGGTCGCATCGTTGCATACGATCATGACCTGACGGCCCGACACCCGCCCGATCCCGCAGATTAGCGACGCTGCGTTGATGTCACCCTCATACATGCCGTTGGCGGCAAGCTGGCCCACTTCAAGGAACGGCGAGCCCGGATCGAGCAGCCGCTCCACCCGCTCGCGAGGCAGCAGCTTGCCCCGCGCCACATGCCGCTCACGCGAGCGCTCCGGCCCGCCCAGCGCCGCTTTGGCAACCTCGGCGCGCAAGTCACTGGCGAGTGCTTCATTGTGCTCAAAGCGCGCCTTGGTATCGGGCGCCTCGCGGTCAAGTTTTGATGTGAGGGTGGGGGCCGTCATGAATCCAAGCTGCCTTCTTGTTCGGCCCAAACTTTCGTATTTTGATCACGGAGTTGATCACTCAACCCGCGACAAATCTTCTCTAGCGCTTCACTTTCATCAATTGACCATGTCGTGGCGAATGCCAGTGCTCCGTGGCGAGCCACGTCGGCGACAAAGCGACCAAAATCGTATGGGTCTTCCATCTGATAGGCTGCAATTTGAACGTGCGCGTGACCTTCTTCGTTGATGCGCGCTCGTATTAGATCGTCCCACGGCTCCTGTTGATCGGACGCGCTCACCCCGCCGCCCCGATCAGCTCGCGCCCAATCAGCATCCGCCTGATCTCATTCGTACCCGCGCCAATATCGAGCAGCTTCGCATCGCGCATATAGCGCTCGACCGGCCAATCGATGGTATAACCGGCCCCTCCAAGCGCCTGCACGCTTTCAGCCGCTACGCGGAACGCATTTTCGCTCGCCAGCAGGATCACGCCGGCCGCATCGAAGCGTGTGGTCTGGTCGGCGTCACACGCCTTTGCCACCGCATAAGTGTAAGCGCGCGCGGATTGCAGGGCGACATACATGTCCGCCACCTTGGCCTGCATGATCTGGAAAGAGCCGATGGGTTTGCCGAACTGCTTACGCTCGCGCAGATAGGGGATCACTGTGTCGAGGCACGCCTGCATGATGCCCAGTTGCAGCCCGGCAAGCACCACCCGCTCATAATCCAGACCGCTCATCAGCACTCCGACCCCGCCATTGACCGGGCCCATGACGTTGGCCTCGGGCACTTCGCAATCCTCGAACACCAGCTCTGCCGTGGGCGAGCCCTTCATGCCAACCTTCTCGATCTTCTGGCCGATGGAGAAACCGGGCATGTCCTTTTCGACCAGGAAGGCGGTGATCCCGCGCGATCCGGCGCTGCCATCGGTCTTGGCGTAGACGACCAGCGTGTCGGCTTCGGGTGCGTTGGTGATCCAGAACTTGGTGCCGTTAAGGACATACCCGCCCTGCACAGCGTCCGCTTTCAGCTTCATAGAGACCACATCAGAACCCGCGCTCGCTTCGGACATTGCCAAGCTGCCGACATGCTCCCCGGAGATCAGGCCGGGAAGGTACTTCTCTTTCTGCTCTTCGTTGCCCCAGCGGCGGATCTGGTTGAGGCACAGATTGGAATGCGCGCCATAGGAAAGGCCAATACTTGCGCTTGCGCGACTGACTTCCTCGACGGCGATCACATGTTCAAGATAGCCGAGGCCAAGACCGCCCCATTCCTCTTCAACGGTGATGCCGTGGAAGCCCAGCTCACCCATCGGCTGCCACAATTCGCGCGGGAAGCGATCTTCGCGGTCAGTCTTCTCGGCTAGCGGCATGATCTGCTCATCGGCAAAACGCGCGGTTGTCCCGCGGATCATCTCAGCTGCTTCGCCAAGCTGGAAATCGAAATCGGGGGTGGCTCGCATTTTGTTTCTCGTCCCATTAAGCGCGTCTTGGTGAGCAAGAGCGCGCATTTGTGTATTCATATCATGCGCATCTTAGCAATGCGGCTTGCAAAGGCCAATCTTGGTTACAATCCGTTTTGACGCCAGCAAGGCTTGCTCCTATGGCCCGTGATCAAGCAAGCGCTATGACGATCTCGGAGCTCACACCCTGGCCGACCGGCACTGATCCCGCAGCCCATCTGTGCGGCGAGGAAAAGCGGCTTGTCACGCTTGCAAGCTACTCGATCGATGACTTGTTTGGCGATGATGAATTGGCGCGCCTCGCCCGATTTGCCGCCCATCTGTGCCAGACGCCCACAGGGGCCGTAAGCCTGGTCGAAGCGGAACGGCAGATCTTCCTTGCAAGCGAAGGCGTCGCGGTCACCGAAACGCCGCGCTCCACCAGCCTGTGCTCGCATGCAATGCTGGAAGGCCAGGTGCTCGAAGTGGCTGATGCAAGCCTCGATCCGCGCTTTGCCGATTTCACCTCGGTCACAAGCGCGCGGCACTTACGCTTTTATGCAGGCGCGCCTCTGATCTCGGCTGAGGGCGCGCCGCTTGGCGCCTTGTGCGTGACCGATACGGTGCCTCGCCCGCAAGGCCTTACCCAGCTGCAACGCGAAGGCCTGCTCGTTCTTGCCGATGCGGTGAAGCGCAGGCTGCTCGCGCACCGGCAGGCAAGAGAAGTCTCCGCTGCCATCCAATCGAGCGCAGATCGCCTGCAATTCATGATCGATAGCGTGCCCGACATTGCCTGGTCCGCCGGGCCGGGCGCGCAGTTTGATTACGTCAATGCGCGCTGGCGCAAGATTACGGGGCTGCCCGCCCCTCGCCATGTCGAGGATTGGCGCGCAGCGATCCACCCCGACGAATTTGAACGAACACGAGCCAAGTTCATCGATGCGGTGCAACGCGCCGCTCCCTTCGAAGATGAATGGCAAATGCGCCAGGCCGATGGCAGTTATCGCTGGGTGCTGAGCCGCGCTGTGCCCTCCACTGATGATCCCGAGACCGCGCGCTGGTTCGGCACGCTCACGGACATTGACGATACCTACCGCGCCTCCAAGGAGCGCGAACTGCTGGCGGGAGAGCTGGCGCATCGGATCAAGAACATCTTCTCCGTAATCATCGGCCTCATCTCGCTCCATGCGCGTGGGCAAAAGGTGCACAAGGTGTTTGCCGATAGCCTCTCTGATACGATCCGGGCGCTGTCGCGTGCGCAGGAGTTTGCGCTGCAGATTGATCGTATTCAAAGCGAAGACCTCAAGGCACTGCTCGAAGTGTTGATGGCACCCTATGGCGCGCCGGGAAGCGATGCTGTGCGCATTGAAGGGGACAGCGTGCAATTCGGCGTGCGCTCTGCGACTCCTCTGGCGCTGGTATTCCACGAAATGGCGACAAATTCTGCAAAGTACGGCGCGCTCAGCGTGGCGAGCGGTACGGTTTCGATCACGCTTGAGCGTGCAGCGAACGACGTCGTCATCACATGGCGCGAAACAGGCGGCCCCCAAATCGAGCCGCCGCGCGATGAAGGCTTCGGCTCGCGCCTGATGACCATGGCGATCACTCACCAGTTGGGCGGCGCGATGGAGCAGCGATGGCTGACAGACGGCCTCAGCGCTGTCATAACACTCCCGCTCAAACGCCTTGAAACCGCTACCTAGGGGGTTGGCGCAGAGCCATCGGCTCTCTAGGCTCGACTTCGCGATGTTCGGGAAATTTTACTTTCAGGCGGTGTCGGGAGGCATGGCCATCCTTCTGATTAGCGGATGCTCAGCCAGCTCTTCGCCCGAGGAGGCCGAGCCTCCGCCCGAACCCGACTCAGCCTCCGGCACAAGCGAACTTTCGGCTGAAAGCCTCGTCATGGCGGAGACCGCATGGCTTTCCGTGAGCGAAGAGGGCGTTGTTTACACCACGTTTCTTGATCCCGATGGCCGCTACCGCGATGTCCGCGATGGCGAGATCGCCTACCAGGGAACCTGGGAACAGAATGCTTCGAGCGAGCTATGCTTTTCGCCCGACACCGGAATAGGCGCGTGCTGGGAGCATGGCGCACCGGGCCTTGATGGTGTGATGCGTGCCACAAATCGCGCAGGCCGCTCAGTTGAGGTGAAGCGTATCTCCTACATACCGCCCGCCTCTCCCGCTCCATCAGAGCCCGCGAGCGATGCCAATGCTGATTCTGAGCGATAAAGCGGGAGCGCGCAGCTATCTCACTGCCATGTCTTGACCGACCCAGCGACCGGGGGGCTTACCGCCATGCAGGGTGATGCACTGCTGCAATTCGACGCAGCCGAGCGGCGCTATGGCATTCGCAGTGAAGTGGTCGCGGTGGGCGGCGTTACATGCGGGATTGAGAAAGGCTCATTCGTAGCGCTGGTGGGCGCGTCGGGTTCAGGCAAGTCGACGCTACTTAAAATGGTCAACACGCTGGTGGAACCTTCAAGAGGCCGCGTGTTGTTTGGCGGTGAAGACGTAACCAGCCTCAAACCCTCTGCGCTGCGTCGGCGCGTGGGCTATGTGTTTCAGGGCATCGGCCTGTTCCCGCATTTCACCGTGGCTGAGAATATCGCGATTGGCCCGCGCCTTGCCGGAGAGACGCTGGCGCCTGAACGGATTGCCGAATTGCTACGCCTCGTTGAGCTCGAACCTGAGATGGCGAGCCGCATGCCCGATGAGCTGTCCGGCGGACAGCGCCAGCGTGTCGGCGTAGCACGCGCGCTCGCGGGTGATCCTGAACTGCTCTTGATGGATGAACCCTTTGGTGCGCTCGATCCGGTGACGCGCGATGCGCTGGGTGAGCGGGTGCGCGAACTGCACGAGGAACTGGGTCTAACAACCATCATGGTCACCCACGATATGGCAGAAGCACTTCTGCTTGCGGACCGGGTGATGGTGATGGATGCAGGGCACCTTGTTGCAGATGAGACGCCCGCATCTTTGCTGGTGGGCCGTGGTGGCGAGGTCGCACAGAGCCTTGTCGCCGTCCCGCGCGATCAGGCCACCAAGCTCGCCAAGATGGAAAAGTCGCTCTTTGCCCAAGGCACCGAAGAAGGCGGCACATGAGCGGGTTCTGGGAGATATTGTGGACGCTCGGCGACAAGCTGACCGCGCATATCGTTTTGGCGGCAAGCGCGATTGCCTTGGGGCTGGTTGTGGCGTTGCCGCTTGCCGTTTGGGCCGCGCGATCGCCAAATGTCGCGCGGCTTTCTCTCGGTTTTGCAAGCCTTGTTCAGACGATACCTGCGCTGGCGCTGCTTGCCTTGTTTTTCCCGATCCTGTTGTCCTTGCGCGCCGTCTTTGGCGAGGATTTGCCGACGCTTGGCTTCCTTCCCGCTCTACTCGCGCTAGCGCTTTATGCGCTGCTCCCGATCTTGAGGAACGCGGTCACCGCGCAGGTCAATCTCGATCCCGGCGTGCTTCAAGCCGCAGACGGCGTGGGGATGACCGGCTGGCAGAAGCTGGTCCTGGTCGAAGCGCCGTTGTCCGCGCCCTTCATCATGGCGGGTATCCGCACCGCCAGCGTTTGGACCATTGGCGCAGCGACGCTCTCAACCACGATTGGTCAGCCCAGTCTTGGCGATCCGATATTTGCAGGGCTTCAGACGCAGAACTGGAACCTTGTTCTAGCGGGGTGCTTTGCGAGCGCTGCGCTGGCCCTGGTGGTGGATGCGCTGCTCGGCGTGATTGAGCGCGGCCTCGCCAACCGCAAACGCTGGCAATATGGGGCTGGATTGGGCGCGGCCTCCCTTGGTATTCTCGCAGCTATCATGGTCCAGTTCGGCGATGACTGGTTCGCAGCCGAGCGCGAAGAAGGCGATCTGGGCCAGATCATCATTGGCTCGAAACAATTTTCCGAAAGCTACATCCTTTCTGAACTCATTGCCCAGCGTCTGCGCGATGCGGGCTTTGAAGTGGTCAATCGCACGGGGCTGGGATCAGGCGTGTTGCATGGCTCGGTCGCGGCCTCCAGCGTGGACATTTCGGTCGATTACACCGGCACAGTGTGGACCAACGAATTGCGCCGCAGTGACAATCCGGGGCGCGACAAAGTATTTGAAACAATTGTCGAGTGGGAGCGCGAGAACACCGGCATCCGCGTGCTGGGCAGGCTTGGATTTGAAAACGCATACGCCTTTGCCATGCGGCGCGATCGGGCAACGGAACTGGGCGTCACCTCGCTTGAAGACATCGCGCCCGTCGCCTCGCGCCTGACTGTCGGCGGCGATCCGGAATTCTTTGAGCGCCCCGAATGGATCTCAGTGCGCGATACTTACAGGATCGAGTTCGGGCGCACGCGCAATTTTTCGCCGACCTTCATGTTCAACGCGCTGCGTTCGGGCGAAGCAGACGCGATCAGCGCCTACAGCACCGATGGGCGGCTGTCGGCCGATACCTACATACTGCTTGAAGACCCGCGTGAGGCTCTGCCATCTTACGATGCGATGTTAATGTTGAGCCCGCGCATAAGCGAAAACGCGAAGGTGATTGCCGCACTGGAACCGCTGATCGGGGCAATCTCGCCCGAAGCGATGCGCGAAGCGAACTTCGCCGTAGACCGCGAAGATGAGGCCAAGCTCTCCCCCAAAGAGGCCGCGGACCAATTAGCGCAAACAATCGCGGATTAGATCAGAGGTCAGCGCGGCGCGTTACTTGGCTTTTTTCCAGACCTGAGTCTGGCAAAATATGCTGATACAGCCCTTCACCTCCAGCGTGTTGGCACCCGTGCGCCGCACCACCGAACGATAGCTCTTGCCGGACTTGGGATCATAGATCCGCCCGCGCCACAAATCGTCATCCTCGGCAAAACCGGTCAGTATGGGCAGGCCCTGGAGGCGGCGTTTCTTCTTGGCCGGGTCCGGATTGTAGATGTCGCGCTGGTCAGGGCCATCGGGCGGCGGCACGATAAACTTGGAAATGCGCCCGCAGGTCGAGGAGCCGCATTTGGCAATCGTGATGATCGCGTCGCCCTCCGCTGTGATCCAGCGACCTGCGATTGGCTCGGCGGCAGTGGCGGCACTGGCGATACCAAGAAATGCAGCACCCGGAAGGGCCGCGCGCTTGGCCGCGTACGATAGAGTCAATCGGGCATTCACGTCAGCTCTCCTTACACTGGGTCTCTCATTCAAGAGCTTCGCTCCCGGGTAGCCCGAGGTTACACCAAGGCGACGCCTAATCGAAGCCAAATCCAAACGGCCAGCGCCGTCCGCATATGCCAAGAACCTTGAACAAGGTACCCATCTGATCATCACGCACCAGCCTGTCATACTGGCGCTGGATGACATCGGACTGATCCGGGTCCTTGCGTTTGAGCGCTTCGTAGCGGGTGTCGATCCCCATCTGGTGCAGCCATTCGCCCTGCATTTGCAGGCCCATAACCTCAGCTCCGTTCTCCTCAGCCACCTGGGCCAGGCGCTCAAAATCGACATGCGCGGTGAGATCAGCGTCCCCCGGAAAGCGCAAGGGATCGACATGCGAATGGTCCATCAAGGCTTGCAGGGTTGATCCCGAGCGCGCTTCGAGAGGGCCGTAATCGATGATGAGCGCCGCCCCGCCCTGGTTCTTTAGCCGCGTGGCGATCTCTTCCATCAACGCATTGGCAGCGGGGCTGGTCTCGATCATCGTGCCTTGTGGCGCGTTCTTCCAGCTAGGCGGGACAAGGTGGTCCATCGGCTCGGTTCCGCCGACGAATTGGAGGTCTTCTCCATCGAGCCCAATCATGCGCTCGTGCCAGCCATTGGCGGAGCGAATAAGCTGCTTGATCGGCAGCGCGTCGAAAAACTCGTTGGCGACGATCAGGAGCGGGCGATCCTCGGGGAGGGTTGAAAGATCATGGTGGTGAATGACATCGGGGAAGATCTCTTTTTGGATCGCGCGCAAAGTGGGCGAAGTCTCGACAAAGTGCATTGCCGGATCAAATTCATATCGCATCGCTGTGCGCATCGCATCGATCGAAAGCGTGCCTCGACCGGGGCCGAGCTCGACATAGTGGATGTTCTTTGAAGAACCCATCTTGACCCACAAATCCGCGAACCAGAGGCCGATAAGCTCGCCAAACATCTGGCTCACCTCAGGCGCGGTAATGAAGTCGCCCGCTTCGCCCAACGGATCGCGCGATGCGTAATAGCGGGCATTGGATTCGCCCATGAATTGCGAGAGGCTGATTGGGCCGGAGTTCGCGATTAGCCGGCGATAAGCCTCAAGCAGATCGATATCAGCACCAAGGATTTCCTTGGCATCTTGCAGGTCGGCGCTTTCAGCGGGATTGTTCTTGGGCTTGGCCTTTTCCTTATCCGCCTTCGATTTATCGGCCTTTGCTTTCTTGGCCTTTTCTTCGGAGGCGAGGCGTTCCTTCTCTTCCGCTTCCGCTTTGGCCTTCTCCTCCGCTTCCGCTTTGGCCTTCGCTTCCGCTTCTAAGCGTGCTTTCTTCTCGGCCTCTGCCTTCGCTTTGGCTTCCGCCTTGACCTTGGCCTCCGCCTCCCGCTTGGCCTTGGCTTCGGCCTCGGCTTTAGCTTTTTCAGCAGCAGCTTTCTCGGCGGCGGCCTTTTTCTCCGCAGCCTTTTTGGCGGCTGCTTTCTTGGCAGCGGCTTCGGCTTGTTCGCGCGCCTTGCGGTCTTCTTCTTCCTGAGCCTTGCGCTCTTCTTCCGCCTTTTTCTCGGCTGCCTCAGTTTCGGCTCTCGCTTTAGCGGCGGCTTCCTTCTTTGCTTTCTCTTCGGCTTTGGCCTTGGCTTCTGCTTCGAGACGAGCTTTCTCTTCCGCCTCAGCCTTGGCTTTCGCCTCAGCTTCAAGACGTACCTTCTCTTCCGCCTTGGCCTTGGCTTCAGCTGCGGCAGCCTTGCGCGCTTCTTCTTCGGCGCGGGCTTCTTCCTCTTCGCGTGCGCGCGCTTCGGCTTCGGCTTTTTCCTTGGCGAGACGGCGCGCCTTGGCCTGCGCCTCTGCTTCGGCCTTCTTGAGAGCTTCGGCCTCGGCTTCGGCTTTCGCCTTAGCCTCCTTGGCCAGGAGCGCCTCTTCTTCGGCCTCCTTGCGAGCGCGCTCCTCTGCTTCGAGCTTCGCACGCTGTGCGGCGCCGCTTGAACCGCCCGAGCCGGTCGCGGTGTCGATCGGGGCGATCCAACCCGGAGCCGCGCGGAACACCTCGGTGACACTCCCATCGGCTTCGATCAGGCGCAGACCGCCCTTGCGAAAGAAGGAGCCGCTACCCCCATTTCCCGCCCCGGTCCCGGCCCCGCCAGAACCTGACCCCTTACCCGAACCTGCGCCCTTGCCAGTACCCGAGCGGTGGCCCGTGGCTTTGCCCTTGCCCGGCTCGCGCCCCTTGGATGAGCTTTGCTTTTTGGCGATGATCGGCGCGTCCGGATCAAGCGGTTCGTCCGCCATATCCGCTTCATCCCAGATCTCGAAAAGAGTGGGATCGATATCGGGAACCTCGGTAACGGTCCCGTCCGGCTCAATCAGCTTGAGCCGTTTACGCCAGATTTTCTCGTCGGTCAGGCCGTCGCGGTCTGCGCCCCAGCGCCCGTCCCCACGGGCTTCCTCGTCACGGCGTAAAGCGTGACAATCAACCCAACCAGCATCAGCGGTAGTGTCAGCCATTGCCCCATCGACAGTCCGGTTTGCGCCGCGAATTCCGACAATTGGCTGTCAGGTTCGCGGAAGAATTCATTCACAAAGCGCGCCAGCCCCATTCCGATGGTGAAGACACCAACCATCAGACCCGGGCGGTAGCGCGCTTTGGTCTTCCAAAACAAAAGCATGAGGATGATGAGTAAAGCAAGCCCTTCCAGCCCTGCTTGATAGAGTTGGCTGGGATGGCGCACCACTTCACCGGCATTGGGAAAGACCATGCCCCAAGCGACGTCAGTCTGTCGGCCCCACAGCTCGCCATTGTTAAAGTTCGCAAGCCGCCCGAGCAGCATGCCCAACGGTACGTTGACCGCGATATAGTCGCACACCCGCAGGAAAGAGAGCCGCTCGCGCCACGAAGTCCAGGCAATCGCGACCAGCACGCCGATCAGCCCGCCATGAAAGCTCATCCCGCCATCCCACACACGCAAAAGCTGCCACGAGACAAAGCCCTCATCCGAAAACGTAGTGAAAGCGCTAGGGATGTCGGACGCGCCGCCCGTGTAGAACGCCGCGTATCCCAATCGCCCACCGAGGATTACACCCAGCGTGCAATAGAAAAACAGGTCATCCGCATGCCGCTGCGCTAAGGGAGCGCCGGGCTGCTTAATCATGCGCGATAGGTGCCAATAGGCAAATAGCACGCCCAGCAGATAAGCAAGCGAATAGAACCGTAGTACAAAGCCACCGGGCAGCGGAATGCCGGGCTGAAGCCCCAGCTCGGACCAGTAAATCGGATCGGCAACGGTTGCACCGGCTCCGGTCGCGACCGCGCTCACGCTCGCAGCAGCGGATAGAAAGGCACCAATCGGTGCGCTCTCAGCAAGTAGTGACAGCACGATGCGAACCTCTTAAGAGTGATTATCAGCCGGGCGGCGTCTCTGCCGCGCGTCTTTGGCATAGGAAGCGAGCCGGGGGAAGTGCCCTGGCGCGACATGGGGGTTTGGCAACAGGCCCCCAAAAGACAAGATCGTCCCGATGCCGCAAGAATATAATGGGCTGCCTGACCCTTAATCGGGCGGCTTGGGATTGATTTGGGATTTAGAGGAGAGAAGATCGCATGCCCACCGAGTTGGACCAAGCGCTCGATACCATCGTCACCGCCATGACTACCGAGGGCCAGCCTTTCGAGACCGTGCCGTTTGAACGCGGCGGGGTCGAAATGCCGGCGTTTAAGGGTGCCCCACCGACCATGGCGCATCTGGTCGCGCACTTCTGTACGCAGAGCGAGCACAAGGATGCGGTCTTCCTCGTCGATGGCGATCTGCGCATGACCTTTGCCGAAGTGTTCGCCGCGGCAAGCTGCGTCGCCGAAGGGCTCGTGACCAAACATGGCATCGAAAAAGGCGACCGTGTTGGCATCGCCGCGCGCAACTCGGCCAACTGGATGATCGCGGAACTCGGCATCCTGCTGGCCGGTGGTTGCGCTACACTAATCAATGGTTTCTGGTCGGGCGAAGAGCTCGCCTACGGGATCAATCTTTGTGAGTGCAAAATCGTGCTGGCTGATGCAGGCCGGGCCAAGCGGCTCGAAGGTCACGCGCACAACGCCAAAATCGTGCTGTTCGAGCATGGCGGTGCTCCGTCTGAAGGGCTGGCACAGGTTTGGGCCGTGCCCACAGATCCGCAAGCCTCGGTCGCTATGCGGATGCTGGGCGAGCTTACCCCCGATGATCTTGCAACGATCCTCTACACCTCGGGTTCGACCGGCAATTCCAAGGGCGCCTATTCAGACCATCGGGGCGTCGTCCACGGTGTCATGAGCTATGTTAGCCAAAGCGCCATGTCGAAGGTCTACATGGAAGGCAAAGGCGAGGATATGAGTGGGCAGCCATCCGCGCTGGTCGCCGTGCCGCTGTTCCATGTGACGGGCGAAGTGCCCCTGTTTCTTCAGAGCATCGCGATCGGTCGTAAGCTGGTCTTGATGCCCAAATGGGACGCGGAAGAGGCACTGCGCCTGATGGATGCCGAAAAGGTGACATACTTTGTCGGCGTGCCCCTGATGAGCTTTGAAATGGCAAGCCATCCCAACCTGTCGAAGTACGATCTGTCAGCATGCAAGAGCTTCGCCGCGGGCGGTTCACCTCGCCCAGTGGAGCACGTAACCAAAATCAAGGAAGCCTTTCCCGGTGGCTTCCCGCTTTTGGGCTATGGTCTGACGGAAACGAACGCGGTTGGCTGCGGCAATTTCAACGAGAACTACCTTGCCAAGCCCGGCTCGACCGGCACCGCGTCAAGGCCCATGGTCGATCTCGCTATCCTCGATGATGACGGCAACAAACTGCCCCAACGCAGCATTGGCGAGGTCTGCATCCGCTCGGTCGCCAACTTCCTTGGCTATTGGAAGAACGAGGAAGCCACTGAGAAGGCATTCACCGATGACCAGTATTTCCGCACTGGCGATCTGGGCTATCTCGACGAGGATGACTACCTCTTCATCGTCGACCGCAAGAAGGACATCATTATACGCGGCGGCGAGAACATCAGCTGTATCGATGTGGAAGACGCAATCTACGCGCATGAAGATATCGCGGAATGCTCGGTCTTCGGATTGCCGGATGAACGCTTCGTTGAAGTGCCCGCTGCGGTGATTCTGACCAAGCCGGGCCGCGAGACGGTGACCCCGGCGGCTCTGCGCGAATTCCTGCTGCGTAACACGGCCCCCTTCAAGGTGCCGCTCGAAGAGCATATCTTCGTCGTGCATGAAACGCTTCCCCGCCTTGGCACTCAGAAGGTCGACAAGAAAACCCTTCGCGAGCAGTACACAAAGCAGCTCGCAGCGGCCTAGCGGGGTGCGCTTGGCGCTCACGGGAGGCGCGGCGTGAATGCGCGCGCCTCCTCTCGCAATTTCCCTCGTACCTCGCCTCGGTGTGTTCCGCGTCAACGGGCCATCTTCGACCGGCGCACAGTCGCTGAGACGATTGCAAAGCTGGTCGAAGCCCATGGCGATGCAGCGCGTCCACTGATCGTCAGCACACTGCGAAAGGCGCTTGAAAAAGGGCGCAGTGAATTAGCGAAGCGGCTCGCGGACAAACCGTCAGCGGGGCATGAATGCACAGCGGGCCACGCCTTCCTGACCGATCAGCTGCTGCGCGTGATCTACGATCATGTGACCGCGCATATCTACCCTGCCCCCAACCGCACCTCGGCCGAGCGTTTGGCGTTGCTGGCCGTGGGCGGATACGGGCGTAGCGAGATGGCTCCGCATTCGGATATCGACATCGCCTTTATGACACCCATGCGCCGCGCGCCCTGGTGCGAGCAGGTGATCGAGGCGATGCTGTATCTGCTCTGGGATCTGGGCTTAAAGGTTGGCCATTCCAGCCGCACTGTCAGCGACACGATGCGCATGGCCAAGGACGATCTGACGATCCGCACCGCTTTGCTCGAAGCGCGGCTCGTCTGGGGCGATCAGGCGATCTATGACGAGGCCCGAGCGCGGTTCTGGAGTGAAGTCGTAAAGGGAAGCGAGCGGGATTTCCTCAACCAGAAGCTCGCCGAGCGCAGCCAACGGCATGAGCGGATGGGCGACAGCCGCTATGTAGTCGAACCCAATGTGAAGGAAGGCAAAGGGGGGCTGCGCGATCTCCAGACGCTGTACTGGATCGGCAAGTATATCCACCGCACCGAAACCGCTGGCGAACTGGTAGGGGTGGGACTATTGACCAAGGCGGAATATCGCAGCTTTCGCCGTGCAGAGGGGTTCCTGCTCGCAGTGCGATGCCACATGCACGAACTTACCGAGCGAGCCGAAGATCGTCTCACCTTCGACCTGCAACGCCAGATTGCCGAGCGCATGAATTTTGCGGATCGACCGGGCAAGAGCGCGGTCGAACGCTTCATGCAATTCTACTTCCTTCAGGCCAAACGAGTGGGCAATCTCACCGGCGTGTTCCTCGCCGCGCTGGAAGAGGAGTTTCGCAAGACCCGGCGCCAAAGCGTATTCTATCGCGGCAGGTCCAGCCCGGTTCGCGAGCTTGCCAGCTTTGTGATTGCCGACGGCACCATACGTGCGCCCGGTGAAGACTGGTTTGCGCGCGATCCGGTGCGCCTTATCGAGGTGTTCCATATTGCCGAGGCCGAGGGGCTCGAAGTGCACCCGCAAACCATGCGCCTTGCTGATCGCGACGCCAAGCTGATCGATAAAGACCTCCGCGCCGATCCGCGCGCGAATGCGCTGTTCCTTGATGTGCTGTGCGGCAGACGCGATCCCGAGACCGCGCTGCGCGCCATGAATGAGGCCGGGGTGTTTGGTCGCTTCGTTCCCGATTTTGGCCGGGTCAACGCGCAGATGCAATTCGACATGTATCACCATTACACGGTCGATGAGCACACTATCCGCGCCATCGGCCTCACCAGCCAGATCGAGCGCGGCTTGCTGGAGCAGGACCACCCGCGCGCGACGCAGCAGATCCACAAGCTGTCGTCGCGACGCGCGCTCTTTGTGGCGGTGCTGCTCCATGATATCGCCAAGGGTCGAGGCGGTGATCACTCGGTACTCGGCGCCGGCGTTGCCAAGCGTCTGTGCCCACGCTTTGGTCTTGATGAGCGCGAGACCGAGCTGGTTGCTTGGCTGGTGCGCGAACATCTCCTGATGAGCCGCACCGCGCAAAAGCGCGACCTTACCGACCCAAAGACAATCGACGATTTTGTAGCACAAGTGCAATCGATCGATCGCCTGCGGTTCCTGGCCATCCTGACTGCGGTTGACATCCGCGCCGTAGGGCCCGGCGTGTGGAACAGCTGGAAGGGGCAGCTGCTGGGCGAGCTCTACGATGCCGCGCAGGAGCGTCTGCGCCTTGGCCACAAGCGTCGTGGCCGCGAAGAGCAAGTAGCGGCCAAGCGCGACGCGGTTCGCGGCGCATTGGCCGATCAGGCAGAACTGGCCGACACATTTGGCGCGGTAATGACCGATGCGTACTGGATCGCCGAACCTGAAGACGTCATCGCGCGCAACCTCATCCAATATGAAGTAGCACAGCGCGAAGATGAGCATTTGTCGATCGAATGCTTTATCGATGAAGAGCGCGGCGCAACCTGCGTCAGCGTCATTGCGCAGGACCATCCCGGCCTGTTCTATCGCATCGCTGGCGGCATCCATCTGGCAGGTGCCAACATCATCGATGCGCGCATTCACACAGCCAGCAACGGGACAGCCATCGACAACTTCCTCGTTCAGGATCGGCACCGCCAACCCTTTAGCGAGGAAGCTCAGATAGACCGGCTCAAGAAAGGCATTCGCGATGCTTTGATGGCGAAAGTAGAACTGGTGCAAAAGCTGGCCGAGCGGCCGTTGCGCCTGTCGCGCAGCAAGGCATTCAAGGTCGCACCCAGCGTCACGTTCGACAACCACGCCTCCAACCGCTTTACCGTGATCGAAGTGTCCGCCCGCGATCGCCCCGCTCTGCTGAACCGGCTCGCTTATGCGCTCTACACCGCCAATCTGATCGTCCACTCCGCGCACGTGACTGCTTACGGCGAGAGCGCGGCTGACACCTTCTACGTGACCGATCTGATAGGTGGGAAAATCGACAATCCGCAAAGGTTGGCAGAGATTTGCGAAAGCCTCCTCGCCGCTGCGAGCGACCACCTTCAGGAAGAGCTGGAGGCCTCCACAAGTTAAGCCCGGGTAAAGCTGTGGTTAATTTCCGGCCATATTTCAGTTGCAATTGTGTGACTCATCGGTAATTCGCCTTCCGGTTTTGTCTAGGAGAGGACACCATGAAATCTAACACCCCCGTGCGGCGCACTTTAGCGCTGCTTACCTCGACGTGTGCGCTTGCCGCCATCGCCACCCCCGGCATTGCGATGGCTCAAGAAAGCGGTCTCGAGGAAGATACTCAGGAAGAGCGCCAAAGCGCTATTGACTCAATCAACCGTATCGTTGTCACCGGCACCAAGACGCAGAATGTCGAAGACGTGCAGGATGTCGCGCTGGCCGTGACCGCCTTCAACACCGATACGCTCGAAGCCTTTAAGGTGCGCGACATTCAGGGCCTGAGTTTTCAGGCGCCGAACGTCAGCCTCGATCAGATTGGCACCAGCCGCGGCACCGCAAACTTCTCGATCCGCGGTCTTGGCATCAACTCGTCAATCCCTTCCATTGACCCCACGGTCGGCGTGTTTGTCGATGGCGTTTACCTTGGCATTAACGGCGGCGTTGTCTTCGACATTTTCGACATCGAGAGCGTTGAAATCCTGCGCGGCCCGCAAGGCGTGCTGTTCGGCCGCAACGTGACGGGCGGTGCGGTTGTCATCAACACGTCCAACCCGACCAACGAATTGCGCGGCAAGTTCCGCGCGGCGGTTGACGGCCCGATCGATAGCGGGCGCGGCGGTGAAAACTACACCACTAGCGCGGTGCTTTCCGGCCCGATCATCGAAGACAAGCTGCTTTTCAAGGTCGCCGGTTTCTACAACAATGACCGTGGCTATTTCCGCAATCAGTTCGACGGTTCGAACTTCGGTCAAGCAGAAACGTACATCCTGCGCGGCGCTCTGGAAGCGCGTCTGGGTGACCTCACGCTGACTGCCAAGGCTGACTATTTCGACAGTGAAGGCGATGGCCCCAATGGCCAGAACCGCGGTATTTTCGAGCGCGACAGCTTTGACTTCGCGATCGACAATCCCGGCTTTTACGACACCGAGATCATTACGACCTCACTTACTGCGGAATGGGATATTGGCCCGGGCACGCTCACCAACATCTTTGGCTATCGCGATTACTCAGCTGCCACTGATGCGGATATCGACGCCACGACGGCGCCGCTTTTCGATTCGGACACGATCACCGAGCAGGATCAGATTTCGAACGAAATCCGTTATGCTGTCTCAACCGACGACTTCGATCTCACCGTTGGTGGCTTCTACTTCGATCAAACGCTCGCCTATGACGAATCGCGCCGCATCATCAACGCGCCGCAATTCTTTGGTGGTGGCCGTCAGGATCACGAAGTGCTCGGCGTCTTTGCCAATGGCCAATATCAGGTGACCGACGCACTCTCGATCATCGCTGGCATTCGCTGGAGCCAAGAGACAAAGGACGCAGAAATCACCTATGTGCGCCCACGCCTGCCGTGTTCGGTGGTGGAAAGCACTTGCCCGACCACAGGCACGAACTCGATCATCCCAACCGAGGAAAACGGCTTCTCGGACCGCGTGCGGTTCCGCAACGTGTCTCCCAAGCTGGGTCTGCAATACGAGTTCGCCAGCAGCCAGGTCTACGGCCACTGGACGCGTGGCTTCCGTTCGGGCGGTTATAACTTCCGGATTACCAACATTCCGGTGTTCGAATTTGCGGTGCAGGAAACAGGCAATCTGTTCTTTGGTGAAGAGCAGGTCGACAACTTCGAGATTGGCGGCAAGTTCCAAACGGAGGACGGCACCTTCACGCTGAACCTTGCGGCCTATGTCACCAAGGTCCAGGACATGCAGCGCGAAGTGAACCTTGCCGATCCGGGCGCGGGCGTGGTGCAGAACATCGTCAACACCGCCGATGCAACGATCATGGGTTTCGAGGCGGAATCACGTATCCGCCTGTCGGACAGCTTTGTGGTGACCGCCAATCTTGGCCTGATCGACGATCAGTATGACGAAATCCTGTTCGACATTTCAGGCGACGGAAACGGCATCATTACCGATGCGGACTTCGACCTGCGCATCCCGCGTGTGCCGGAGGTTACCTGGGGCGTCGGCTTCATCCACGAACTGCTGCTGGGCGACAACGAGATCCTCACCCGCGTGAACTATCAGTACCGCGATGAATTCGCCTACACTGATGACAACCTCGGTTTCATTCAGGATATCAGCAACCTCGAAGCGAACATCACCTGGGTCACCCCGGTGGATGGTCTTTCGCTGTCGCTCTATGGCCGTAACCTGTTTGACGAGGTGCAGGCGGGTGGTGACACCCAGCTGCCGTTTGGCGGGCCGCTGTCGTCAGGCGTGCGCCAGCCGTTCGCCGACGCGCCGACGGCGGGCACTTTCTCGCCGCTGCAGCGCGGTCGGAATATCGGTCTTGAAGCAGTGTTTGAATTCTGATCCACGATCGTCTTTCAACACGCACAAGAGGGCGCTCCGGCAACGGGGCGCCCTTTTTGGTTGCGCTGCGCTAACGGGCGTTAGGGCCTGGAGGCGAGGACCAGCAAGACGATCAAGCGCGTATCCATACCGACAAAGCTCCACTCATCGCTCGCGCCTGAGATCGGGTACCATAAGCCGTTGAGGTGATTGGTAAGGATCGTACCTTCGCCCTCTTCGAAAAGGCTGAGGAATTCGTCAGCGCAGGCCAGCGCCCGATCTTCACTCAGCCATGAGAGGCTGGGACGGGCCAAATCCTTTGAAAGCGCTTCGACAAGGGTTGCCCTGGCGGAGCGCGGAGCAGTCATGTCGCGGCCCGGATCCAGCATTTCCCAATTGAAGCCTATGGGCTGAAACCCGAAGCTTTGCGCAAACGCATCAGCCTTTCCCACCGGTGTCAGCGGCTCATGCGGCAGGGTCCCGGTTTCAAACCGCACAAAAGCGCGCTGCTCCAAATCTGTACGCCAGGCCTCGATAAAGCCGTCGAAGGCCGCGATATCGCCCGGTTCGCTCACGCCTAGCCGCGAGCGCCAAACAAAGCCGTGCCCACTCGGATATGCGTCGCGCCCAGTTGCACAGCAGTCGGATAATCGCCGCTCATCCCCATCGAGAGACCTTCAAGACCGTTGTCATCAGCCAGCTTGGCGAGCAGCGCAAAAAACGGGGCAGGCTCAATTCCGGCAGGCGGCAAGCACATCAACCCCGCTACCGGCACATCCGCATCGCGCACCTGAGCAAGAAACTGCGGCACTTCGCCAATTGGACAACCGCCCTTTTGCGCCTCATCGCCGATATTCACCTGCACAAAGCACGGTACGCGCTTGCCCACCTTGTCCATCGCCTTGGCGAGCGCTTTCAAAAGGCTCGTTCGGTCAAGCGCGTGGATCACGTCGAAGAGTTCAACCGCGTCCTCAGCCTTGTTCGACTGCAATTGGCCGATGAGGTGGAGCTCAGCGTCCTCATAGCGCTCAAGCAATTGCGGCCACTTGCTTTGCGCCTCCTGCACCCGGTTTTCGCCGAACACGCGGTGGCCAATATCGAGCAACGGGGCGATCCGCTCAGCGGGATGCGTCTTGCTGACCGCGATCAGCGTGATCTCCTCGCGCTCTCGCCGCGCTGGCTTGAGCACCTTGGCGATGGATTCCTCGACTGCCTCAAGACGGGTGGCTGCACTTTCGATCATGCACGCGCTATAGCGCGGCTGTGCCCCAAGACCAGACCCTCCCTAATCTGTGGCTGCTCTCAGATGAGCGCAATGATGCAACGCTTGAAGACGCCTTGCGCCGCCTACCGCGTGGGAGCGGGTTCATATTTCGCCATTATCACTTACCCGACCCCGATCGCTACCAGCGCTTCTGGGAGCTGCGCCGCATAGCCAAAGCGAAGGGGCACACGGTGATCCTCGCCGATAGCGCATTGACCGCGAGCGACTGGGGCGCGGACGGGGTCTATGGCGCGCCGCTTGCGCTGTGGCCACGGCGCAAAGGCCTCATCCAGCTCGCCACCGCTCACAACTCGCGGGAGATTGCTCAGGCGCAGCGCAAGGGTGCCGATGCCGTTTTGCTCTCGCCAATCTATGCAACGCGTTCCCACCCCGGTGCGCCTGCGCTGGGCCCTGTGCGCTTTCGCCTGATCGCTGGCCTGGCGCGCATACCTGTGATTGCGCTGGGCGGGATGACGCCTTCGGGCGCGCGGCGCCTCGCCACGTCGCGCTGGGCTGCTATCGACGGGCTGAGTTAAACGCTCCTCTCACCGCACTTGGGTTGACCGGATTCGCTCAAGGATTCATGATGTGTTCTCATCGCAGGAGCACATCATGGCAAGCCGAGCCGTCACCACCAGTAAACCGAGCGCCGATTGGCGCGCTGGCTTGCGCCGCTCAATCCGCCGCGCATCGCAAATGGCGGGTGCCGGGCTGCTCTTGCTGACGCTTTTTTTCCTCGCGCTGGCGCTGGTCAGCTACACCCATACCGACCCCAGCCTTTCAACCGCGGCAAGCGGTGATCAGATTGGCAATTGGATGGGCCTTGCGGGCGCATGGGTGGCCGACGCGGTGCTCTTGGTATTCGGCATTCCGGGGCTGTTGCTGCTGCCGCTCCTCTACGTCTCGGCGCGCAAATTGTGGCGCGATGTCGAGCAGGATTCAGACGACGAGGGCGCGCTACAGACCACCCGCTGGTGGCGGCCGCTGGCTATGCTGCTTGGCGCGATGGTGCTGCTCTCCAGCGTCCTCGCGCTCGCTTTGCCTTCGCCCGGCGGCACTTTGCCCGCTCAGCTGGGCGGGCTTTCCGGGCTGATTGGCGCAGGCGCGATCGAAGCGATTGCAGGGCGTCTAGCGGGCGAGGCAGCGGGCTGGGTCATCCTTGGCAGCGCTCTGGTGTGCCTCGCGGGCGCGGTAGCGCTCCTTACCCGCGTTTTTGCGATCGACTGGCGCGCGCTTTTGACGCTGCCTGATTTTCTGACCCGCAGCGAAGGGTTTGGCGATGTTCTTGCACGCTTGCCCAGCTTTGGCCGAGGCCGGCACATCAAGGCATCGCCTGTTGGGCGTGCAGCGGCACCCGAACCCGCGCGCAAACCCGCCGATCCCGAGACCCGCCGCGCTCCAGTTAGCGATGACACAGCCCGTCGCGCACCCGAGATTACGGACCCCAGCGATCCGCCGCGCCGCGCTACCCCAGCCAAGTCCAACCAGCGCGACATGTTCGCCGCATTCGACCTTCCGAGCCTCGATCTGCTGGCCGAGCCCCCGCAAGATGCCGGTCCCACGCTCGACAAGATGGCGCTGGAGCGTAACGCACGGTTGCTTGAAAACGTGCTCGATGATTTCAACGTCAAGGGTGAGATCACCGCGGTGCGTACCGGGCCGGTTGTCACCATGTACGAGCTTGAGCCTGCGCCGGGCATCAAGGCGAGCCGTGTCGTGGGCCTTGCGGAAGACATCGCTCGCAATATGAGCGCGATAAGCGCGCGCGTCTCGACCATTCCGGGCAAGACCGTGATCGGCATCGAACTGCCCAACGCAGACCGACAGATGGTGATGCTGAAGGAACTCGCTGCCAGCGCCAATTTTGCCGAGCATCGCGGCAGCCTGCCGATCATTTTGGGCAAAGATATCGCGGGCGAACCGATCATCGCAGACCTTGCCGCCATGCCGCACCTGTTGGTGGCGGGGACAACAGGCTCGGGTAAGTCGGTGGGGCTCAACTGCATCCTTTTGAGCCTGCTCTATACCTTCACTCCCTCACAGTGTCGCCTGATCCTGATCGATCCCAAAGTGCTCGAATTGAAGAGCTATGACGAAATCCCGCACCTCCTTTCCCCCGTGGTCACCGAACCACACAAGAGCGTGCGCGCCTTGAAGTGGGCGGTAGAGGAGATGGAAAACCGCTACCGGATGATGAGTTCGGTCAATTCGCGCAACATCAACTCATTCAACGAAAAGGTCCGCGCCGCGGCCGCCAAGGGCAAGCCGCTTGGCCGCCGCGTGCAGACCGGATTTGATCCTGAAACCGGTGAGCAGCTGTTTGAAGAAGAGCAGCTCGATTACGAAACGCTGCCGCTGATCGTGCTGATCGTCGATGAACTCGCTGACCTGATGGTGACGGTGGGCAAGGAAATCGAGGTTCTGATCCAGCGCCTCTCCCAGAAAAGCCGCGCGGCGGGCATTCACCTCATCATGGCAACGCAGCGCCCGTCGGTCGACGTCATTACCGGTGTGATCAAGGCAAACCTTCCCACCCGCATCAGCTTCAAGGTGACGAGCCGGATCGACAGCCGCACGATTCTTGGCGAACAGGGCGCAGAACAGCTGCTGGGCAAGGGCGACATGCTCTACAAGCCCAACACTGGCGCGATGGTGCGCGTCCACGGGCCGTTTGTCTCTGATGAAGAGGTTGAAGCGGTGGCCGATTTCTGGCGCGCTCAGGGTGAGCCTGAATATGTCGACGCTGTCACCGAAGAGCCCGAAGAGGGCGGCCTCACCTTCGAGGACGACTTCACTGCATCAGACAATCCAGAAGAGCGCAAATATCGCCAGGCCTGCCAGATGGTGATCGAGAACCAGAAAGCGTCGGGCTCGTGGCTCCAGCGTCAGATGAGCGTGGGATACAACACAGCCGCCAAGTGGATTGAGCGTATGGAGAGCGATGGTCTTGTGGGGCCTGCCAACCATGTGGGCCGTCGCGAGATTTTCCGCGATCGCGACGGCAATCCCATTTGATCAAGCGCGGTAGGGCAGTGAGACCTGACCTGAAGCTACGCGCGCCACTGGTGCACCGCTGCAACGCCATACAATTGTAATGCAGTCGTCGCGCTGGCGTCATTTCACCGTCGCAGCGTCGTCACGATCAGGTGCCACGGGAGGATCCTCTCTCCACCTGTAAGGATTACCCCTCATGCACCGTTACCCCCTGTTTGCGCGCGCGGCCTCTGCGTGCGCCATCGCCGCCGCGCTAGCCGCAGCCCCGAACTCAGCTTTCGCGCAGGACACCGAGACCAGTGAAGAGCCCGGCGACAATCCCGCCTCAGGCAACCAGATCATCGTCACCGCACAAAAGGTCGAACAGCGCGCGCAGGACGTGCCCATTACGATCAGCGCCACCAGCGGCCAGCGTATCGAAGAACTGGGGGTGACGGATCTCGACGAACTTTCCAACTACATTCCCGGCCTGCTCATTCAGGAGCAGAGCGCGAACAACCCCGGCATCGTCATCCGCGGCATCACTTCGGACAGCGGTTCTGCCCAGCAGGGCCCGCGCGTTACGCTCTACTATAACGGCGTCGATATCTCGCGTTCGCGCGGTTCGTATCAGGCAATCTACGATCTTGAGCGTGTCGAGGTCATCAAAGGCCCACAGGCGACCTTGTTTGGCACTGCTTCGGCAGTCGGCGCGATCAGCCTGGTTTCAGCGCGCCCGCGCGAAGGCTTTTCAGCCGAAGTCACCGGTGGCTATGGTAATTTTGACCAGACGCTTTTGGGCGGCTTCATCAATGCAGGCTCTGACGTGCTGGCTGGGCGCATCGCCTTCGAATGGCGCACGCGCGATGGCTATGTTGAAAACCTCTCTCCCAATCAGGAAGAAGAGCTTTACGCGCAAGACCAGCTCGGTGTGCGCGCCTCGCTGCGCTACACGCTCAATCCCGACCTGACTGTTGATCTTGTTGCGACATATGACCAGCAGCGCAATGGAGGCACGCCGTTCGTCTCGGGCACATTCCCAGCCTTTGCCGGAGCCCCGGGCGGTGCAGCGAACGCGTTTGAAGATGCCAATCTGGGCGGCTTTCCCGAAGGCGCGAGCACCCTTGGTGATGATCAGCTTGGCCTCAACCGCGAGGTCTATGACCTGAACCTGACAGTCGATTACCAGTTCGCCGACGAGTGGACCTTCACCACCGTCAATGGCTATCGCAAGTTTGACAGCGCCGAAGTGTTTGACGCAGACGGCAGCGCTGCGCCTTTCCTCGAATTCGCTGAGATCGCAGATGGTTGGCAAATTAGCCATGAAGGCCGCTTCACCTATACAGGCAGCAATATCCGCGCGAGTGCGGGCTGGAACATCTTCATCGAAGACGGCGCACAAGATGTGCCGTTTGCGACCGAGGAAGGCCTGTTTCTCCAGTGTCTGACCGGGCTTTTCGGCGCTCCGCTCATCCCGGGCCTGCCTTGCGTTGGCGCGGATGGCAGCGTGCCTGCGAGCGCGGCCACCGGCCTGCTTAAAGGCGGCGCAGCGACAGCCATTCCTTATGCAGCGCGCTTTGAAAACCAGGGCCGCAACGAGGCCTATTCGGTTTTTGCGGATGCCACTTGGCTGGTGAGCGACAGTTTTGAAGTGACCGCTGGCTTGCGTTTCCTTGATGAATACCGCGAATCCGGGTTCATCTCGATCTCACCCGATGGCCAGATCAGCGGCGCGCCTTTAATTCCGGGTTTCCTCGACACCAATGGGCAGACCTTCACCGCTGATGATAGCTTTCAGGCGGTGCTACCACGCTTCAACGCGCTCTACCGGATCAGCGATGATGTGAACGTCTTTGCGACCATCTCCAAGGGTCGTCGTTCGCCGGTCGTGAACCTTGGTGGAACGCTCGATGGGGCAGGCAATGTCGTGCCTGATCTCGACATCGTGTCAGAGGAAATCGTCTGGAACTATGAAGGCGGGGTCAAGGTCTCAAGCGGTCCCGTTTCGGCAGCCTTGGGCGTCTATTACCAGGTCTACGAGAACTTTCAGGTCTCGGTTCAGGACCCGGACGGTCCGCTAGGCACTTTCATCACGCAAAGCGCGGGGTCTGCCAGCAATCTTGGCGTCGAAGGCGAGCTTTCCGTCGAAGTTGCTGACTGGCTCAATGTCTTTGGCAACTTCGGCTATATCGATGGCGGGATCGATGAAGACGGCGCGTTCTCGCCTGCATTCTCTGGCGCGCGCTTCCGTCTGCAGCCTGAATTTCAGGCCTCAGGCGGTTTCACGATCGATTATGACATTGCCAACGGTGTGCGCTTATTCGCAACGCCAAGCGTGACGCATCGCAGCACGATTTTCTTCGAAGTGCCTAACAGCGATCTCATCTCGCAAGGGCCTGTCACGCTGGTCAATGCGCGCGCTGGGGTAAGCTTTGGTGACCGCCGTTATGAGATTGCAGGCTTCATCCGCAACGCCTTTGACGAGGACTATTTGCTTGATGCGGGCAATACAGGCGGCGCGTTCGGCATTCCGACCTTTATCCCGGCAGAGCCGCAGTTTTACGGCATCCAGCTGACCGCGCGCTTTGGCGACTAAGAGCCGGTTTTGATTGGGGGCGTCGCGCTTTGCAGAGAGACCTTTGGGAGCGCGGCACCCTTATTCTTCCGAACCTTCTTCCTCAGGTGCCTTGGCCTCAGGTTCTTCGCCATTAGCCACAGCGACAACCTGATCGATGGCTTCTCCGCGCTGCGCTACCTCGCGATCGCGCGCTTCCAGTTCCTCAGCTGTCAGCGGGCGAAAGCGGATGTCGAGCGGGGTTAAGACACCGTCTTCGCGCTGGCGAATGGTCACGATCCCGCGCTGATCGCGATTGCGCAAGGCTTCTTGAAGCTCAAGCGCGCGGTCCTGACTGACATAGAGCCGCCCGCGCGCCAGGCTGCCTGAGCCATAGACGCTGCCCGCTTGCGCAATAAGCTTGTGCTCACACGCCTCAAATTCTGGATCGAACTCGTTATCATAGGCAATTGCCTCGGCGATTTCGGGTGCCTCGCCGATCAAACACAGCGCTTGGGGTGCGCGTTGCCAGCGCGGGACGCGGTCCTCGCTCTCTTCATCCTCAACCGTGTCCTCGCGGATCGGCCAGGCGTATCGAAATTCCACATAATGGCCACGCAAGAGATCACGCGGGTCATAGCCTTCAATCTCTACCTCCCAGTCGGTGCCCTGTCGGCTCAACGTGTCGCTAAGCGCCCAGAGCGCAGCAAGGCCGACGACGGGCAACGCGATGATGAGAACTGCGCGTATCGCCAGCCCGATCATGGCGCATCCTTCGTATCGGTGTTGTCGTTACGCTCCGGCGCGTATTCCCGGCTCACCCGATAGGCAACCCAAGCGATGGCGAGGATCATGAGGCCCGACACAATCAGGCCAAACCCGCTCAATAATAGATCGCTCGCCAGTTCGAAGCTGAGCACGATGAGCCGCACTGCGACCACCGCAACTGCCAGCTGGAAAACCGCGCGCCAACCCGCTTGCAAAGCGGCCCCTGCCACCGAGACCCACAGCGCCATAAAGAGCAGCCCAGCGGCCACATCGATACCGCTAAAGCTCGCAGCGAGCCATGCGGTCAGCCCTGTACCAGTAAAGATCGCGCCCGACATATGCCCCGGGACGCCAGGCCGCGCGACGACAACCAGCCCGCCGACAATGATCGCAATCACTGCGCGCACGAACTGGCCGCCCGCATCGAGTATTCCAGGATCACCATCGCGAAAGGCATCGAGGCTGGCAAGAATCGCGAGCAAGGACGCGCCGGTTACCGCATAGACCAGCGCCCATTGCTTCAGCCGACGCCAGAAATCGGGCCTCTCGCGCGCAGCTACGATAATCGGAGAACGGTCACCGCGCAGCCATGCAGCAAGAGGTGCGAACAAAAGCGGCGCGCTTGTGACCGCTGCGAGCCATACAAAGGAAACCTCCTCTCGCGCGCGGCCAAATACCGAACCTGCCACCGCGTCATAATACTCCCACACGCAGAGCGTCACGCCCCCGATCAGAAGGGTCGCCGCGGGCCAGGCGCGCCCAGTAAGCAACAGAAGCGGCGCGAACAGCGCAAGCCACATGGCAATCGGCTCCCACAACGGAGAGCTCGTCTGATAAACTTGCCCCAGATGGCCAAAGAAGGTGAGGCCAAGCGCGCTGGCGACAAACACCAGTGCCTCAAGCGCCCAGGGTGTGGCTTGCGCGATCTTATCCTCGCGCGCGAAAACAGCCCCCACAAGGCCCGCAACCAGCACCAGATGGATCGCAAGACGCACTTGCCCTGGCACGTCTTCCCAGTTGGCAGCAACGACCGAGATGATCCCCAACCCAATCGCCAAAGCGCCAATCCCGAACACCGCCCATAAAGCCAGCGGCCGGGCGTGCTCAGCCTCATAAGCGAGCAGCGCCGCGCGCGTTTCAACGTCGATCAGCCCGGCAGCGTGCCATGTTTCAATCTTGCGAGAGCTCATGGCGCAAGACTAACCTTTAAATCGAGGTGCGACAATCGCAAGCAGGTCAGCGCCTTATTCGAAGTCCGCTGCGGTCAGAACAGTCTGGTTCTTGATTGCAGCCGCGCTCTTGGCCTGAATTTCTTCGGTCGCAGGCACGAGGCCGATCTGCGTCAGCGCGCCGTCCGCACTCCAGCTTTTGAGCCACTGCGCCAGATAGGCCTCAATCCACGGCGTCACGCCGACATGGGCCTTCTTGATTTGTATATAGAGCGGTCGCGAACCGGGGTAGGAGCCGTCGGCGATAGTCTCAGCGCTCGGCATAACGCCGTCCAATGTCAAGCCTATAATCTCCTCAGCGTCCTCTTCGAGGTAGGAAAAGCCAAACACGCCGTCCGCGCGCGGATTTTTGGCAATCTTGCTGACGATCAGATCGTCCCTCTCGCCCTGGTCGATTTAGGCGCTGTCTGAACGCAGCGTGTGGCAATTGCTCTCAAACGCAAGCGGACCGAGCGTGATCGCGCTCAATTGGCGGGCGAACGAATTTGTTCGGGTCACCAGGTGCTCCCCTCTTGCGGATGAACTCAACCCGGGATGTGTTCGATCAGCCTGCGGCGCGCACCTCGGCTGCTCCTTCAAATACCTCTTCAGCCTCGCCGGTGAGATTGGCGCGGGTCATGGTGATAAGCTGATCGACCTTCGCCTTGTTGGCGGCCATCTCATCGGCGGGCGAGGCGACGAGGCCGATCTTGGCGAGCGGCCCATCGGCGCTCCAGTTCTTGACCCACTCCTGAAGGTAAAGGTCGAGACCGGGAATGGCGCGCATATGCGCCGTTTTTACATAGACATAGAGCGGCCGCGCGCCCGGATAATCAAAGCTGGCAATGTTGGCATAGGTCGGGTCCACCCCGTTCATCGGCAGGCCCTCGACCTTGTCATCGTTTTCATCGAGGTAAGAAAAGCCAAACACGCCGACCGATCGCGGATTGCTCTCAATCTTCTGGACGATGAGATTGTCCTGCTCGCCTTGGTCAACATAAGCCCCATCCGAGCGCACTTCAGTGCACACCGCCTGGTGTTCGTCTTCATCCTCCTCCTTGAGCGCCTTCATCGTCGGATTGGTGTCGCAGCCGACTTCCAGAACCAGTTCCTTCAACGCATCGCGCGTGCCGCTGGTGCTGGGCGGTCCGTAGACGAGGATCGGCTCATCAGGGAGCAACGGGTCGACATCGCGCCACGTTTCGGCGGTCTGTTCGCCGCCATAAGGCCGCGCAGCCAGCGCTTCATAGACAATGCGCGGCGAGAGGTTCAGCATAATGCCGCCCTTGGCCGAGGCAAAGGCGATCCCGTCAAGGCCAACCTGCAATTCGATAATGTCCGCCACACCATTGGCCTGGCATTTGTCAAACTCGCTCACCTTCATCCGGCGCGAGGCATTGGCCATATCGGGCGTATCGGCGCCGACGCCCGAGCAGAACAGCTGGATGCCTCCACCTGTGCCCGTGCTTTCAATCAGAGGCGACTTATAGTCAGGATTGGAGAGGGCGAAGCTTTCTGCAATCAACTTGGCGAAGGGATAGACAGTCGAGGAGCCCACAGCGCGGATTGAATCGCGCGATACATCGCCCGAGCATCCGGCAAACGAAGCGGCACTTGCAAGGAACACTGCGGAAAGGATCAGGCGGGTTGCCTTGGGCTTGGGTTTCATCATTTCGTGGAACTCCCGTTATCCCGACAGCGCTAAGGCCCGACTGTGACATGCGAATGACGCGCCGGCCTTAGCTCGGTGGCAGATGTCTCAGCACAAGGCACGATCGGAAGGCGCCGAAAAGAAGAGTGGCAGGGATTTAACAATGGCGTGTTATCCATATTAGTTGAATACAATTTTGCTCCTTCTTTCAATAATTTAACTCACAAATTCAAGCAGGCCTAATTCGGTCCAATTTAAGGTATTTCTAACCGCTTGGCGCTAGTCTTGATCCATGGGCCGCCCCGCCACCCATATTTTGGTCACCGCACTGCTTGCGGTGCTAGCCAGCCTTCTGGCTGCCCCGGCGGCTGCCAATGATCCAATTCATTATCATGACGAGCCGAGTTTTGCGCCCCAGTGCCACGCCGCCTCGGAGCTTGATACCTCGTTCAAGAATATGGTCGCAGATCTCGCGCCGCCATCACCGGCTAGCGGGCGCTGGAGATGCGGCGATGAGGGGTGGGTGGCGCATGAACCAGTGGCATGGCTGCTTTTCAAACGCGAGGCATGGGACGGTGAGGAACGTCCGCGCTATTTCTTCACCCGCATCGCCCGGTTCGAGACGATCAGCTTTGCAGCGATGGATGCGGACGGCACTTTGCGCACGCTTGAATGGAGCGAAGCGGACGGTGAGCCCTTTGCTGGCGGGCCCGTCTTTCGGCTCGAACTACCCGAGATTAAGGCCGAAACCCGCGCGCTTATAGTCCGCATTGAGCGCCCGCACTCGGTACCGCTGCTAACCGAAGCGCGGTTATCCTTTTACCCGGACGATGGCGACTGGTCACAGCTAGAAGTCATGATCCTTGCCTTTGTGCTGGGTATGTTGGTGCTGCCGCTGTTCTTTGACATCAGCTTCTTTATTGTTCTTCGCGAGCGGTTCGTACTGCTGCATGCGGCAATGGTGGTCGCGATGATGGGCTATGTCCTGTCGGCAGGCGGGCTGATCTCGGTAATTGATGCTATCCCGCTTTGGGTGATCGCTATCGCCGGTCCGTTGCTTTGGGCTGTCGGTGTGGGCTTTTCTGCGCTGTTTCTGGCTGAGTTCCTCGAAAATGGCGCACAGTCGAAGCTGATGCGGCGCATGACACTGGGCACGGGCTATTGGTCGATCCTGGTGCCCGGCTTCTTTGCGCTGCAATTGCCCGCAACCCACGGGTTTGATGACCGGCTGTATTTTTACGCCTTCATCCCTGTCATCCTGATCATCGCAGCGGCGATCGCCGAAGCAGTCGCACGCGGGAGCCGAAGCGCGCGTTTCCTCGCATTTGCCTGGACGCCGATCATCCTTGCCGCGATTGAACGCTTGCTGCGCGGGATTGGAGCCTATGTCGGGCCCTCCACTCTTGATCAGGGTATGTTTCTTGCAACCGGGCTTGAAGTGATTGTCGTCAGCCTGGCGATCGCTGACCGCTTCCTCGCTCTACGGCGTGAGCGCGATGCGGCCTTGACCGAAGCGCGCACGCTCGGACACTTGTCAGAGCGCGACGCGCTGACCGGCCTCCTGAATCGGCGCGGGCTAGAGGCGCGGTTTGAGGCACTGTTCAAGAGCGGCTTTGACACCTTTGCACTGATTGATCTCGATCGGTTCAAGCAGGTCAATGATCGCTATGGTCATATGGTTGGTGATGCAGCGCTGGTGGCTTGCGCCAATGCGCTCATGGCGCATCAGGATCCTGACCTCGTCGCCGCACGGCTGGGCGGTGAGGAGTTTGTGGTGCTCCTTCGCGGCAAGCGCACCCTGCAACGCGCTGAAGCGCTGCGACAATCGATCCCGATGCGTATTGCCGCCGATGTGGAAGGGCTTGAGATCCCTGTAACGGCGAGTTCGGGCGCGATTGGTGTCCCGCGCGCAACCAGCGCACGCATGTCCTTCGACGAATTCTACGCGCGCGCCGATGCGCTGATGTACGATGCCAAGGCTTCGGGACGAAACCGTATGGTGTCGGAAAAGCTCACTATCTTCCCGACATCGACGAAGCCCAGCGTTCCGATACCCAAGCCAGTCTCGCGCCGTAACCGGCGGGGTCGAGCGGCCAGAGACAAAAGCAAGGGCCGGGTCGCTTAGGTGCCGCCAAACTCCTGAAAGGGCGATAGCACGTCAGGACGCACTCGAACCAAGCGCTGCTTCTCCCGGTCCAGCATCGCCCATGTCGTGCGCGCCGCTACAAGCGGCCTTCCAGCCTCATCGGTGAACTCAGCCACGCGCACTGAGGTCGCGCCCTTGGCCGCATCGGGAATGTGGGTCACCCCAAGCGCGTTTTCGCCCAGCGCGATATTGGCGCGGTAATCGATCTCGTGGCGCACCACGACCCAGAAGAACGCGGCATGGTCCTGAGATCGGGCGACAGCGTCCCAATGCGCCGTCGCCAGATCCTGTATCCACTGCACCCACACTGCATTGTTGACGTGGCCAAGCTCATCAATGTGCTCTGGCCCGGCGGTGAAGGTGCGGGTGAAGCGTGCGGTCATCCGCCTTTCTTGGCCTCACCTTCACCTGCCGTGCCTAGGCCCATCTGCCACAGCAGGAAGCTGAACTCTTCTGCTGTTTCATAAAGGGAGTTCCAACGGCCCGATTTGCCTCCGTGCCCGGCGCCCATATTTGTCTTCATCAAGAGCACGTTGTCATCGGTCTTGGTGTCGCGCAGCTTGGCGACCCATTTGGCAGGCTCCCAGTAGGTCACACGCGGATCGTTGAGGCCCGCGGTCACCAGCAAGGCTGGATAATCCTGCGCCTTGACCTGATCGTACGGGGAATAGCTCAAGAGGAAGGCAAAGGCCTCTTTGCTGGTGATCGGGTTGCCCCATTCCTGCCATTCGCCGGGTGTCAGCGGCAGGTCTTTGTTGAGCATCGTATTCAAGACGTCGACAAACGGCACATGGGCAACGACCGCGCCATATTGCGCCGGGTCCTGATTGACGATCGCGCCCATCAGTTCTCCGCCCGCTGAACCGCCACTCGCTGTCACCATGCCTTCAGCGGTGAGACCTATGTCGATCAGCCCTCGACCAACGTCCACAAAATCGTTGAACGTGTTCGTACGCTCCATCAGCTTGCCCTGCAGGTACCACTTGCGGCCCAGATCATCACCGCCGCGAATATGCGCGATGGCATAGGCAAAGCCGCGATCAACCAGGCTAAGGCGCGTGGTCGAGAAGCCCGGCGGGATTGCGTATCCATAGGCACCATAGGCGTAGAGGTGCAGCGGGCCCGGCCCCTCAATGCCCTGCTGAGCGAGGATCTTTGCGCGATCCTTGTGCATGACCACGCTAGCCGGCACCATCATGCCATCGCGCGCCTGTATTTCCACCCGGCGGGTGATGTATTGCGAAGCGTCGTAGCCGCTTGGAATTTCCTGACGCTTCAACACTTCAAGCGAATTGGCCGCGACGTCATAGTCATAGACTGTGTCAGGCGTGATCATGCTCTCATAGGAGAGGCGCAGCTTGGTCTGATCGTATTCGGGATTATTCGAGAGACCCGCTGAATAGCTCTCTTCAGGGAAGGTGATCGACTGGATCGTCTGCGGCGAGGCGTACTGGCGGATCTGAACCTTATCGAGGCCGTTCAGCCGCCCTTCGGTGACGAAGAAGCCTTCGAAAAGATCGAAGCCGGTTAGGTAGAACTCATCCGATCCCGCGATCACCGTTTCCCACTCGCTTGGTGCGGCAAGAGAGGCTTTTGCGAGGCGGAAATTGATGTGGTCATCATTGGTCCAGACCCACAATTCGCCCTCGCGGATGTCGACGCTGTATTCGACGCCCTTTTCGCGCGGCTTGATGAGAGTGAGCTCAGCTGTCGGATCGGCAGCGGAGACAAAGCGGACCTCGCTCGTCTCATTGTCGCCGCTGGCGATGATCAGGTAATCGTCTTGCGCGGTCAGCCCTGCGCCGACGCTGAAGCTCTGATCCTCTTCAAGATAGAGCGTGACATCGGTGTCATTGGGCTGGCCAATCGTGTGCAGCTTGATCTCAAGCGAGCGCCATTCCTCGGTCGACGGTGTGTAGACCAGCGCCGTGTCATTCGCGACCCAGGTCAGCCCGCCGCGCAAGTTTGGAATCTCGTCGCCCAGCATTTCGCCGGTCTCCAGATCCTTGATGCGCGCCGTATACCGCTCAGACCCGTTAGTGTCGGTCGCGTAGGCCATGTAGCGACCGTTCTGACTGATCGAAAAAGCGCCGAGACGGAAATATTCCAGCCCTTCGGCCATTTTGTTCTGGTCAAGGATCACTTCGCCTTCAGCATCAGCGGGCGCATCGACAGGCTTGCGATAAAACTTGGTGTATTGCTCACCTTCTGAGATCGCGGTCCAGTAAAAATAGTCCCCGCGACGCTGAGGTACGGAGCTGTCGTCTTCCTTGATCCGGGCCTTCATCTCTTCGAACAAAGCGTCAGTTTGCGCCTGAAGCGGGTCCATATTGGCTTCGAAATAGGCGTTCTCGGCCTTCACATAATCGAGCACATCCTCGTCATCGACGGTGGGATAGGACTTGTCGTACAACCAATCATACGGGTCTTCGATCGTGATGCCGTGATGAGTGTAGGTGTGGGGCACTTTCTTGGCGATGGGAGGGACGGCTTGTTCTGCGCTCACGCTTTTCATTTCCTTGTGATTGTCTGCCTGCGCCGCTGCAACGGGCGCGAGAGCCAGGGTCGCCGCGCAGCTAAGCGCGATGGCACGAAATTTCGAGAGGGGGGCCATAAGCCGTCATCCTTTGGTTGAAAGGGGCGCGGGTTTAAAGCGCCGGGGTAAAAGGCTATGTGACATACTGTAACCACGAACCCCAGCCCTTCGCAACGGTGAAGGGCAATCGATGCAGATCAAGGACCCACTCAATGCTGATGCAGACCCATGAAGCCCGCCTTGCAGCCCTTCGCGAAGAGCTCAAGCGCCGCGAGCTTGACGGCTTCATCATCCCGATTTCGGATGAACATATGAGCGAATATGTCGGCGAATACGCGCAGCGCCTGGCTTGGCTCACGGGATTTGGCGGGTCGGCGGGTTTTGCAGCCGTCACACTCAACGGTGCGGCGATCTTTGTTGATGGGCGCTATACGGTGCAGGTGCGCGAACAGGTGGATGAAAACCTGTTCGCCTATCGTTCGATCCCGTCAGACACGCTGGGCGCTTGGCTGAAAGAGGTGTGCGGGCAGGATGCGCGTATCGCCTATGATCCCTGGCTGCACACCTGGGCCTGGGTCGAGGCGCTAGAGCGTGTGGTTGAGCCCGCTGGCATTGAGATGTTTCCGGCCAAGAGCAATCCAATTGACGCCGTCTGGTCCGACCAGCCCGCCCCGTCCGATGCGGTCGCGCTGGTCCATGAGGACGGGCATGCGGGACAGTCTTCCAGCGAGAAACGCAGCGTCATTGCCGAATGGCTGGAGGGCGAGAAGCTCGACGCCGTGGTCGTCCCCGCGCTCGATTGCGTTGCCTGGCTGCTCAACATACGCGGCAGCGATGTCAGCCATACGCCGGTGGCGCTGTCCTATGTGATCGCCAAGAAAGACGGCACGGCTGAGCTGTTCATTGCGCCTGAAAAAGTCTCGCCTGAACTGATCCAGCATCTGGGCAACGCCGTCACCGTGCGCGACCGTGACGCGTTCGAGACTGCACTTGCGAGCGAATTCAAGGGGCAGCGCGTGAGCGTGGACCCCAATTTCGGCGTGGTTGGCATCGCACAAGCGCTGAGAGCTGGAGGCGCGAAGTTCACCTTCAAGGATGATCCGACGATCTTCGCCAAAGCGATCAAAAACGCCGCTGAGGTGGCCGGGCACCAATCCGCGCAGGCGCGCGACGGTGTGGCGGTGGCGCGCTTCCTACGCTGGCTCGAAGAGACTGCGCCTGGTGGCACGGTCGATGAACTGGGCGCGGCGGCGAAGCTCTTGGAAATGCGCGGACTGAACCCGGATCTGCGCGATACCTCATTCGACACGATCTCGGCCGCCGCTGGCCATGCCGCTCTGCCGCATTACCGGGTCGATGAAGACAGCAACATCACCATCCCGCCCGGCTCGATCTACTTGGTCGATTCTGGCGGGCAGTACCCGGCGGGCACAACCGACATCACCCGCACCGTATGGATCGGCAGCCCCGAGGGGTCAGAGCCGACAGCGGAGATGAAAGATCGTTTCACGCGCGTTCTCAAAGGTCACATCCAGATCGACCAAGCGGTCTTTCCGCAAGGGACAAGCGGCGGGCAACTCGACGTTTTGGCGCGCCAATATCTGTGGGAAGTCGGCGTCGATTACGCGCATGGCACAGGCCATGGCGTGGGCAGCTTCCTAGCCGTACACGAAGGCCCTCAGCGCATCGCCAAGCCAACAGGTGGCCAGGCAGGCACCAATGCCGAACTGCACGCAGGCATGATCCTTTCCAATGAGCCGGGTTATTACCAGGCGGGCGCGTTCGGCATTCGGATCGAGAATCTGGTCCTAACGGTCGAGCGGGACATTGAAGGTGCTGAGGGCCGCTATCTCGGCTTTGAATGCCTGACATGGGTACCGATCGATCGTCGCCTCATTGAAAAGAGCCTTTTGACATCAGCCGAGATCGCCTGGCTTGACGCCTATCACGCACGGGTGCGCGGGGTTCTGGCCCCACAAATGGAAGGCGAGGACCTCGCTTGGGTGGAGCGGCAGACTCTTTCTCTCTGAGTTCGCTAGCGCTCACCGATCACCCGCCCTTCCTCCCCGCCCGTCCACCGATAGTGCCATTAGGGTGTGGTGGACGGGTGGGGAGGAAGGGTGGGTGATCGCTCTTGAAAAAACCATACATGTTCTCCTAATGTTCCAGCTGCGAATCGGAATTGGGAGAACACGAAATGATTGGATATGTGACGCTTGGAACCAACGATCTGCCGCGCGCAGCGGCATTCTATGACGCGATTGCCAAGCATTTTGGCGTGGGCCGAATGATGGAGTTTGATACCTTCATCGCCTGGGGGCAGATGGGCGGCGCACCGGGCATTGCTGCGACCAAGCCGTTTGATGGCGAAGCGGCCAGCGTTGGCAATGGCACTATGGTGGCCCTTCAGGTCGATGGAACGGACAAGGTGAAAGCGGTATACGATACAGCGCTGGCCAATGGTGGCAGCGATGAAGGCGCGCCCGGCCCACGCGGCGATGATGGCTTTTACGCCGGCTATTTTCGCGATCCCGACGGAAACAAGCTCAACGTCTTCTGCATGACAGCGCCCGCCGCCTGAGGCGGGCTGCACTCCTGAACCATCCTGTCGGGCTAGCGCGCATAGCGCCCTGCTTTCGCGCGCATGAACCGGTCCGCCAACGCGATACACCTTGCGACAAAATTGCGGCTGTGCGGCATAATCGTGCGACACAGCGCCGCTATAAGGATCTTCGTGAGTTGCGGCGGATGCGTTGAGAGATGCTTCCCCAAGTAAGCCTCCGGCCTAATGCAATAGGTTGGCGACCGGGTCCTTATTACTCCCTGACCTCGCTTCCCCTGGCGAGGTGCTCCGGCGCCGGTCTCTTGCACGCTGGCCAGACGCGTTCGTCGCAACTTCCGTGAAACAACACCTTTGCCGCGCAAAGGCTACTCGGGAGATAAGAACAATGCGCAAGTCCACATTCATGACCGCTTCAGTAACCGCTTTGGCTTTAGGGGGCGCGAGTGTCGCCCTTGCGAATCACGCCTCCAATCACAGCACCAATCACTTCGGGGGCCATCGCGGTGGGCCCGGCTTCGAACAGGCGGATACGGATGGCGATGGCGTCATCACGCTCGATGAAGCCAAGGCCAAGAGCGCTGAGCGCTTTGCCAAGATGGACGCGAACGCCGATGGCTCGCTCAGCCGCGAAGATCGCGAAGCGCGCGCCGCAAACCGGCTTGCCGGAAGCGACACCGATCAGGACGGCGAGATCAGCCCCCAAGAAATGACCGCTGCCCGCGAAAAGCGCGAAGCCGAACGCGCCGAACGCCGCGCTGAGATGCAAACGACGCTGTTCGAACGGCTCGACAGCGATGGCAGCGGCGGGCTCTCACAAGCCGAACTCGAAGCCGGCAAAGCAATGCGAGCGCAAATGGGCGGCGAAGGCCGCCGCCGCGGCAAAGGTCCGAGGATGGGCCGCACAAGGCCCACCAAAATGGCTATGATGGCGCTGCGCCGTGCTGACACCAATTACGACAACGCGGTCAGCCGCGAGGAATTCGATGCAATGATCGAGGCCCGCTTTGCACGGATCGATACTGATGGCTCTGGCGCCATTACCGAAGCTGAGCGCGAAGCGGCGAAGTCGCAAATGCGCGCCCGCTTACGGAACCGCACAGGCCAAGGCGCCAGTTCGTAACGAACCTCTCCTGGCGCGCCGGATACGCCCCTGTTCTTCCGGTGCGCCACCCTTGGCCGGCCCGGCACGTCAGTTCCAAAAGGATCGACGCGCCGGGTCGGCTTGCGCTTTTTGTCCACCTGCCCCATCGCTGCAAGGAGTATCAGAATGAGCGAGCAAGACATGAGCATGCATGCCGGGCGCGAAGACGGTCCGGTCAAGATCCTGCTGGTCGATGATGAAGCGACCTTGCGCGAACCGCTCGCTGAGTATCTGGGCGGGCAAGGTTTCAATGTGACTGAGGCCGAAAGCGCTGTCCGCGCGCGCAGCATTCTGGCTCAGGTCGATGCCGATCCCTCCGCTGCGCGCCCCGACATTGTTCTGCTCGACATCATGATGCCGGGTGAAGACGGGCTCTCACTGTGCCGCCACCTCGTTGAAACGCGCGAGCTTCCCGTAATCTTCCTCACCGCCAAGACCGAGGCGACCGATCGCATAGTTGGCCTGGAACTGGGCGCGGATGATTATGTCGTCAAACCCTTCGAACCGCGCGAGCTGGTGGCGCGCATCCGCACCGTGCTGCGCCGGGTCGCCAAGGGGTCCACCGAACAGGAAGAGGATGAGGATTGGCTCTATGTCTTCGAAGGATGGGTGCTCGAACCCCTCAAGCGCAAACTGACCGATCCCGATGGCGTGACGGTGCCGATTTCAACTGCGGAGTTCCGACTTCTGCGGGCCTTCCTCGACAATCCGCGCAAGGTGATGGACCGCGATCTGCTGCTCGACATGGTCCAGGGCCGCACCGCGCATCTGTTTGACCGCGCGGTCGACAATCAAGTGAGCCGACTGCGCCGCAAGATCGAGAGCGACAGCCGCAACCCGCAATACATCCAGACCGTGCGCGGTGGCGGATACCGTTTTGCTGCCCAAGTCCGGCGCAGCGCGCCAGGAAACCTCAACGAAGCATGAAGCGCCTGATTCCTCGCAGCCTGCTCGGACAGGTGATGGCCAGCGTCATGCTGGCTCTGCTGATTGCGCAGATTGTCGGGGTCATTCTGCTATACCGCGCCAGCGGCGATCGCCTGGAGCTTTCGGCACTAACGGCTTTGACCGCGCAACTGTCGATCGGGGGGGAGCGCCCGGAACGCTTTTTGGCTGGGCCACCGCGAGCCGATGCGCGCATGGGGGCAGGACCGTCGACTGGTATCGAGGCCGCTCCGATCAGACCGGTTGCCCGGATACCGCGCCAGTTGCGCTACCGTCTTAGCCGCGCGCCCGAAGTCGGCTTGACTGATAGCAACACGATGTCTTCACGCGCGCAGCGAATGCGCGAATTGCTGGAGCAGGAAGGGATCACGCCGCATCGACTTGCAGTCGAAGTGCGCCGGGCAGGAGAAGATCCCGAACTCACCGCCTTTGCTCGCACGCGTTCGCGACTCAACGCGCGCCAAGCATGGCGCGAGCGCAAGCTCTATGTGGCCACCATTCAGCGCGATCCCGACGGTGAATGGGAAACCGCCCGCGCCTTTGAACGCAAACCCCCCAGCGGCGCAGTCCTGCTGCTGATTGGTCAAACGCTTCTGATCTACACGATCTTGTGCGCGATGCTCTATGTCGTTCTGCTCCGCATCACTCGTCCGCTGGCGGCTTTAACAGAGCGCGTCGACGATTTCTCCAAGGCTCCGGATCGCGCGGTCAAGCTGGAGGAGACAGGCCCTGCCGACACCCGTCGCCTGATCGCCGCCCACAACGCAATGGAAGCCCGTATCGCCGCGCTGCTCGATGAGAAAGACGTGATGCTGGGGGCCATTGGCCATGACCTCAAGACCCCGCTCGCAGCATTGCGCGTGCGGATCGAAAGCGTCCCCGAGGAAGCGCAACGCACGCGCATGGCCGACAGCATCGAGGACATCACCCGCACACTCGATGATATCCTCTCGCTGGCGCGCATTGGCCGTGCGCGTGAAGAGGCGGACAAGGCCGAGGCGGTTGATGTTGACGCACTTGCTGACAGCGTCGTGGAAGAGTTTGAAGACATTGGCGATCCGGTCACGCTGGAGCCGGATCACAGCCGTTCGGGCAGGCTAGTTGCGCGGGTTCAGGTGACCTGGCTCAAGCGCGCGCTTCGCAATCTCGTTAGCAATGCGGTGCGTTATGGCGGCGAGGCGCGTGTCATGGTGCTGGTGCGCGAGAGCGCTCAAGGGCGCACCATTGTCCTTCGCGTAATGGACAAGGGGCCCGGCATACCGGAGGATCAGCTCGCGGACATGCTCGAACCCTTCAAACGCGGCGATGCCTCGCGCAGCCGAGCGACGGGCGGTACGGGCCTCGGTCTGACGCTAGCACGTGCCATTGCTGAGGCGCATGATGGAGAGCTGGCGATCGAGAACCTCTACGAGGGTGGGCGCATCGCAGGGCTCACCGCCGAGATCCGCATCCCGGCTGAGGGCTCTTGAGCTTACGGGCGTGGGCAGCTCGGACGCCCAAAAGCTAGCGCATCAACCCGCCAATCAGATTACGCACAAACCGGCCTGCGATCGGCCCGGCAAGGTCGGTCGCAATAGAGCCTGCCGCCGATGTGATGCCCGAGGCGACCGGGTTCGCGCGGCTTTTCTTGCCCAGTACGGCCGCGGCTGCCGCTCCAGCCATGCCGCCCGCGGCCACTTTGGTCCCGCGCGAGATCGCCTTCTCCCAGATCGACTTCGACTTGCGTGAGCGTTTGCGCACTTCCTCTTCGCCTTTTTCCTCGACCTCCTCAGCGGTGTCTACCGCGTCCTGTGTCTTGGCCAGCAGTATTTCCTCCGCGCTCTCCCGGTCCACCGCCTCGTCATATTTTCCTTCGAACGGGCTTACAGACTGGATGATCGCGCGCTCCTTGGCGTTGACCGGGCCAAGGCGAGAGCGCGGCGGCTTGATCAACGTGCGCTGCACCACAGTGGGTGCGCCTTCTTCATCAAGCGTTGAGACCAGAGCCTCGCCCACGCGCAACTCAGTGATCACTTCCTCAGTGTCGAGATCATCGTTGATGCGGAACGTCTCGGCCGCCGCCTTGATCGCGCGCTGATCGCGCTTGGTGAAAGCGCGAAGCGCGTGCTGCACCCGGTTGCCAAGCTGACCGGCGACTTCCTCAGGAATATCGATCGGGTTCTGCGTCACGAAGAACACGCCCACGCCCTTGGAGCGGATAAGGCGCACCACTTGCTCGATCTTCTCCTGCAAGGCCCTGGGCGCATCATCGAACAGCAAGTGCGCTTCATCAAAAAAGAAGACGAGCGTGGGTTTCTCCGGATCGCCGACCTCGGGCAGACTTTCGAACAGCTCAGCCAAGAGCCAGAGCAGGAAGGTCGCATAAAGCTTCGGGCTGCGCATCAGCTTGTCGGCGGCGAGCACGTTAACAAGCCCGCGCCCCTGATCATCGGTTGCCAGGAAATCGTCGATTTCGAGCGCTGGCTCGCCGAAGAAGTGGTTGGCTCCTTGGGCCTCGAAGCTCAGGAGCTGGCGCTGGATAGCGCCGACTGACTGCTTGGAGACATTGCCGTATTTGCCTGAAAGCTCCTTCGAGTTCTCATAAGCAAATTGCAGCATCGCAGTGAGATCGCCGAAATCAAGCAGCAGCAGGCCGTTCTCATCAGCGTGGCGGAAGATGATCTGCAAGACCCCTTCCTGCGTGTCATTGAGGTCAAGCAAGCGCGCCAACAGCAGCGGGCCCATCTCCGAGATCGTGGTGCGGATCGGGTGGCCTTGCTCACCGTAGAGATCCCAGAAGACCACCGGATTGTCGGAATAGGCGTAGTCCTCCATGCCCAGTTCCCTCGCGCGGCCTTCCAGCTTGTCGGCATGCTTGAAAGTCGGTGAGCCGGGCATGGCAATGCCGGAGAGGTCGCCTTTGACGTCAGCGACGAAGACCGGAACACCGTTCGCAGAGAAGCTCTCTGCCAGACCCTGTAACGTTACGGTCTTGCCGGTCCCGGTCGCGCCAGCGATAAGACCGTGCCGGTTGGCGCGGCTCAACGCAAGGCTCTGGTGCTCGCCATTCCCGCCAAGGCCGAGAAAGATATCGCTCATAATTGTCTCCAACCCCATGCATTTGCTCAGGCCACGCTGTGCATAGGCAAGGCGAAGGGGTCAAGCGTGTGCGCGAGAGCCTCTCGACTTGGAGCCGCGAATGTCTAGATGAGAAGCATGGGTCAGCCAGAGCCGTTTGTATTGCTTGATGACGCGCGCGAAAGCGGAGCCTCAGGCTCACGCGCGGCGCACGCGCTTGTGTATCGCGGCCCCAGCAAAGTATTTGCTGCTTTCCACGCCGATGAAGTCGAAACTGCACTGGCCGCCGCTGAGGCCGCGCGCAGTTCGGGGCGCGGGGCTCTTGCAGGCTTTATCGCTTATGAAGCGGGGCTCGCGCTTGAACCCAAGCTGGTCCCTCTAGCCGATGCGCGCAGTGGGGCAGCAGGGCCGCTGGTGTGGTTGGGCCTGTTCGAGGATGAGCCTCAGCGGATCGCGGCTGATGATGTGCCCGCTTGGCTGAATGCGCACAGCGAGGGGTCGGCCAAGCTCGGGCCGCTCGAACCACAGCTTTCGCCCGGCGGCTATATCGAAGCGTTCGAGACCCTGCGCGCCGCGATCCATGCAGGCGATATCTACCAAGCGAACCTCACCTACCCGCTCACCGGGTCCTATCGCGGCGATCCAATCGCGCTCTACGCGCAGCTGCGCTCGGGCGCCAAGTCGGGTTATGGCGGGCTGCTTTATGACGGCGCACATTGGCTCTTGAGCTTCTCGCCCGAATTGTTCGTTGCCGTTGAAAACCAAGCAGATGGCCTTCATGCCAGGGTAAAGCCGATGAAGGGCACCCGGCCCCGAAGCATAGACCCTGTCGCCGATGCAGCGCTCAAAGAAGAGCTGGCAACCTCAGTAAAAGACCGCGCGGAAAACCTGATGATCGTGGACTTGATGCGCAACGATCTCTCCCGCGTAGCGATACCGGGCAGCGTCGAGGTCGATGCGCCCTTCGCGGTGGAAAGCTATCCAACTGTCCACCAGATGGTCTCCAGTGTGCGTGCGCAATTGGCGCCGGGCAAGGGGGCGATGGACATGGTGCGCGCGCTGTTCCCATGCGGGTCGATAACCGGCGCTCCCAAAATCCGGGCGATGGAGCTGATCCAGGAAGTCGAGCGCGATGCGCGCGGGCCCTATTGCGGCGCGATTGGCCGCATCGATGCTAACGGGGCTGCGGCCTTCAATGTCGCGATCCGAACCCTTAGGCTTTCACCGATTGAAAACGCGCAAGGCACCGCCGTGCTGGGCGTCGGCTCGGCGATCGTGGCGGATAGCGACCCGCTGGCTGAGCGGCGCGAATGCGAGGTGAAGGCGGGCTTTGCGCGGGCGTCTTCGCCTGACCTTACCGCGCCGGGCTTTGATCTTATTGAGACCATGGAATTCAACCCCGAAATCGGCATCGCCCTGCTCGAGCTGCATCTGGAGCGGATGAAAAGGAGCGCGGCTCAATTGGGCTTCGAGTTTGACCGCCACGCCGCGCGCAATCAGATCCAGGCGCTGTGCTTTGAGCTTGATGCGCCCGCCAAGCTGCGCCTGCTCACTGCTCGCAGCGGAGCAACCGCGCTCGAGACCACGCCTCTGCCTGCAGCCTTTGATGAGGCTGTGCCCGTTGTGGCGCTGCCGCACCCGCTTGACCCCTCGGACTGGCGGCTCGCGCACAAGACATCGGATCGCGGCTTTTACGAGGATGCGCTTGCAGCCGGGCGATCCATGGGCGCGGCTGAGGCAATCCTTGTCCGCGAGGATGGCTTGGTGACCGAAGGTTGCTGGACCAACATTTTCGTTGATCGCGACGGCGTTCTCCTCACCCCGCCCACTTCGCTGGGCCTGCTGCCGGGCGTATTGCGCGCGTTCCTAATTGAAAAGGGCGAGGCACGTGAGGCTGAATTGACGCTCGATGATCTCGCCGAAGGTTTCCAGCTCGGCAATGCGGTGCGCGGGCTGTTTGCGGCGAAGTTGATATGATTAGGGCCAAACCGCCCGCGAGACGTTTATGACACCTGACATTGTATATGAAGACGGCGAAGCGCTGGTGATCAACAAGCCTTCGGGCCTGCCGATTGATCGACCGCGCAAGGGCGGTGAATGTCTTGAAGACCATCTCGACGCGCTCAAGCTGGGCTTTCAACGCGCGCCCACGCCTGTCCACCGGCTCGATACCGACACGAGCGGTTGCCTGCTGCTGGCGCGCAACCCCAAGGCTTTAAAGCGTTTCAACAAAGCGTTTGAGGATCGGCGGGTGACCAAGACCTATCTTGCGATTCTCGCAGGCCACCCCGAAAGCGAAAGCGGCACCATCCGCTTGAAACTCGCCAAGATCAGTTCCCAGGCGAAGGGCTGGCGGATGATTGCGGCGAGGAAGGGCAAGGAAGCGGTCTCGCACTGGGATCTGGTGAAGACGCTGGGGCCCAACGCGCTTATTCGCTTCACGCCGGAAACCGGGCGCACACACCAACTGCGTATCCATGCGCATAAGGGGCTGGGCGCGCCGCTTTTGGGTGATCCGATCTACGGGTCAGAGAGCCAGCGCGGGAAAGGAGCAGCGCGCACAATGCTCCACGCATCCAGCCTAGTCGTCCCGCGCGAAGGCAAGCCCGCAATCGAAGCGCACGCAGCGCTGCCCGCTGATTTCACAAAGCTGGGCGCGAGCGATGGATAAAGACCTCCTCGAGCGCGCGCATGCGATGGCGGAGGAGAGCTTTCTCGCAGGCTCGGGCCCGGGCGGGCAGAACGCCAACAAGGTCGCCACCGAAGTGCAATTGCGCGTCAACGCCTACCAGCTGCGGCTGCCGCCTGTCGTTTTTGCCCGGCTGCGCGAGATAGCGGGCTCAAAGCTCACCGCTGCGGGCGATCTGCTGATCACAGCGCGCCAGCACCGCACGCAGGAAGCCAACCGCCAGGCCGCGCGCGCCAAGCTTGAAGAGCTGCTCGAAGCCGCGCACCGTTCGCCCAAGCGCCGGGCCAGGAGCCGGGTCAACCGCGTGGGCAAGGTCCAGCGCTTGAAGACCAAGAAAGCGCGCGGGCAGGTCAAGGCCAATCGCGCCAAGCCGTCGCGCAGCGATTGGTGAAGTCCGCGCCCCGCCGGTGACCCGCTTTGGGTTGACTTTTCCCCCAGAATCACCGAGAGGCGCGCCTTTGTGAGGCGGCGTGCTGCGCCGCCATTTGTTTTTGGCCGCTTCCCTTTTGGAAAGTGCCACCACCCGATCTTTAGGAAACCGCCATGGCGAAGCCCGCAACCGTCAAGATCAAGCTCGTCTCGACCGAGGGCACGGGCTTTTACTACGTGACCAAGAAGAACCCGCGCAACATCACCGAGAAGATGGTGTTCCGCAAGTATGATCCGGTCGCCAAAAAGCACGTCGAGTTCAAGGAAGCAAAGATCAAGTAAGCTCCACAGGAGCGGAGCCTACAGGGTCCAAACCCATAAGGGCTGTGCCTTGCAGGTCTCGACACTCTCGCGCATTCCTAATTCAGCCGCTATTCAAGCCTCACACGACAAGGCGATGGGCATGATACGGCTGATTTCTCACATTCGAACGCTTCCTTTCCAGCTTACCGCCGGAGTGGCATTTGCGCTCGGCGCGATCGTTGTGAGCAGCGCCGCCGCGCTTGCGCCCAGCGCTCCTGTTGCAGCGCAGACTGCGTCCGGCGATCTTGATCGCGCGGTGGCCGCTCTGCGCGGCATTGCGACCATGCGCGCCGATTTCACGCAAACCGATAGGCAGGGCCAGATGGCACGCGGCGTGCTTACATTGAAGCGGCCGGGCAAGATTCGCTTCGATTACGGCCAGGATGCTGACCTTCTCGTAGTCTCGAACGGCAAATCGCTCTACATGGTCGATTACGAGGTCAATCAGGTTGAGCGCTGGCCAATCAAGAACTCGCCATTGGGGGCGCTGCTCGATCCAACGCGCGATGTGAAGCAATTCGGCACACTGGTACCCACCGGCAACCCGGATGTGATCAGCATTATCGTCAAGGATCCCAAGCGGCCCGAATACGGCGCCATCAACTTGATTTTCATGCGCAATTCGCGTGCTCCCGGCGGGCTGCAACTGGTCAACTGGGTGGCGCAGGACGCGCAGAACTATCGTACGACCGTCCGGCTTGCAAACCATCGCTATGGTGTATCAATTGCGGAAAGCACTTTTGAGTTCCGTGATCCGAGGCGCACGTCCCGTCGCCCTAAGTGAACGTTTCAGCCCCCTTAGGTTGTACGTATGCGACAAAACTAGCCGCGCGTTCATATAGGCGAAAGCCCGAATCACCTAATATTATCGCACAAGGTAGCTGAAGGCGGGTTTCCCCCCTGTTGCCCCATCCTTCACATGAGAGATGCCTTGTACAAGCGTGACGAACGCTCAAATGGAACCCCTGTCCCACCGCCCCCGGGACAGGGGTTTTCTCTTGGGGCTTTTGGCTTTCTCTATTTTTTGTTGCGCTATCGATCGCGCAGCACGGTTTCCATCACTGTGAAAACGGTCGTATTTTCGACGAAACTGCCATCCCAACCATAGGGCTGCCCCCACAAGGCACGCGCGCGCTGATCGGTCCGACTGAACTGCGAGAACAGCTCTGACCCGTTGCCGATCGCCCACAGCGGGACGAGTTCATTGGTGTGATTGCCTGAGGCGAATTGGTAACCGGGCATCACGCCCTTGCCGCGATCCTGCACCGCCTTGAAGCCGTTGAACGTGTCTTGCGCAGGATCAAAACGCGCAGCGACAAGCGCTTCGGGCGTGCGCTCAGCCGCCACGTCGCCGCCGACGCCGTTCGTATACGTGCCCGCGCCCCAGATGCCGCCGCATTCGTGATCCGAGGTAATGACGACGAGGGTTTCCTCCCAGCTTGAATTGGCCTCAACCCACGCGATCACTGCGGCAACCGCTTCGTTAAAGTCCATCTGCTCTTCGATGTAGCGGGGCATGTCGTTGGCGTGGCCCATCCAGTCTACCGCTCCGCCTTCGATCATCAGGAAGAACCCGTCTTCGTCCTGGCTAAGCACGTTGAGCGCGCCGCGGCTCATCGTCGCGAGATCAGGTACGTCGGGGTTGAAGGCCATGCCGGTGGGCGTGTCCGCCTTGCCCAGCCCCTCGCGCGCGGCCTGCAGCGTTGAGCTGGTGCGCGCAATGCCAACCACGCGTTCGGGGACATTCTCGCCGTCAGCCAGCGCTTCAAAATCAGCCTTGGCATCGATGAAGGAAAAGCCGTTATGGCCTGCTTGACTGGTGAGTTTGCCGAGCGTCTCATTGCCGCCAACATAGCGGAAAGCGCGATCGCTGTCGGGGTTCACCTGGACACCGCTGGTATCGTAAAGCGGATGTCCGCCACCCATGATCACATCGAGATCGCTCGCGACCATCTCATTGAAGATCTCAGCGTAATTGTTGCGCGACACATTATGGGCAATCACCGCTGCGGGGGTTGCGTGGGAGGCCATCACCGAGGTGACCGCGCCCGCCGACCGATCGCGGTCCATGGCGACCTGAGCGATGGTACGGAACTTCTCGCTTGCGCTCCAGTCCATGTTGATCCGGCCATTGGCTGTCTTGCGGCCTGACATCAGAGCCGTGCCTGCCGCCGCGCTATCAGTGTAGGTGGTGTAGCTCTTGGCAAGCGGTTTGAAGTCTCCCGCAAAGGTATTTTCAAAGCGGTCCCAGCGGGTGCGCGGATCGTAGCCTTGTGCAACGGCACCCTTGGCAAGCGCGACGTCGGAAGCGCTCGCCAGCACATTGCCGTCCTCGTCAATCAGATTGAGCGAGCTGTGCGCCATCCCATAAAGGACAGGCTGCGTGCCATCGGGCCGGCGCATCTGATAGGATTGGCGCCCCGCCATCCCCTCATAATAATCCGCCGCGAGCCAGCCGTTGAACCCGATCCCGTCGGAGATCAGGAGGATCACATTCTTGGCCCGGCCATTCTTCGGCTCAGCAGGGGTAGCCGTTTCGGCGCGCGACGGGGATGGCGCTTCATAGGTTGTCGAACTGGCAATGACGCAGCCGCTAAGGGCAAAGGTTGCTCCGCTCAGGATGAAGAGGGATTTCAGGGCTCGAATCATTGCACTCTACTCTCGTGATTGGTCATTAGTGAGTGCCCTATCGTGCCTCATTGTGACACGAAAGCTAAAGCTTGTCGGGTCAGCCCCGCACCCCTAAGTCCTTGCGCTATGGTTTCTGTCGCTACCTGGAATATCAACTCGGCGCGTTTGCGGCTGCCGATCATCGAGAAATACCTGAAGGATGAGGCGCCTGACGTGCTGTGTCTGCAGGAGATCAAGTGCCAGGAAAGCCAATTCCCAGCCAAGGCTTTGGCTGAGCTTGGTTATGAGCATCAGGCGATCTGCGGGCAAAAGGGCTATCACGGCGTTGCTACCATCAGCCGTCTGCCGATCCGCGAGGTCTCGCGGTACGACTGGCAGGCCAATGGCGAGGCGCGCCATGTCGGCGTCGAAATTGTCGGCAAAAATATGGTGATCGAAAACGTTTATGTTCCCGCTGGCGGCGATGTTCCCGACCGCGAGGTAAACGCGAAATTTGGCCAGAAGCTCGATTTTCTGGGACGGATGACGCATTGGGCAGAAGCAATTGAGCGTCCAACGCTGATTGTGGGCGACTTCAATATAGCGCCGCTGGAGGCCGATGTGTGGAGCCACAAGCAATTGCTAAAGGTCGTAAGCCACACACCGATTGAGGTCGAAACCCTAGCGCGGTTTCAGGAGGCGCATGACTGGGTGGATCTCGGGCGGCAATTCGTGGCCGAGCCGACACGTTACTTCAGCTGGTGGTCTTATCGCTCGCCCGACTGGCGCAAGAATGATCGCGGACGGCGACTTGATCATATGTGGGCCTCGCCCAGCTTAGCCAAGCACGCGACAGCGCACCGCATCCTTGAAGACGCGCGGGATTGGGAAAAACCCTCCGATCACATCCCGCTTGTGACGGAGTTCGACCTGTGATCGATCCCACTCCCCCCGATCCGGTAGCAAGCGTCTCGCCCGAGCGCCGCGCCGCGCAGGCGATCGACGCGCTGCGCCATGGCTGGCCGCTCGCTTTTGAAGGCGGGCCCACGCTGCTGCCAATTGAAACCGCTATCGCAACAGACGCGACCGCGCCGCTGATGCTGATATCGGCCGCGCGTGCCGCCACACTCAAACTCGCCAACCAACGCGAGGCCGCCGTGCCGCATGCGCCGGTTCTCATCCGCGGCGGGGAGCCGTTTACACTGCTAGACGGGCGCCCGATTGCCGATCCCTCGATGGATCTTGGCAACCCATTGAAAGGCCCGTTCAAAGCGCAGAATTTCAATTGGGACGATATTGCCCAGGCCGCGATGGAGCTTGCTCGGATTGCCGGGATCCTGCCCGCTTTTCTGGTTGAGCCCGAAGGCGCGGGCGAAGCGCATAGCCTCAAGGCGACCGATCTTGCCGCCTATAAAGACACGGGGCACTTGCGCATCGTAACTCGCGCCCGGCTGCCTGTGAGCGCGCATGAAGATGCAGAGATTATCGCCTTCCGCTCCACCGCCGACACGCGCGAGCATATCGCGCTCATCATCGGCGAGCAGAGCGGCGACAAGCAGCCATTGGTACGGCTGCATTCAGAATGTCTGACGGGAGACGTGCTGGGAAGCCTGAAATGCGATTGCGGGCCGCAACTGGACGCAGGGCTCGACGCGATGGCCAAACATGCGCGCGAAGATGGCGGCTGGGGCGTGCTTCTTTACATGCGGCAGGAAGGGCGCGGGATTGGCCTCATCAACAAGCTGCGCGCCTATCACTTACAGGATCAGGGCTTTGACACGGTCGATGCGAACAACCGGCTGGGCCTGCCTGATGAAGCGCGCGATTTTCCGGTAGCGGCGCGGATGCTGGAGCTGATCGGAGCGACTGCGATCCGGCTGCTGACCAACAACCCGGCCAAGGTCAAAAGTCTGGAAGGGGCCGGGATTTCCGTAAGCGAGAGGGTGCACCACCAGCTTCCAGATAACCCGCACAACGCCAAATACCTCGCGACCAAACGCGATCGCTCCGGTCACTTGCTTTTGTGACATGCACAGCATGAGAGCGCGGTCGTGAGCGTGCGGCCATGAGCGGATTGGGGAGCCCAATCGCAATCCGGCCCGAAGCGCCGGGGGATGAAGCCACGATCTTCACGCTCACGCAAAACGCCTTTGCCGGCATGGAATTTTCCGACGGGACCGAAGGTTATATCGTAGATAAACTGCGCGCAGACGGCGACCTGACGCTGTCGCTCGTGGCGCTCGACCGGTTGCGGATCGTCGGCCACATCGCGATCTCGCCAGTCACGATCAGCGATGGAGCAAGCAGCTGGTATGGGCTTGGTCCGGTCTCAGTCGCGCCCGAAATGCAGCGCGCTGGCATCGGAGGACAACTCATCCGCTGCGCTATCGCCGACATGCGCGAGCGCGGGGCCAGGGGCATCGTCCTGCTCGGAAGCACGGAATACTACCCGCGCTTTGGGTTTCGCCATGAGCCGCAGCTGACCTATCCCGGCCCGCCACCCGAATACTTCCAGTGCCTTCTGCTAGAGGGCGACCTACCCAGCGGCGAGGTGGCCTATAGCCCCGCCTTTGGCTAGACTGCGAGACTAGGAGGGGACACGCATGCGATATCTGGCTTTCTTTCTCGCTCTGGTTTTGGCGCCGGCCGCGCTTCACGCGCAAAGCGAGGATCCGATCCAGACGCTTATCGACGAGAACAAGGATGCACAGGCATATGCGCAGGCGCAGGCATCCGCGGATGCGGGCGATCCGCGAGGACATGAATGGCTTGGCTGGATGTACGACAACGGACGCGGGGTCACGGCAGACCTGGAGCGTGCCGTTCATCATTATCGGGTCGCAATCGGGGGTGGGCAGAACTTCGCGCGCTGGCGCGTTGGGGTCCTGATCGACAAAGGCGAGACGCAAGGAACCCTGGAAGAGGCAGTTGCGCTGTTTGAAGCGGCGGCAAAAGAGGACTTCAGCAATGCAGTCGTCAGCCTGGCGGTCATGAAAGCGACCGGGCGCGGGACACCCGTCGATTATCCGGGCGCTCTGGAAAACTACATGCGCGCTGCAGGACTGGGCAACGCCCACGGTGTCCAAGGCGTTGGAGTTTTGCTGATGCTGGGTCAGGGCGTTGAGCAGGATCGGGCAGAAGCGGCCGCCTGGTTCCTTGCGTCGGCCATGGCTGGCAACGCGACGGGACAGGCAAACTTTCAGCGCGCGATAGACGGGATGAGCGAAGAAGAAGTCGAATTGGTCATGGCGCGGGCCAATGAGCTCGCAGCCGAATTGGGGATCAAGGGCGAAGCCGTCTTTGAGAGCGAGCCCGTTGACGAACCAGCAGGCTGACGCCCCGCCCGATCAGCGCCGCTCGTACTGGATCAGCCCTGCCGCCAGCCGGTTATCTGCCATCTGCACACGCGCGCCGGTCCAGTCGGCGAGGAAGGCGCTTTCGCGGCGGATGCCGGGCACAAAGCGCGCTTCGTTATTGCGCACCACCAGCCCGTCGGAATTGTGCAGGCTCGATTCCGCACCCAGCGCGATGAAGGCGGAATAATTCTCCTTGTCGCGGCCCTGGATGAACCAATTGTCCGCAATCACACCTTTGCTCCCCGCGGGAAGGTCGATCATGTAATTGGTGCCTTGGCCTGCCGCGTCATCGAAGGAATTGTTCTCGATCACCACGCGGCCCGTGCGCGACTTGATGTAATGCCCGCCGCGCCCGCGCTCAAACCGGCTTTCGCGCACGGTGAGTTCGCCGAAATTGCCGATATAGAGCGAATGCGCGCACCCGGACGAGTTCTCGCAGGTGCCAAGCCCGCTGAAAGTGGAGCGCACAATGTAGATCTTCGAATTGGGATCGTTTGCGGACAAGATGCCCTGCTGGCTGTCGAGAAATCGGGTGTAGGCGACGTTCAATTGCCCGCGCTCCAGCCGGATGCCAGCGCCATTGCCATCGCGCACTGCGTAATTGCGGAAGGTCAGCCCGCGCACTTCAGCGCCGATGCCGCGCAGCACGAAGCCCGCTTTGCCTTCGCATGAGCGCCCTTCGAAGATCGCCGTGCCCGCTTGCTCAGCGATATAGGTGATAACGCCCGCTTCCTGGACCGAACATTCGCGATAGGTCCCCGGCGCAATGCTGATCGTGCCACGCCGATCGCCGATCGCCTTCACAGCCGTCTGTAGCGAGGCATAGGATTTGCCGGTTTCCACAATGGTGAAGGGCTTTGCGGAAGTCTGGTCCGCGCTCTGAGCGCTCGCGCCGCTGCCGGGAAGTGCGGTCAGCGCGAGGGCCGCGAGCAGGGCCGGCTGGGCTAGCAGGCGCGCCAAGAGCGATGCTCTTGGCTTGACGGTCTTCGACCTTGCAGACGAGGCTGTGTAATGGGGCGAGTGGCGCAGTGCTTTGATCATAGCGCGAGAGCCTATCGCGCCCGCATGGCGTGCCAAGCGCGTGGGGGCACCCTGTACCGTTTCGGCGCAGCAATTCACCCTTGGCTTAACCGGGCGCTTGGGGTTACATCTCTCAGCAAGACCGATGAACAAGAGACGGCGTTAGCAACCGGCGGGAGAAAGATATCATGAAGACATTTTCGAGCATCGCTGCGCTCGGAGCTCTGGGTGCGTTGTCGCTGGGGCTCTCCGCTTGCGACAGCGCTGATACAGCGGCCGGCGAGGACATTACCGAAACCGTTGAGACCCCGGCTGAAGAGGCGCTTGAGACCGTGACCGAAGAGCCGGTTGAAGACGAAGAGGCGGCGCTTGAAGAGGTTGAAGGCCCGCCCGCTGTTTCTGAGGCGGCCGCCTCAGCCGCTGCTGAAAATGCCGCCGCCGTTGCGCAGGAGGCCGAAGCTGCCGCTGCTGAAGCCGAAGCCGCGGTGAACGCTGCACAAGAGGCGGCCGATGCAGCCGACAGCGCGATCGATGCAATCGAAGACCTCGAAGACGTGATTGACGGATAAGGCTGGCATTGATCCCCAATCGCCGCCCTCTGCGCTTGATTGCACTCAACTCGGTCGCGGCGCTGGCCGTGAGTGCGTGCAGTGGCGAAAATGAGACGCCAGCGGGGCCGGGAGCTGTGAGCGAAGGCGAAGCGCGTGCGCTCGATGAAGCGGCCAAAATGCTCGACGCCCAGCGCCTGCCCGAAGGCGCTCTGCCCGATGTCGAACAACCGAAGATCGAACCATCCAATGCCGATGCGCCCTCAGACCCCCGATCAACTACCGGCAATTGAAACATCACTGGACCCTTTAAGGACCCACCACCATGAACGCCCCGATCACCGACACTCTCAATCCCTCGTCCGCCTTCAACCCAGGCATGGATGACGACATCTTCGAACAGTTTGCCGAGCAGCTCGAAAAGTATGTCAGCGAGCGCCTCATCCCGGCCGAGACCGATGTCATCGCCAACGATCGTATCCCTGAAGAGATCATCGACGAAATGCGCGAAATGGGCTTGTTCGGCCTCAGCGTACCCGAGGAATACGGCGGCGCAGGCCTCAACATGGTGCAGTATGCGCGGATCGTGAACATCATGGCCTATGCCGCGCCCGCCTTCCGCTCAATCTTCTCGATCAATATCGGCATGTTTGCGAGCGCTTTGAAGAACGGTGGGACCGAGGCGCAACGTCAGGAATGGTTTCCCAAGCTCGTTGAAGGGAAGATCGCCTGCTTTGGTCTTACAGAACCCGGCTCAGGCAGCGACAGCGCGGCGATGCAGACCTTTGCGAAGCCTGATCCGGACGGCAATGGCTGGATCATCAACGGCACCAAGCGCTACATCACCAACGCGCCGCACGCCGATGTCGCGCTGATCATGGCGCGCACCGAGAAAGAGGCCCTGCCCAAGAACGCGCATGTCAGCGCTTTCCTCGTACCGATGGACACGCCGGGTATCTCAACCGGATCGCCGGACAAGAAGATGGGCCAGGAAGGCAGCCATATCTCGGACATCATGCTCGACGATGTGAAGGTGCCGGGCGATGCTCTCTTGGGCGGCGAGACGGGCAAGGGCTTCCGCTTTGCCATGCAGAGCCTTGATAATGGCCGTATCTCGGTGGGGGCGACCGCGACGGGCTATGCGCGCCGCGCGCTCAATTCCGCGATCCGCTACGCGCAGGAACGCAAAGCGTTTGGTGAGCCGATTTCGCGCTTCCAGCTGATCCAGGCGATGCTGGCCGACAGCGAGACCGAGATTTACGCCGCTGAATGCATGATGAAGGACGTGACCGAGCGCGCCGACCGCGGCGAGAACGTCATCACCAAGGCCGCCGCCTTCAAGGTCTTCGCCTCCGAAATGTGCGGGCGCGTGGTGGACCGCGTGGTGCAGATCTATGGCGGCGCGGGCTACCTCGCCGAATACGAAGCCGAGCGTTACTTCCGCGATGCGCGCATCTACCGCATCTACGAGGGCACGACACAGATCCTGCAACTCCAGATCGCCAAGCACATGCTGCGCGAATGGGAAGCAGCCAACGGCTGATTTTCTTTCCCGCAGTCGGGGCCTTTCGCGGAAATTCGGGTGGACCGTCCTCAAGCAGCGAAGCGGTAGGACAGAAAACACGCGGAGGGAGCGGGTGGCTGCGGCCAAGGATTGCGCGGATGCGCAATCCGTACACAGCAAGGACTCCAAGATGTACAATCTCCTTTCCGACCTCTCGCTTGTCGAGGTATCCAGTTTTGTCGCTTCGCCTACGGTCGGGCTCTATTTCGGGCAGATGGGCGCGGAGGTGATCCGCATCGATCACAAGGCGGGCGGGCTCGATTATGACCGCTTCATGCTCACACGTGAGGGCCGCTCGCTCTCATGGGAGAACCTGAACCGGGCCAAGAAGTCGGTCGCGCTTGATTTGCGTTCTGGGAAAGGGCGCGAGCTGTGTGTGGAGCTTGCCGCAAAGGTTGGCCAATGCATCACCAACCTGCCGGAGAAAAGCTTCCTCAGCCACGCCGCCATGCAAGCAAAGCGCGAGGACATGGTCTCCTTGCGCATCATGGGCTGGCACGATGGACGCCAAGCGATGGACTTCACCGTTAACGCCGCCTCGGGCTATCCGCTGATGACAGGGCCGCAGGAATGGGACCCGGAAACCGCGCCGCCGGTCAACCAGCCCATGCCCGCCTGGGACTTCATCACCGGCGCCTATTCTTCGTTTGCGCTGATGACCGCCTTGCGCCACCGCGATGCAACCGGGCAGGGCAGCGAGATGCGTGTGCCCTTGGGCGATGTCGCGATCGGAACCTTTGCCAATTCGGGAACGATGGCCGAAATGCTCTATCGCGACGGCAACCGCGAGCGAATGGGCAACGCCATTTGGGGCGCGTTCGGGCGCGACTTTCAAGCAAAGGACGAAACACGCTTCATGGTCGCCGCGCTCACGCCCAAGCAATGGGATGGCCTAATCGCCGCATTCGATGTGGCAGAGCCTATTGCCGCGCTCGAAAAGGAACTGGGCGTTGACTTTAGCGCCGGGGATCGCCCGCGTTTTGAGAACCGTGCGCGGCTGTTCGATCTGTTTCAGGCCGCCGCCGAGCAGCACGATTACGCCGACCTTGCCGAGCGCATGGCCGCACAGGGCTGCACGTTTGAGCGCTACCGTTCGCATTGTGAAGCCGCACAGGATCCGGTGCTGGTGGCCGACAATCCGCTGTTCGGCCCCTCGCCTGTCAACCCGTCGGGTTTTGAATATCCCGCGACGCGCAGTTTTGCGAACCTGCCCGATCACGAAGCTGGCGATCCGCGGCCGGCACCCTATCTGGGCCAGCACTCCGAGGAAGTCCTCGCCGAAAAACTTGGGCTTTCCTCGGGCGCCATTGCCAAGCTGATCGATGCAGGAACCGTTGCCCTGTCCGACAAAAACGCTGACTATTCTGACCGCTAAGGGAACGCCGCAATGACAAGACGCGCAGCTATCTGCACCCCGCTCCGTACGCCTGTCGGCAAGTTTCTCGGCAGCCTCTCCAGCCTTAATGCCGGTGAATTGGGCGCGGTGATCCTGAAGGCGCTGATTGAGCGTTCGGGCATTGATCCTGCCCGCGTCGACGATGTGGTCTTCTCTCAAGGCTATGGCAATGCTGAAGCGCCTGCGATTGGGCGGTGGAGCTGGCTTGCCGCTGATCTGCCAATCGAGGTGCCGGGCTATCAGCTTGATCGGCGCTGCGGATCGGGACTCTTGGCTGTCGCCAATGCGGCGATGATGGTGGAGACGGGCATGGCCGATGTCGTCGTAGCGGGCGGGTGTGAGAGCATGTCCAATGTCGAGCACTACACGCTGCAAGGGCGCGGCGGAGCGCGGATGGGCGATATCACGCTTTATGATCGGCTCTCTCGCGGGCGGTTGATGAGCCAGCCGATTGAGCGTTTCGGCGTGATCACTGGCATGATTGAGACTGCGGACAACCTCGCCAAAGACTACAACATCACTCGCGAAGAGGCCGACGCTTACGCCGTGCGCTCACACCAGAACGCAGCGCGCGCATGGGGAGAGGGCAAGTTCGACGCGCAGCTCATTCCTGTAGACGTGCCCCAGCGTCGCGGTGATCCGATCCCCTTCACAAAGGATGAAGGCTATCGCGAAGACGCCTCGATGGAAACGCTGGGCAAATTGCGCGCGATTGACTTGAAGCGCGACCCTGAGGCCATCGTCACCGCCGGTAACGCCAGCCAGCAGAACGACGCAGCGGCGGCCTGTCTTGTGGTGGCAGAAGACAAATTGGACGAGCTCGGCCTTGAGCCGATGCTGTGGTTTGGCGGCTGGTCGGCGGCGGGCTGCGATCCCTCGCGCATGGGCATTGGACCTGTTCCGGCTGTTGAGCGCTTGTTTGAGCGGCGGGGATACAGCTGGGACGACATCAATCTTGTCGAACTCAACGAAGCCTTCGCGCCGCAAGTACTCGCAGTCCTCAAGGGCTGGGGCTGGAGCGCGGATGACAGCCGGATGGATTTGCTCAACGTCAACGGATCGGGCATTTCGCTTGGCCACCCGATCGGCGCGACCGGCATCCGCATCCTTGCCGACATGGCCTATGAGATGCAGCGCTGCGGGGCTCGCTACGGGCTTGAGACGATGTGTGTGGGCGGCGGTCAGGGCATGGCGGCGGTGTTCGAACGGGCCGCCTGATGAGCGAATTCGACGCCTGGATCGGCCGCGAAAGCAAGGATCAGGATCGCCTGACCCCGGCGCGCGCATTGCAATGGTGTGCTGCGTTCGATCTCGAAGCGCCGGGCGACAGCGTCATGCCACAGGGCATCCATTTCGCGCTGTGCACTCCCAAGGCACCAACAGGCGCGCTGGGTGAGGATGGCCACCCTTCACGCGATGACAGCACCGACAGCTTCCTTCCGCCCGTGCCGCGGCCGCGCCGCATGTGGGCCTCGAGCAAAATACAGTTTATCGCGCCCATTGCGCTGGGCGCTGCCATCAAACGCACCAGCCGCATCATCTCGATCAGCGCGAAAGAGGGCGGATCTGGCAAGCTAGCCTTCGTGGATGTCGAGCATGAAACGCGCGCCAACGGCATGCTCAGCGTGCGTGAGACGCAGACGCTGGTCTATCGCGAAGCCGCGCCCGCCGACGCGCCGCTCAGCCCGCCAGAGCCGGGTGACAGCGCGTTTGACGCCAGGCAATGGGACGCCGTGCACTCTCTCAAGCCGGATCCGCGGCTGCTTTTTCGCTATTCCGCGCTCACTTTCAACACCCACCGCATCCATTATGATGTGCCCTATGCGCGGCAAGTGGAGCGCTATCGCGGGCTAGTAGTGCACGGGCCGCTGACCGCGAGTCTAATGCTGCAGCTCGCTGGCCGCGAGCTGGGCGAGAACCGCCTGCGCCACTTTGAGTTTCGCGGCCTCTCTCCGGCCATTGCAGGTGAGACGCTTCACATAGCCATGCGCGCGAAGGATGAGGCCTATGAGCTTGGGGCCTTCGCCAGCGACGCACGGCAAGTGATGAATGCGCGCGCGCTGGTTTAATCGGTGCCAATTACAAACGCACTCACCGCTGCAACCAGTTCGGGATGAATGGGGAGGGAGCTGTCCGAATAGGTCGCAAGATTGGCGGCGCGGCTCTCACCTTGAACCGCTTTCAGGACGTGGTTCATATCTGCGATCCTGACCAGCTTGGCTGTCGGCTGGCCCCGCATGAGCGCTTCAGCATCAGCGGGTTGTGTCTGGATATCCTTGCCTCCTGAAACGATCACCATAGGCAAAGCAACACGGCCCGCCATCGCCGCGGGATCACGCGACATAAGATCGATGAGAAACCCCTGAACCGCTGGCGCAAACAGGCCCATCAATGCCGGATTCATACCATCGGTGGAAACCCTCTCACCCTTCTCCAAAGCTGCAATCGCGCTGAGCGCATCGTTCATGATCGGCACGTTGGCAGGATTCGCCAGAAGCTGTTGGCGCAGGATATCACCCATCGGACGGCCCGGCGCTGCAACAAGCAGGACACCGCAAATGCCTTCACCCTTCTGGACCGCTTCAAGAGCGATCAGCCCGCCTTCACTGTGGCCCAGCAGCCAGATGCAGTCGGCTCCCGTTGTCTCGCGCGCGACGTTCACCCATTCGGCGACATCGCTGGCATAGGCGCTTACCGTCACATCATTGGGATTGGTGGTGGCCGCCTTGCTGCCGAACATGCCTCGCTTGTCGATCCGCAAGGATCCAATGCCCTGTTCGCCCAGCGCCTCAACCAGCAGACGGTAGCTGCCTGCTGTCACACCAGCGGGATTGTTGCCATCGCGGTCTGTCGGGCCAGAACCAGGGATGATCAGCAATGTCGGCTTGCCATCGGCAGGCGCGATCAGCGTCCCTGCAAGATCGCCTTCAGGGCCGGGGGCGGTGAGTTCCATGGTCTCTCCTGCGTGAGCCGTAGTGGCCAATCCGATAGCGACGAGTGTTACGAGAACTGCTTTCATCTCATTCCTCCTTGGGCGGGCGCCCCCGGCGCGGTTTCGCGCTTCTCTTCACCTCGATGCCGCGCGCTTTTAGAGCCTCGCGCAACAGCACCTCGATCTCGGCATTGGCCGAGCGCAACTCAGCCCCCGCGAGCCGCTCAATCGCAGTGTGAACCGCTGGATCAAGCCGCAGCGCGAAGGCCTTTTTGGCTAAGGGTTTTTCGGGTGCAGCCATAGCTGCCTCCTCGGGCCGTGATTATTGGTAAAGGGTTCCGGTGTTGACCACGGGATGCGCTTCACGGTCACCGCACAGCACAACCATCAGGTTGGACACCATGGCCGCCTTGCGCTCATCGTCGAAATCAATGATCCCGTCGCTCGACAGCTTAGTCAGCGCATCTTCGACCATGCTGACAGCGCCGATCACTACCTTCTGACGGGCCGCGATCACCGCATCGGCCTGCTGACGCCGCAGCATCGCGCCGGCAATTTCAGGCGCGTAGGCGAGGTGCGTGAGGCCCGCCTCGTCGACGATTATACCCGATACCTTGAGCCGGTCATTGAGCTCTTCGATCAGCTCCGAATTGACCACGTCGGCGCTGCCGCGCAGCGTCACCTCGTCGTCTTCGCTCATGTCGTCATAGGGATGGCGCGAACCGACCGTGCGCAAGCCCGCCTCGATCTGGATATTGACGAATTCCTCGTAATTCTCGACATCGAACACAGCCTGCGCGGTATCCGCGACGCGCCACACGACATTGCACGCAATCTCAATCGGGTTGCCGCGCAGATCGTTGATCTTGACCTTGTCAGAGTGAATGTTGTGCGCGCGCACGCTGACCTTGTTCTTGCCCATCCACGGCCAGATCCATTTCAGCCCCTCATTGCGCACCGTCCCCTTATATTCGCCGAACAGCGTGACCACGACGGCCTGATTGGGCTGGATCATGAAGAAGCCGACTGAGATGAAGGTGAAAGCAAGAACGCTCACCACAAGCATCGGCACGCCAACAGCCGGGCCCAAGACAGGGCCGAGGCCAGCAAGAAAGTAAAGGCCGGGAAAGGCAATCACGAAAAGCAAGGCTATCAGCATTCCATAGCCATTATACGCGGCGCCGGGGCGCTCTTGGCTGGCAGCCATTGTTCGTTCTGTCGTTGTCATGTGTAGCATCCTCCTGTTTAAATATGATATCATCTTTATATCAAAGCGGAGGTTTGGTCAATTCAAATCGGATAGTCCCTGATCGGCTCCATCATCGCATAGCTCTCCGCCTTGGGCGTGCGGCCCAGATCAGGAAAGTCGATCTCGGGCGGTTTCACATACGTGTCGGGCAGGCGGTCAAGCAGGTTGCGAATGAGGGTGAGGCGCCCGCGCTTCTGATCGTTGAAATCCACCAGCGTCCATGGGGCGTGGCTCGTATGCGTCGCGCGCAGCATCGCCTCGCGCGCCTCAGTGTACGTATCGTACTTCTCCCGCGCGGCGAGATCGATGGGGGAGAGCTTCCAGCGCTTCAACGGATCATCGAGCCGTTCGCGCAAGCGCTCTTCCTGATTGTCCTGATCGGTCGTCAGCCAGTATTTGAACAGCAAGATGCCGTCATCGATCAGCAGTTTTTCGAAGACCGGCGCCTGCGCAAGGAAACGCTCGACCTCGGGCGTATCGGCAAAGCCCATGACGCGTTCGACACCTGCGCGGTTGTACCAGCTGCGATCGAACAGCGCGATCTGCCCGGCGCTTGGCAAGTGGCTGATATAGCGCTGAAAATACCATTGCGATTGCTGATCTTCGGTCGGCTTGCCAAGCGCCACGGTGTAGCATTGGCGTGGGTTCAATTTGTCGCGCACCGCTCGGATCGCGCCGCCCTTGCCCGCGGTATCACGCCCTTCGAACAGCACCACGATCCGCGCGCCCTTGGTCCGCGCCCAGCGCGCCATGCCAACCAGCTCCTCGGTCATCGGTTCGAGGAGCTTGCGATAGTCTTTGCCCTTGAGGCCCATCCACCAGTCCTTTGTCTTGTGCGTTTGTACTTGTGTTGGGCCCAAGCTAGCCGCAAAATGCGCACCATGGCCACTCTTGCTGATCCTGCAACCGACTACGCCGAGCTGCCCGAGCTGCCCGAGGACGTGTTCACCGCGCCGCTCAAACGCCCGGCGCATGTGGGCGAAGATTGGCTGGAGCCTGCGCAAACGGTCTATTCAAGCGAGGATCACGCGATCTGGGATGATCTGTTCGCGCGCCAGATGGAACTGCTGCCCGGCCGCGCGGCCACCGCGTTTCTGGAGGGACTTGAGAAACTCGACCTTGGCAAAGGCGGCGTCCCTGATTTTGGCGCGATGTCCGAAGAGCTAGACGCGCTCACAGGGTGGAGCGTGGTGCCCGTGCCGATGCTGATCCCCGATCACGTCTTCTTCTGGCATCTCGCCAACCGCCGCTTTCCGGCGGGCAATTTCATCCGCACGCGTGAGACGTTTGACTACATCCAAGAGCCTGACGTCTTCCACGATGTCTTTGGCCATGTGCCGATGCTCACTGATCCTGTATTTGCCGATTACATGCAGGAATATGGCCGCGCCGGGTGGAAGGCGATGCGCTACAACCGCTTGAAGGCGCTGGGATCGCTCTATTGGTACACGGTCGAATTTGGGCTGATTGAGGAAGCGGACGGGATCAAGGCCTATGGCGCAGGCATCCTGTCAGGTCCGACCGAAATCATCTTCGCGACCCAAGGCAAAAGCCCCAATCGCATCATGCTCAATGTCGACCGCGTGATGCGCACCGATTATGTGATCAGTGATCTGCAGCCGACCTATTTCGTAATTGAGAGCTTTGCCGATCTCTACCGCCAGACGGTGGAGCGTGATTTTGACCGGCTCTATCGCAACCTTCCCTCCGGATTCACCTACGCCAACAGCGCGGTGATTGATGTCGATTATGTGGTGAGCCGCGGGACACAGGAATACCATCTTCGCGGCGGGGCGAGCAGCAACACCGCTCCGGTCTGACCGGACCGGTTTAAACAGCGCCTGTTTACGCAGTGCCGCTCTGATCCGCTTTCGCAGGGCGGGTTACCAACATGTAGAAGGCGACCAACGCCACAATCGCGCCGCCCGCGCCTGCGCCTAGCCCCAGAAGCGTCAGCCCACCCAACAGCGATCCGGTGTTGAACACAAGCCCGAATACAAGCGCGGCCACCATCCCCACGCCCATCTGACGCATGATCGCGCCCGCCGCATCGGTGCGCGCAAGGATCGAGCTGAACCAGCCGAGGCTGATGCCGAGAATAAGAAGGACGAATAACGCCATTGGGGGTCCGTTGGATGTGATCAATTGGGGTTCAGCCCAATAACCCGCGTCTGGCAGGCTTGTTCCGGGTTTCACGGGTAGCTTGACGGTTCGCGCTCAGAAAAATGCCAGAAGCGCTGCGCCCATCGCCACCCGGTAGAGCACAAAGACCAGCATTGAGGCGCGCTTCAAGAAGTTCATCAGGAACGCCATCGTCAAGAATGCAGCGATGAAGGTAAGGACGCCGGCAATCAGCGCATCTAGCGCCAAATCCATACCTGCCTCAAAAATCTCCGGCACAATCAGCACACCCGCGCCAGCCACCGCCGGGATCGAGAGGAGGAAACTGAAGCGCGCCGCCTCCACCCGCTTATACCCCAGCGCGCGCGCGGCCGTCATGGTTACGCCCGAGCGGCTGGTGCCCGGAATGATCGCCAGCGCCTGCGCCAGCCCGACCAGCAAACCGTCGCGCCAGCTCATATCCTCAAACACCTTCTCCTCGCGTCCGAGCCAGTCCGCCAGGCCCAGCAGGATGCCATAGGTGATGAGGTTGAAAGCGATGAGATCGGTAAAGCGGATCGATCCCATCAGGTCATCGTCGATGATCTCGACGCCAAAGACGCTTGCAACAAAGCCGTTGAAGACGCCCAGCTTGATCGAAAGCCCAAAGGCCACCGCGGGGATGGTGCCCAGCACGATCCACCAGAACAGCCGGCGCTCAGCTGGGGCATTCGGAGCCTTGGCACCGATCCCAATGCTCGCGAAACCGCCGCGCGCCAGCACCAGCACGTCCTTGAAGAAGTAGACAATGATCGCCAGCAGCGAGCCGACATGCACCGCAACATCGATCAGCGGGCCCTGGTCTGCAAAGCCGGTGAAGAACGAGATCAAGATGAGGTGGCCCGACGAGGAAATCGGCAGGAACTCGGTGATCCCCTGGACAATGGCGATGATGAGAAGCTGGACGAAAGTCATGGCCCGCGCTCCATGGCAGGGGGGCGCGACGTGTCAATTTGTTTGTTGGTGCGTCTGGTTTTGAGTTCGCTGGCGCTCACCGATCACCCAGCCCGCCTCCCCGCCCGTCCACCATATCCTGGTGGCATAATTGGTGGACAGGCGGGGAGGCAGCGTGGGTGATCGACGTCGTTCGAAAGCACGACCGCAAACAAACATTGGGTAGGCACCGCCCGCAGGCGCTAGCCTGCTATTACCAAATACGCACGCGCTCTTCGGGCGGGAGGTAGAGCTCGTGTTCTTCAGTCACGCCGAAAGCCTCGTACCATTCATCAAGGTTCCGCACGACGCCGTTGGTGCGGTATTCTTCCGGGCTGTGGCTGTCGGTGCGAAGACGGTTGCGGTAGTTTTTTTCGCGTTGCGCTGAGCGCCAAACCTGCGCCCAGGCAAGGAAGAAGCGCTGATCACCCGTCAGCCCGTCAATCACCGGAACATCCTGGCCTTTGGTGGCGATCTTGTAAGCTCGGTAGGCAAGGCTCAGCCCGCCCAGATCGCCGATATTTTCACCCAGGGTAAGGCGACCATTGACGCAGGTCTCGCCCTCATCGAACGGGCAATAGCCGTTATATTGCGCCACCAGCGCATCGCCGAGCTTATCGAAAGCCGCGCGGTCTTCATCAGTCCACCAATTACGCAGCTTGCCGGTAGAATCGTATTTCGAGCCCTGATCATCAAAGCCATGGCCGATCTCATGGCCAATCACGCCGCCGATTGCGCCATAATTGACCGCCGGGTCCGCGCTGATGCCGAAGAAGGGTTGCTGGAGGATTGCGGCGGGGAAGACGATCTCGTTCTTGGTTGGGTTGTAATAGGCGTTGACCGTCTGAGGCAGCATGAACCACTCGGTCCGGTCAATCGGCTGGCCCAGCTTGGCGATGCTGTCAGCAAGGCCCCACGCGCTCGCCGCGATCGAATTTTCGAGCGGATTGTCACCCACTTCGAGGCCTTCATAGGTCTCAAGATTGGGCCGGTATCCGATCTTGGGATCGAAGGTGGAGAGCTTTTCGAGCGCCTGCTTCTTGGTTTCCGCCCCCATCCAGTCGATCTCGGCGATGCTGTCAGCAACGGCCAAACGCAGATTGGCGACCAGCTCGTCCATCGCCGCCTTGTTTTCAGGCGGGAAGTAGCGCTCGACATAGGACTTGCCTAGCAATTCGCCCAAAGCGCCCTGGGTTGCGCCGATCGCGCGCTTCCAGCGCGGGCGCTGCTCGGGCGTGCCGCGCAGGGTCTGGCCGTAGAATGCAAAGCGCGCCTCATCAAAGCGCGTGGGCAGGACCGAGGCGTTGCCCGACAGGAACGACTTGATCGACCACGCCTGCCAGGTCGCCAGCGGAACCTCGTTCAACAGCGCCATCATGCCCGGAAGGCCAGTGCCGATTTGCGCAAGTGTTTCTTCGGAGAGGCCGAGCGCCTCGATCTCTTCATCGGTGGGCGGCATCAGGCTGACGACATAGATGGGCGATGCATCAAGGCCGATCTTGGCCAGCATATCGCCGACCGGGAAATCGCCCGCTATTGCGTCCACATCGTCGGCTGAAAGCGCATTATAGGTAAGATCGCGGTTGCGGCTGACAGTGCGCGCCCAGCTTACCTCACGCGCGATCCGCTCTTCGAGCGCATAGACAGCGGCGGTGGCGCCTGTGGGGTCTTCATAGCCCGCCTCGGTGAACAGGAAGGTGAGGTAGTCGCGATAGGCGGCCTGGATTGCCTGCCCCTTCTCGCTTTCATCAAGGTAATAGTCGCGGTCAGGCAGGCCAAGCCCGCCAAAGCCCAGGTGAGAGACGTAGCGATCAGGCTGCTTGGCATCGACGTTGACATAGCCGCCCAGCGGGCTGGGATAGCCGGGTGTTGCCCACAGCATGGCGAGTTCTTCCATCGATGCAGCGCCGGCCATGGCATTGAGATAAGGCTGCGCAGGCGCAAGGCCGGCTGCGTCAATCGCCTCGGTATTGAGAAACGCATTGTGGACCGCGACCAGCCGCGCTTCGTCTGGGCTGAGCGCGCCTGCGTCTTTCGCGACCAGCTCATCCATCAGCGCTTTGACATCACTCGTCGATTTCTCGCCAAGCAGCGTGAACGCGCCAAAGCGGCTGAATTCGGAAGGCAGCGGGTTAGCGTCGAGCCATTCCTGGTTGACGTAGCCGAAGAAGTCATCGCCCGGAGTAATCGTCTTGGACAAAAGCGCCGGGTCCACGCCCCATTCGCCAAAGCTCATCGTGGGCAGGGAAAGGGTGTCTTCGCCCGCGCCATCGGCATCGGCTTCGACCAGGGTTTCAATATTCTGGCCCGCGGCTTCCTTGCCAAATTCGGCCTCGATATCTCCATGATCGTGTTCGTGCGGTTCAGCGGCAATCGGCGCGGTGAGCGTGAGCGTGAGCGCGGCGGCAGAAGCCATCAGCGCGGTGCTGAGAGTGAGGCGGGTTCGGATCATGGTAAGCAGTCCCTGTTCGGTCTTCGTGCGATAAAGCGGTGTTCTAGCGTGATAAATGCATGACAGGCGTCATTGGTCCCGCTGCAATTGTCGTTCGCAGAATTTGGCGAGACGGTTACGCGGCCTCGCTGGCGGCGAATTGCAGCGAGGCGAGGCGCGCATAAAGACCGCCCGCCTTGGCAAGGTCGGCGTGGCTGCCCTGCTCGACGATCCGACCACCGTCCAGAACGATGATCCGATCCGCCGCTCGCACCGTGGCGAGGCGGTGCGCGATGACAAGCGTGGTGCGGTTGCGCATCAGCCCTTCAAGCGCTTGCTGGACCAATTGCTCGCTTTCGGCATCAAGCGCGCTGGTGGCTTCATCGAGCAACAGGATCGGCGCATCGCGCAAAAGCGCGCGGGCAATAGCAACACGCTGTTGCTGACCGCCGGAAAGCTGCGTGCCCCCCTCGCCCAGATAGGTGTCGAGGCCACGGGGCAGATCGAGCAGGAACTCCTCAGCGTTCGCAGCGCGCGCGGCGGCCCAAATGTCCGCCTCGCTCGCATCCCACTTGCCATAGCGCAGATTGTCGCGCGCATTGGCGCTGAAAAGCACCCCGTCCTGCGGCACAAGCGCGAGGCGATCACGGATATCGGCGGGATCAGCCTTGGTCAGCGGGACGCCATCCAGGCGGATTGTGCCGCCTTGAGGATCATAGAACCGCTCAACGAGCTGGAAGATCGTCGACTTGCCCGCGCCCGATGGGCCGACAATCGCGACGGTCTCTCCCGGTTCGATCTCGAGACTGAAATCGGACAGAGCCTCTGTTTCGGGCCGCGCAGGGTAACGGAATGTGACATTGCGGAACGACAGGCTGCCGCGCGCAGGAACGGGCAGGCTTTCCGGGCGAGCAGGCGTGTCAATTTCGGGCTCAGCGGCGAGCAATTCCGCCAACCGACTGGAAGCGCCCGCGCCGCGCAGGAGGTCGCCGTAAACCTCGGTGAGTGCGCCGAACGAGCCCGCTACCAGCCCCGCGCCCAGAATGAACCCGATGATCGTGCCGCCTGTTATGTCACCAGCCGCAACGCCTTCGGCCCCGCGCCACAGCAACAAGACAACCGATCCAAAGATCGCAAAAATGATGATCGAGGTCATCACGGCCCGCAGAATGATCCGTCGGCGCGCCGTATCGAAGGTGCGCTCAACCGCGTCTGCAAAACGATCCGCCTCGCGGCCTTGCTGATTGAAGCCTTGAACGATCTTCATTGCGCCCAGCATTTCGGTCACCAAGGCGCCCACATCGGCCACCCGATCCTGGCTATCGCGCGAGACCGTGCGGATGCGGCGCCCGAAGAAAACGATCGGAAGGACGATCCCGGGTATGCCAACCGCAAGCCAGATTGAAAGCTCGGGCAACACCCAGAAAAGGTAGATTGTCCCGCCGATACCCATGAAGGTGTTGCGCAAGGCGACCGAAACCGTGGTTGCCACGACCGTTTCAATGATCGCGGTATCGGCCGTCATGCGGCTCGAAATTTCCTTGGGGCTGTTGACCTCGTAAAAGGCGGGTGAGAGGCGCATAAGGTTGCGATGCACCTTGGCGCGAATATCAGCGACCACCCGCTCCCCGATCCAGCTCACAAAGTAATAGCGCGCCGCAGTGCCCAGCGCGATCACGACCACCAGCAGAAAAAGATAGCGAAACCAACGCGCAATATCGCCCGCGCCTTCTCCGCTAGCGCCAAACCCGCGATCAACGATAAGCTGCGCAGCTGGCGCCAGAGCCAGAGTACCTGCAGCGGTGACCATCAAGGCAATCAGCGCGAAAAACACCTCGCGCGGATATTTGGCCGCTTCGCGATAAATCATAGCCAGCGGCGCTAACGAAGCCGGACGCGGGGTCTCGTCCGCTGCTTGCACGCCTTTTTCAGCGTCCTTGATCATATCGGTTTCAACGCCACCGGGCGCATCACCAGCCGAGCCAGCGGGCTGTGAGGCCGGATCCTGAGCGGAAATTTGAGCAACATCGCCGGTCATATGGACGTTGATCTAGGCCCGTTTCCCGCCAATTTCACGTGCAAAAAGCGCATATTTTTCACAGCGCCCCGAATTACGACAGAAATTGTGCATTGCACAATCGCCTCCGAAGCGCCATCTAGCGCCTTGTAAGGGCTCGTTAGCGGGTCTTGTGTCATGTATTGCAATGGCGCGCCACGGGATCTGCGCCTTGCGCCTGCGCTCATCCGCCGCCTGGGAAGCGGCACCAGCGGCATTATCAACGCTGCTTTGCGCAGGAATGATGGACGAAAGGGAACGCAGCTTATGCTGTACCAAGCCTATGAATTGCAGCGCAGCTGGATGAACAGCGTGAGCGCGGTCGCCTCGCTCAGTTCCGAATTTCTAAGCAACCCTGCCAATCCGTTTGGCTCTGTCGGCTTCGGGCCGATGGCCGCCAACGCGCTCGACGTCCTCGCTCACGCCACCGCCGCTTATTCCAAACCCGCCTTTGGCATCACCGAGATTGAGAAGGACGGCAAAGTCCACACGGTCGAGGAGGCGGTCGTCGTTACCAAGCCGTTTGGCGATCTCAAGCGCTTTCGCCACACCGGCCTTCCCGAAACATCACCCCGGCTTTTGATTGTCGCCCCGATGAGCGGGCACTATGCGACGCTGCTGCGCGGCACGGTGGAGCGCATGCTGCAAAGCTGCATCGTCTACATCACCGACTGGGCCGATGCGAAGATGGTGCCGCTGCACGAAGGCCATTTCGATCTTGACGATTACATCGACTATCTGATCGAGTTTCTTGAGCAAATCTACGTCGAGGCAAATAACAAAGGCGGCAGGCGCCCGCACATGATGGCGGTGTGCCAGCCCTCGGTTCCTGCCTTTGCGGCAACCTCGCTGCTCAACCAGCGCAAATCGCCTGCGAGCCCGGAAACGCTCACCATGATGGGCGGCCCGATCGACACGCGCGAAAGCCCGACCAGCGTCAACAATCACGCCATGAAGCGCCCGATAGAGTGGTTCCGCCAGAACGTGATCGCTACCGTCCCGATGAATTATCGCGGCGCGGGACGACGCGTCTATCCCGGCTTCATGCAGTTGAGCGCGTTCATGAGCATGAACCTGCAGAACCACATGATGAGCCACTATGAGATGTTCAAACACCTCACTACGGGCGATCAGGAAAGCGCAGCAGCGACCAAGGCGTTTTATGACGAATACCGCGCCGTGTGCGACATGACAGCGGAATTCTACCTCCAGACGGTGGAGGAAGTGTTCCAAAAGCACTCAATCCCTAGCGGCACGTTCGAGCACAGGGGCGAAGTGGTTGATCTGTCAGGCATTGAGTACACTGCTCTCCTCGCCATCGAAGGCGAGAGGGACGATATCTCAGGCCTTGGCCAGACGAAGGCAGCGCTCAAACTCGCGACCGGTCTGCCCGAGGCGAAGAAGCAGTACTACATGGCCGAAGGCGCCGGGCATTACGGCATCTTTAACGGCAGCAAATGGCGCAATAATGTGGCGCCAGTGGTCGAGAAATTCATCACCAAGCATAGCTAACTCTGGCCCCATAGGGATTGGGTAGGTTACCGTAAGGACTCCAAACACCCCGCCTCGCTCAGGATCGGGTCCACGCGGGCCTTTGCATCCGCGGTCAACGCCGCGTAGCGCGTGCGCAGGTCTGCTAGGCATTTGAGCTGGTATTTGAAAACGCCCTGCTCATACGGCATGCCGTCGACTTCCATCCGGAAGGTCTCCTCACCCGCCTCAGCCGCCGCCGCATTGGCGAGGAGGAAGGGCACGTAGACGCGGCCCACCTCGGCAAGGATCGCCTTGGTGACCGGCTTCAGAGCGGCATCGGGCGCGTCCCATTTGCCCTGAATGCCTGAGGCGTCGTCAACATGGGCAAGCCAGCGATAAGTGTAGGGAAACTCAGCGCGCATCATCGCCTGCGCGGTGGGATCAACGCCCAATTGTGACAGTTGCCCGAACAGGCTGAATTCTGCGAGCGAGGGACGCGATCCGAACAACCAATGGTCCCTTTTAACTTGCCCCTCCAAAGCTGCCAGCACCCGCTTGGTCGAGGCTTCTATCAGCGGAAAGTTCTCGCGTGTGCAGCCGACAATTCCCATGCGTCCAACCTGCCGTTCGCGAAACATCCTGGCGTGGCCGACCGCTTCCTCACCGCCCCCTTTGAATGCATCAAAGGCCAGCCACTCGCTCATCTGCCTCTGGTCGACCTCTTCCAGCCAGCGATAGCCGAACATCGCCTTGGTCAGCCATTCATCGGCAAAGTCCTCGATCAGATGCGCGAGGAAAGCGTGGCCCTCATCTTCGGGGATGATCGAGCGCTCGGCATGGCGCTGCTCCAGCTCGTAAATCAGCGGAGTGGTGTCATTGGCAAAAGTGCCATCGGGCAATTCGAGCACGGGGATAACGGGGGCCTTTACCTTGGCCGTCATCGCCTGTGCGATAGCCCCATGTTTCCACGTGTGGATGATCCGGCGGTAGCGCAAAATCGCGCGCAGTTTCATCGAATAGGGTGAGGCAAGCGCGCCATAGAGTGTGTACATGCAATCCCTCCCGAAGATTTCATCCCTCTGATTGGGGGTTCTTATGAGAGCAAGCCCACCTGCCCACAAGCGCTCGCTTGCACGCCGAAAGGGGTTTGAATGCGGGCCTATCCGCAGATAGGCCCACGCCCATGAGCACAAATGTCTCCCCAGGCCTCTTTCCTGCTAACCGGTTCATGCAACGCTTTGGCCTGATCGCGCCGATTGCGCTTGCGCCCATGGCGCTGGCCTCGGGCGGGGAGCTGGCGGCGGCCTCAGCCAAAGCGGGTGCATTGGGACTGATCGGGGGCGGCTATGGTGATCTCGCGTGGGTCGAGGAGCAATACGGCATCGCGGGCCAGGCGCTCTCCAACGATCCTGAGGCAGCGGCGCGGCTGGGCTGCGGGTTCATCACCTGGAAGATGGTGGAAGACCGCGCAGCGCTCGATTTCGTGCTGGATCGTGAGGTAAAGCCAGCGGCGATCATGCTCTCATTTGGCGATCCGGGCTCGATTGCGCGCGACGTGGTAAGCCTGGGCGTCCCGCTCATCTACCAGATCCAGACCATGGCGCAGCTCGCACCAGCGGTGGATGCGGGCGCGAGCGTGATCGTCGCGCAAGGAGCCGAGGCGGGTGGGCATGGCATGAACGCGTTCGAGGGCCGCTCAACCTTCACCTTTGTGCCCGAAATCGCGGACTGGCTCGCGAGACACGCATCGCATGTCGACCTTTTGGCGGCAGGCGGAGTTGCCGATGGACGCGGGCTGGCGGCGGCGATGATGCTGGGCGCGGATGGCGCTCTGATTGGCTCAAGGCTCTGGGCGACGCGCGAATCCCTCGCGGCTGACGGAGCGGTTGATGCCGCCATCGAAGCAAGCGGCGATGACACCGCACGCTCGGCCGTGTTCGACATCTTGCGCGAAAAGAACTGGCCGCCCGAATACAACTTTCGATCCTTGCGCAACGCCATCCACCGCGAGTGGGAAGACCGCATGGACGAACTTTGCGCCGATCCCACCGCCGCCATCGCTGATTACAAAGCGGGAGTTGCTGCCAGCGACTATGCGCGCGCGCACGTGACGGTTGGCGAGTGCACGGGATTGATCCGCGAAAACGCCAGCGCTTCTGACGTGATCGCAGCGATCACCCAAGAGGCGCGCGACTTGCTGGGCTGAGCGCCTAGGCCTTGGGCCAAAGCTCCAGCGGCATGATAAACAGGCAGGTGTCCTTGGGGCTCGCCCCCGCTGCGGTCAGCATAGCGTGGACTTGTCCGCGATGGTGGGTCTGGTGGTTGAAGAGGTGCACGAACACCACGCTGAGCGGGGCTTTGGCATCGGCCTTTATCGCGCCGCTATACCATTCGAGCGAACCGGTGACAGGTCCGGCCTCATAGCCATCGCAAAACGCGATCAGCGTCGCGTCCAACTCTTCACGCTTAGCGCACAACTTTTCGAAATCCTCAACGAACTCCCCGCTTTGCGGGTTGGGCACAGCAGGCGGCTCACACAGATCAAAGCGCGAAAGCCAGATGCGGTCGGCCCAGTATATGTGGCTCAGCGTACCGTGGATCGAGCAAAAGAAAGCACCGCGATCCTTACGCCGCGCTTCGTCTGAAAGCGTCGCCGCCGCCTTGTAAAGGCTCTCATTCTGCCAGCGATTGTAGCGCGCCATGGAGCGCAGGTAATCGCTTGTGATCATACTATAGCCCCTGTTCTTATGCCGGGCAGAGAGTACTGCACCACTCTCGGGCCTTCCAGCACGAGAAGAAAAAGAGGCGGCGCAAGGTGCCCCCATCCCCCGCGCCGCCCCAGATCGCAGGACAATCGCCGAACCCCAGTCTAAGCGATCCACCAGACGAAAAGGGCGCCGCAAGCCCACCGCCCGCAGCGCCCCTTTTTCTGGCAGATAGCTAAGTGGGCTTAGAACACCTCGAACAGGCCCGCTGCGCCCATGCCGCCGCCAACGCACATCGTGGTGACGACGTACTTGGCGCCCCGACGCTTGCCTTCGATCAGCGAGTGGCCAACGCAGCGCGCGCCGGTCATGCCATAGGGGTGACCGATCGAGATCGAGCCGCCATTGACGTTGAGGAGCTCGTTGGGGATGCCCAGTCTGTCGCGGCAGTAGATGACCTGCACGGCGAAGGCTTCGTTCAGTTCCCACAGGCCGATATCGTCCATCGTCAGCCCATTACGCTCAAGCAGCTTGGGGATCGCAAAGACGGGGCCAATGCCCATTTCGTCAGGCTCGGTGCCGGCAACCGCCATGCCAACATAGCGGCCGAGCGGCTGGAGGCCCTTCTTCTCAGCGACCTTGGCTTCCATCACGACGCTGGCGGACGAACCATCGGATAGCTGCGAGGCGTTGCCCGCGGTGATGAACTTGTCGGGGCCCATAACCGGGTTGAGACTGGCCAGTCCTTCGAGCGTGGTTTGCGGGCGGTTGCCCTCATCCTTGTCGATGGTGACTTCCTTCTGGGAAATCTCGCCAGTTTCCTTGTCCTTCACCATCATGGTGGTGGTAACGGGCACGATCTCATCGTCAAACGCGCCGGCCTGTTGCGCGGCGGCGGTGCGCTGCTGCGAGGACAGGGCGTATTCGTCCTGCGCTTCGCGGCTGACATTGTAACGGGTGGCGACTGTCTCAGCGGTGCTGAGCATGGGCATGTAGATGTCTTTGTGCATCGCGATCAGCGAGGGATCAGGTGCAACACGCATTTCCGGGGTCTGGACGAGGCTGATCGAATCCTGACCACCGCCCACGACAACGTCCATGTTGTCCATCACAACCTGCTTGGCCGCCGTGGCAATCGCCATCATGCCCGATGAGCACTGACGGTCAATTGACTGGCCCGACACCGTCACCGGAGCGCCGCCGCGCAGCGCGACCTGACGCCCGATATTGCCGCCCTGCGTGCCCTGTTGCAGCGCGCTGCCCCAGATGACATCATCGATTTCGGCAGCGTCGATGCCAGCGCGCTCAACTGCGGCGGAGAAAGAGTACGAGCCGAGCGTGGCGCCCGGCGTTGCATTAAATCCGCCCTTGTACGCGCGACCAATGGCCGTGCGGGCGGTGGAGACGATAACGGCTTCACGTGACATGGTAGGGTTTCCTTTAGCTTGCGCGAGTCCCAGCGAAGGCTGGGACCTCTTTGAACTTGGCGCGGGGTTGAGGGAGGTCCCCGCCTGGGCGGGGACTCACAACTTGCTTAAACGAAGTACTGGGTGATCCACTCGCAGATCAGGGCAGGCTTGTCCTCGCCTTCGATCTCCATCGTGACCTCAGCGGTCTGCTGCCACTGTCCGGGGCGCTTTTCGATCATTTCGAGGAGCTTCCAATGGCCGCGAATGCGCTTGCCAACGCGAACCGGCGCGATGAAGCGGGTTTTGTTGCCGCCATAATTCACGCCCATCTTCACGCCGTCGATCCGGGGCATGTCGCTGTTGGCGCCAAGATAAGGGATCATCGACAAGGTCATGAAGCCGTGGACGATCGTCCCGCCGAACGGGGTCATCTTGGCTTTTTCTTCGTCGATATGGATGAACTGGTGGTCACCTGTCGCATCAGCGAACATGTTGACCTTGTCCTGGGTCATCTCGATCCATTCGCTGGTGCCAAGGTTCTCGCCGGTTTTCGCGGCCAATTCCTGCGGGGTCATAGGGCTCCTCCTCTCGTTTGCGCAGGCACAAGTTTGCGTTCTGCACACCACAATCCGAGGCGCTTCATGGCGCATCATCGGGGCCAAGGCAACGCCTTGCCGAACAGGAGCCGCATAGAGGAGCCGCCGCGCAGGCTATGCCGTTACGGCATCGCGAGAAGTACTTTTGCGCCCCTTGCGCAGCTTGCGCCTGTCATCGGCGGATTTGCGCGTTTCGCGCGCTTCTTGCGCGCGCGCCGAATCGATCCGCTGGCAATAGGAATTAAGCCCAATCTGAAGCCCGATGATCATCAGCATAACAGGCTGATAGGCGATCCCCTGAAACAGCGCGCCGACAAGATAGACAAGGCTCGCCAGTTGCAGCGCGGTCGCCATGGGTGCGATCCACTCTTCATCCTCGGCGAGCTCGCCGGTCTTTGCCCGTTCGCGCCAGCGCGCGCCGATCCGCTCCATCTGCAAGAGACCCAGCCCATGGAGCGATAGCCAGATGATAAGCCCCGGCCAGCCCTGCTCGCCCAGCACCTCGAACACTGAGGAGTGGAACGCGCGCGCCTTGTCGGTCACCCGGCGTTGTTCGATTGTGGCCGTGTTCCCGCGCTCTTCGATGACGGCCATGTCATAGGTGAAGCTGTTGCCCTTATAGCTGTCAAATCCGCCGCCAAACGGGTTTTGCGAAGCGTATTCAAGCGTCCACGCCCACACCGCAACACGGGTTGAGGCGCTTTCATCGCCGCCCGGCTCAGCCAGAGTGGCCATGCGCTCATAATAGCTCTGCGGCAGGAACGGGAGCGCCGCCAAGCCAAGCGAAGCCGCGCCGACGATAAAGGCCAGCCGCTTCTTGGTATAGCGCAGCATGAAGATGCCAAGCGCGGCGATGCACACAAGGCCGGTGCGCGCCTCGGTGCCGATGGGGATCAACAGGCAAGCAAAGATCAGCGCCATGGCAAACAGGCTGACGCTCCAATGCGGCTTGTAAATCGTGCCATGGCGGGTGAACCACCAGATCAACGGAGTGAGCGCAATCGCCACCGTTGCCAGCGTCGAGCTTTCGTAAATGCCCGAATTGTCATCGACGAAGAAAACCAGATTGCCATAGCCCCCGCCGCCCAGCGTCACCTTCATGCCGGTCGAAATCACGATCATGCCAATGGTGAGCACCAACGTCAGCGCCAAAGCTTCGAGCCGGGCGCGCGAGGTCAGCGTGAAGGGCAGAAAAATCGCGAACAGCAGCGCTTTCCAGACCCATTCCCACTTTTCCTCAGCGCTGGCGGGGAAATCGGCGTTGCCCGTCGTCCAAAAGCAATAGGCAAGCAGCGCCAGCAGCAGGCCCTGCCTCCATGAGAAGGTGAGATACTCTTTCTTGTCGAGGACGAGGTAGCCCCCAAATGCGGCGAGAAAGGCGATGAGCGAGACCTGCAGGCTCTCGATCAGGCCAAAACCGATGCGTTGCGGCGCGAGGATATCGATATAGACATAGAGCAGCACCCACAGGAACGGTCGCCGCACTCCCAGCAAAAGCACAAAGCCAATAAAGGCGAGGAAGGTGAGGCCCATCATGGGCCAGATTCCTCAGGGGTGGCGTCCTCGGGCGGGGGAGCGCTTGCGTGGGCTCCTGCCCGCCGCCGCCCTGCCGCCTTTTGGGCCTTGCGTCGCTCATCCTCATCCGCCTTGAAGCGCGCCAGCAGCGGGTCAGCGTCCAGCCCATCACGCATAACAAGGCGCAACAAGGCTATGGCGAGCAGCAAATGGCCAATGAAAAGGGCGAAAATGTCGATCATGGTCGAGTTATGTCTTACGTATTGTGTCTCTCAGGACAGCCCGATGTCTTAAAGCCTCCCAGTTGACGCGCCGTTAAGCACAATCGCGCTATCGCGCTCGCGCTATGACCCGCGTTCTGCACGTTCTTGACCATTCGCTGCCGCTCCACAGCGGCTATACCTTTCGCACGCGCGCGATCCTCAAGGCGCAAGCGGCGCTGGGGATGGAGGTGCGCGCGATTACGGGCCTGCGCCAAGAGGTTGAGATCGCAGAGAAATCCACCCCCGGCGCGGTTGAGGAAGTGGAGGGCCTCACCTTCCACCGCACGGCCGGCCAGCCGGGCAGCATCCCACTTTTGAGCGAATTGCACGAAATGAGCGTGCTCGCCGCCTCAATCCGCAGCGTATCGAAAGAATGGCGTCCCGACATCATCCACGCGCATTCGCCCGCTCTGTGCGGAGGCGCGGCCTTGCGCGCTGCGCAAGGCTTGGGCGTGCCGTTCGTTTACGAAATCCGCGCCTTTTGGGAAGATGCGGCGGTGGGCAACAGAGCGGGCCGCAAGGGATCGGCCAAATACCGCCTCTCCCGCGCCTTGGAGACCGAAGTCGCTCGGCGCGCCGATGCGCTGTTCACAATCTGCGAAGGCCTTCGCGATGACCTGATTGCGCGCGGCCTTGCGTCTGAACGCATCAGCGTGATGCCTAACGGGGTGGACCTATCGTTCTTCGGTGAACCGCCAACACGCGATGCTGCTCTGGGCGCAGAGCTCGGCATTGATCCAGCCGCACCTGTCATCGGCTATATCGGCAGCTTTTATGATTATGAGGGCGTCGATGATCTGATCGCGGCCATGCCGATCCTGCGCCGATCTCATCCCGGTGCGCGCCTGCTGCTGGTTGGCGCAGGCGAGTGCGACGGTGAATGGCGTGCCGCTGCCAATGCTCTGCCTGAACCCGATGCGGCGATCTTCACTGGCAGGGTGCCGCATTCTAAGGTGGAGCGATATTACTCGCTCATCGATATCCTCGCCTATCCGCGCAAAGCCTCGCGCCTGACCGATCTGGTGACGCCATTGAAACCGCTAGAAGCGATGGCGCAGCGCCGCCTTGTCGCCGCCTCCAATGTCGGCGGGCACCGCGAGCTGATCACAGACGGCCTCACCGGCGCGCTGTTTGCGCCCGATGATCCTGAGGCCTGCGCGCGCGCGCTCGCAGGTCTGCTCGATGCGCGCGATGGCTGGGAGGCGATGCGCGAGGCGGGCGTCACTCATGTGCGCGACCGTCACGACTGGTCGCGCAATGTGGAGCGTTATCGTTCCGTTTACCAACACCTGTTAGCCAATCTTAAGCGCTCTGATGAGGCAATGGGTGAGCCGTCCGGTTCGCTCGATCCCGTTTCATCCGAAAGCGCTAACACACACGGTTTTCGCGCCTGACGGATTCAATCGGGCGCAGCGCAACGGCCCCGCAGAGACGCTGGCAGGAGTTTGGGACGCCATGGTTATTGAAAAACTGCGGCAAAAGGTGAGGGAGCAGGCCGAGCTTGAGCAGGCGGAGCGCGGTGCGAAAGCGCGCAGGCGCCGCGCGCGTCGTCCCTCGCTGCCCAAACCTGTGAAAGGTGCCTTCTCGCCCGCCATCGCAGCCCATCCCATCTTCCTGCCTGCTCTGGGCATTTGGGGCGCAGCTTTGGCTGGCTTGAGCGTGCTTATGCTCTCGCGCGTCATGATCGCCCGGATCAGCGTGATTGCAGGCCTCGGCGCGCTGGGTTCAGGCGCAGCCTATATTTACGCCGCAGTGGCCGCTGTGATCGGCGCTGGCGTTGCTCTGGTTGTCGGCTTGGCTCTCCAGCGCGCCGCCAGACGCGCACGCCGCGCCAGCCGCTCGCGTAGTGGGCATGCAAAGGGCGGGCGTGCAAGCAGCGAGCCCTCAATTGCTGAGAGCGTCACTCGGCACTTGGGCCCGATAGATCCCGCCGCAGAGCTGGGCAGCGAAAGCCTTGATGCGCCCATCGGCGAAATGCCCTTTTCGTGCGCCAGCGAGGATGCTGCGACTGAAGAGTTAGCCAACAAGGACGAAGGCAGCCCTCAGGACAACGACCTTCCGGCTGAGCTTCCGAACACCGAGACGTCCGATGATTCCCCGCTTGAGCTTGAGGACGCGCTGGACCTGCCGCATGACGCTGAAACGGCGACCGATCCGACGATTGCCCCTGATGGCAGTGCGCCGGACGATGATGAGCCCGATGCGCTGGACCTTGGCGCGTTTGATGCGCTTGATCAGTCGGATCCAGTGGCGCAAGAAGCAGTGGTGGAGGATGATCCCGCGCCCGCGCCCCACGCAGAGCCAGAGCCCCAGCCCGCTCCCAAACGCCCGATCACAGGAATTGAAAAGCTGCGCCAGTCCTCGCCTGAGAATCTGAGCCTTGTGCAATTGGTTGAGCGTTTCGCCGCCGCCTTGCACGATATTCAGGATCGCGCTCCGGGCGCGGTGGCCGCCGGTACCATTCCTTCGGGGAACACCGAGCGCGAACGCGCGCTTGCCGAAGCGCTCAAGGCGCTGGCCCTGTTTTCGGATCGCGGCTTTGCCCAAAGCGGGAGCGAAACCGGCGCCCAAACCAGCACCATCACGAAGCCCAAAGGCCTGCCCGGCAGCCTTGGGGCGGCCTTTGGTGGACAGGCCAATAGCGCAGCGGCGATCAGCGATACCGAGCAGCAATTGCGTGATGCTCTGGCCAAGCTGCAAAATCTGCGCGGTGCAGCCTAAGCTGGGCCAGATTTGGGCCTTAGCTTGGCCTGAATTGGGCTGAGGCAGCCCCAATCCTGCAAAATTCGCAAATATCGGCGGGTCTGAGTGAATTTGGCGCAATGGCATTAAAGCTCAAATACGCGCCCGCGCAATAATACTTCATCCAGAGCCGCATTGTGCGGTTGCAAAATGCCCTTTGCCTTGGCAAGGGGATGATGAAACGCTTCGGGCGCGCAATCGTTGTGCACGCGTGACGCGAAAGAGCACGCCGTCTGGCTCCCTTGGCGAATGTGGCAACGAGGCCAGTTCGCACCCAAGCCAGGCTCGGCATCTGACAGGATGGAAACACGCCATGGGATACCCGGTCTCCCAGGGTCTTTATGACCCCGCCAATGAACATGACGCCTGTGGCGTCGGCATGATCGCGCATATCAAGGGCGAGAAGAGCCACGATATCGTGCGTCAGTCGCTTGAGATCCTCAATCGCATCGATCACCGCGGCGCGGTGGGTGCAGACCCGCTTCTGGGCGATGGCGCTGGCATCCTGCTGCAGATCCCCGATCCGCTGCTGCGCAAATGGGCGGGCGAGCACGGCCTCGATCTGCCCCAGCCCGGCGATTACGGGGTCGCAACGTGCTTCATGCCGCAGGACGAAGCGGCGCGAACCTTCATCACTGAGCGGTTTGAAACCTTTATCGCCAAGGAAGGCCAGCGCCTTATTGGCTGGCGCGATGTGCCCACCACGCTGGATGGGTTGGGCGATGCGGTGATCGCTTCCATGCCGGTAATCCAGCAGGCCATTGTCGCGCGCGGTGAGGGGACACCTGATCAGGACGCGTTTGAGCGCAAACTGCTCGTCATCCGCAAGCAAGTGCAAAACCCGCTCGCACGCCTCGCCGAAAAGCACGATCTACCCGGCCTCAATGATCTCTACATGCCCAGCTTTTCAAGCCGCACCATCGTCTACAAAGGGCTGCTGCTGTGCGATCAGGTGGGCAGCTTTTTTGATGATCTGCGCGATCCGGATTGCGTGTCGGCGCTCGGCCTGGTGCACCAGCGTTTCTCGACCAACACCTTCCCCAGCTGGCGTCTTGCCCACCCCTTCCGCCTGATCGCTCACAATGGTGAGATCAACACGGTGCGCGGCAATGTGAATTGGATGAATGCGCGCCGCCGCACGATGGAGAGCGAGCTTCTGGGCCCCGATCTCGACAAGATCTGGCCGATCATCCCGCATGGCCAGTCTGACACAGCATGCCTCGATAACGCTTTGGAGCTGCTGCTGGCGGGCGGATACTCGCTTGCTCACGCTATGATGATGCTGATGCCCGAGGCCTGGGGCGGCAACACGCTGATGGATGAAGGCCGGCGGGCGTTTTACGAATACCATGCTGCCTTGATGGAGCCATGGGATGGCCCGGCTGCGGTGTGCTTTACCGATGGCCGCCAGATCGGCGCGACGCTTGATCGCAATGGCCTTCGCCCGGCGCGCTTCTGCGTCACCAAGGACGATATCGTGTGCCTCGCCTCAGAAAGCGGCGTGCTGCCCTTTGCCGAAGAGGACATCACCCGCAAATGGCGGCTGCAACCGGGCAAAATGTTGCTGATTGACCTCGAACAGGGTCGCATCATCGAGGATGGCGAATTGAAGGCTGACCTTGCCGACGCGCAGCCCTATTCCCAGTGGCTCGATAAAGCGCAATTCAAGCTCGATGAGCTGACCGAGATCAACCCCGAATTCGCCGAACTGCCGCAGGACGAGAACCAGGAAACGCCCACCCTTCTCGAAGCGCAGCAGGCCTTTGGTTACACGCAGGAAGACATCTCGAAGTTCCTGGAGCCCATGGCGCTGAAGGGCGATGACCCGATCGGCTCGATGGGCACCGACACGCCGATTGCAGTGCTCTCGAACAAGTCGCGCCTGCTCTACGATTATTTCAAGCAGAACTTTGCGCAGGTCACAAACCCGCCGATTGACCCGATCCGTGAGGAATTGGTCATGAGCCTGCTCTCCATGATCGGCCCGCGCCCCAATCTGCTTGGCCGTGATGCGGGCACGCATAAGCGGCTCGAAGTGGATCAGCCGATCCTTACCAATCACGATCTGGCCAAGATCCGCTCGGTTGAAACGACGCTCGATGGCGCGTTCCGCTGCGCCAATGTCGATATCACCTGGGATGCGGCTGCCGGTGTCGAAGGTCTTGAGCTGGCGATCAAGGAGATGTGCTGGGCCGCGACCGAAGCGGTTCTGCAGGATCACAACATCCTGGTGCTGACCGATCGCAAGCAGGGGCCAGAGCGCATTCCAATGCCCGCAGCCCTCGCCACCGCTGCTGTTCATCACCATCTGGTGCGCCAGGGCCTCAGGATGCAAACAGGCCTCGTTGTCGAAACCGGCGAAGCGCGCGAAGTGCACCACTTCTGCGTGCTGGCGGGATATGGTGCAGAAGCGATCAATCCTTATGTCGCCTTTGAAACTATTGAGGAAATCCGCACCCGCAAGCACCCTGAAATCACGTGCGACAAGGCCGAGGCCAATTACATCAAGGCGATCGGCAAGGGCATCCGCAAGGTCATGTCCAAGATGGGCATCTCGACCTACCAGTCCTATTGCGGCGCGCAGATCTTTGATGCGGTCGGCCTCTCATCGGGTTTTGTTGACACCTATTTCACCGGCACCGCGACCACGATTGAGGGCATTGGCTTGGCTGAGGTCGGCGAGGAAGCCGTGCGCCGTCACGCGCAGGCCTTTGGCGACAATCCGCTCTACAAAGGCATGCTTGATGTCGGCGGGATCTACCAGTTCCGCCTGCGCGGTGAAGAGCACGCCTGGACCCCGCAAAACGTCGCGCAATTGCAGCACGCTGTGCGCGCGGGCAAGGCGGAGACCTATGAGGAATTTGCCGCCTCGATCAATAAGCAGTCCGAACGCCTGCTGACGATCCGCGGGCTGATGGAATTCGTGAAGGTCGATCAGCCGCTTTCCATCGATGAGGTCGAGCCCGCGAGCGAGATCGTCAAGCGTTTTTCAACCGGCGCGATGAGCCTTGGCTCGATCAGCCACGAAGCGCATTCAACCATGGCGCTGGCAATGAACCGGATCGGCGGGCGCTCGAACACGGGTGAAGGTGGCGAGGAACCGTTCCGCTTCACCCCGCTCGATAATGGCGATTCGATGCGCAGCCGGATCAAGCAGGTCGCCTCAGGGCGCTTTGGCGTGACGACCGAATATCTGGTCAATTCCGACGATATCCAGATAAAGATGGCGCAAGGCGCAAAGCCGGGTGAGGGAGGGCAGCTGCCCGGCCACAAGGTCGACAAGCGCATTGGCGCGGTGCGGCACTCAACGCCCGGCGTGGGGCTGATTTCGCCGCCGCCGCACCACGACATCTATTCGATTGAGGACTTGGCGCAGCTGATCCACGACCTCAAAAATGTCCAGCCCGAAGCGCGCATTTCGGTGAAGCTCGTCTCCGAAGTGGGCGTGGGCACGGTGGCTGCGGGTGTCTCCAAGGCGCGCGCGGACCATGTGACGATCTCTGGTTATGACGGCGGCACGGGCGCCTCACCGCTCACCAGCCTCACCCATGCCGGGAGCCCGTGGGAAATCGGCCTTGCCGAAACGCAGCAGACGCTGCTTCTCAACGATTTGCGCACGCGCATTGCGGTGCAGGTCGATGGGGGCTTGCGCACTGGGCGCGACGTTGCCATCGGCGCGCTGCTGGGCGCGGATGAGTTCGGCTTTAGCACCGCTCCGCTGATTGCCGCAGGCTGCATCATGATGCGCAAGTGCCACCTCAACACCTGCCCCGTCGGCGTCGCGACGCAGGACCCGGAATTGCGCAAGCGCTTCACCGGCCAGCCCGAGCATGTGATCAACTACTTCTTCTTCGTCGCCGAAGAGCTGCGCGCGATCATGGCCGAAATGGGCTTTCGCACCCTCGATGAGATGGTGGGCCGGGTCGACCGGCTCGACATGGCGCGCATGCACCGCCACTGGAAGGCGCGCGGCATCAATCTGGATCGCATCCTCTATAAGCCCGAGCTGCAGGACGGCAGCGCGCTGCGCCAGACCGAGGGGCAGGATCACGGGCTCGATGCGGCGATGGACTTAACGCTGATTGCCGATGCAAAACCAGCGATTGAATCGAAAACCCCGGTTCAGCTCAGCTACGAGGTCCGCAACGTCAACCGCACGCTTGGTGCGATGCTCTCGGGTGAGATTGCCAAGGCGCATGGGCACGAAGGCCTGCCGCCTGACACAGTCCGCGTGAATCTGTCAGGCGTTGCCGGGCAAAGCTTCGGCGCCTGGCTCGCTCATGGCGTGACGCTCGATCTTGTGGGCGATGCCAATGATTATGTTGGCAAAGGGCTCTCGGGCGGGCGGATCATCGTGCGCCAGCCCGACAGCGCCCCGCGCGCGGCGAACGAGAACATCATCGTCGGCAACACCGTGCTCTATGGCGCAATTGCGGGCGAAGCATACTTTAACGGCGTCGCGGGCGAACGCTTTGCCGTGCGCAATTCAGGCGCGATCGCGGTGGTCGAAGGCGCGGGCGATCACGCGTGTGAATACATGACCGGCGGCGTGGTCGTCGTGCTGGGCAGCACGGGCCGCAACTTTGCCGCCGGGATGAGCGGAGGGGTCGCCTATGTCTATGATCCCGAGGGCTCGTTCGAAAGCCTCGTCAACCCCGCCCAGGTCGACCTTTTGCCGATCAGCGCCGAGGTGGACCTTGAGGAAGGAACGGGCCGCCCGCAGCAACGGGCCCGCTCGGTCCATGATTTCGGCATGGGCGACATGCTGCGTCACGATGCAGAGCGCCTGCGTATCTTGGTTGGAAGGCACCAATTGCATACCGGCAGCGCGGTCGCGGCTGACCTGCTGGCAGATTGGGACGTGGCGCTGACCCGCTTCGTCAAGGTCATGCCGAGGGATTACAAACGCGCGCTGGAAATGCTGGAGGCCGAGCGCCTCGAAGCGGCCAGCGTAGCGGCAGAGTAAAGAGCAAGAATAATGGGCAAGGACACCGGATTTCTCGAACTCGATCGGCGCGAGCGCGACTATATCGATCCCAAGGAACGGCTGAGTAATTACCGCGAATTCGTGGTTCAGCCGAACGATAAGGTGCTCTCCGATCAGGCCTCTCGCTGCATGGATTGCGGCATCCCCTATTGTCACAATGGCTGTCCGGTGAACAATATGATCCCGGACTGGAACCACCTCGTCTATGAGAGCGACTGGAAGAACGCGCTCGACGTCCTGCACTCCACCAACAATTTCCCCGAGTTCACCGGCCGCATTTGCCCCGCCCCTTGCGAGGCGAGCTGCACGCTCAACATCGTTGATCAGCCAGTGACGATCAAATCGATCGAATGCGCGATTGTCGACCGGGGCTGGAAGGAAGGCTGGGTCCACCCGCAGGTTCCCCAAGTCAAGACCGGCAAGTCGGTCGCGGTGATCGGCTCTGGCCCCGCTGGCCTCGCCTGCGCGCAGCAGCTTGCGCGCGCCGGGCACAGCGTCACGGTGTTCGAAAAGTCGGACCGGATTGGCGGCCTCCTTCGCTACGGCATTCCCGACTTCAAGATGGAAAAGCACCTCATCAACCGCCGCGGCGTGCAGATGGAGGCCGAGGGCGTTGAGTTTCGCACCTCCAAGGAAGTCGGCGTCGACATCTCGTTTGCGAGCCTCAAGGAGAATTTCGACGCGGTCGTGCTTTCAGGCGGCTCGGAAGACGCTCGCCCGCTGGCGATCCCTGGCGCGGAGATGTCGGGCGTGCGCCTTGCGATGGAATTCCTGACCCAGCAGAACAAGCGCAATGCCGGCGATACCGAAGAGCGCGCCGCACCGCGCGGCAGCCTGCTTGCAACCGGCAAGCATGTCGTCGTCATCGGCGGCGGCGATACAGGCTCGGATTGTGTCGGCACTTCTAACCGGCAGGGTGCGGCGAGCGTAACTCAGCTCGAAATCATGCCCAAGCCGCCCGAGCACGAGGACAAGGCGCTCACCTGGCCCGATTGGCCGGTCAAACTGCGCACCTCGTCAAGCCACGAGGAGGGCGTCGAGCGTGACTGGGCCGTGCTGACCAAGCGCGTTGTCGGCGATGGCGAAACCGTCACCGGGCTCGAATGCGCGCGGGTCGAATGGGTGGCCGATGAAGATGGTAGGGGCAAGATGCGCGAGATCGTGGGCAGCGAGTTCACTCTAAAGGCTGATCTGATCCTGCTCGCGATGGGCTTTGTCGGCCCCAAGAAGAAGGGTCTCCTTGAACAGGCGGGCGTTGCGCTTACAGGCCGCGGCAATGTCGAGGCGGATGAAAAAGGCTATGCCACCAGCGAGCCGGGCGTCTTTGCCTGCGGCGACATGCGGCGCGGCCAAAGCCTCGTCGTGTGGGCGATCCGCGAAGGGCGCCAATGCGCGCGCAGCGTCGATGAAGTGCTGATGGGAGCCTCTGAACTTCCGCGCTGAGCTTGGACAAGAGCCGGGGCCGTGGGATTGCCCCATGCATGCGTCGAGAAGCGCGCGCGAGCGGCGCTGAACATGGCGGATTTTCCTACATGACGCAGCGCCGCTAAGGTGGCGAATATATCGCTGTGTAAGACGCAAGCGCGACATTGGCCGCCAGGTATCACTGTCGCCTTTGGTCTTGATTTCGCTGTTATCCCATTGTTGTAGGTAATTATTTTCGGAATTACACAAAGGTGACAGGGTGTCGCCTTTGTCGCCTTAGAGGTCTTTTCGAGAGCGCGCATGGAGGCGTAATTCCTCAACAAGGACAGCGCCCGCGCGGTGGTGTGTTTTTGGCCTCTTGCAGGCTGAAGCGCTTTTTTGTGGGGGTTGCGGAACGTTTGCTTTTCAGAATCATTATCATTTTAAGACGTGCCGCTGGGACAGGCGCGCCTAATAGGAAAAGCAGCCGATTGGGAGGACAAAGGCCTTTGTAAAGGAAAGTCCAATGGCAACACTTGCACCTACAACTTCGCCGGTCGGCAATATCGCCATGAAGGTTCCGACCTTCCGCATCGCCGATTGGTTCATCCGTATTCCGCTTGCGGTCATCATTCTGGAACAGGGCTGGATGAAGATCCCTGATTTCAACACGATGGTGGAGATTTACGGTCTTCACCCCGTGCTTATGGGGCTTGCCACCTTCGCGGAACTGGCTGGCGGGCTGGCAATTCTTGCGGGCGGCTTGATCCGCAACAACTGGGCCGCAGATACGCTCACCCGGCTTGGTGGACTGGCGATTTCAATCGTTGTCACTGGCGTGATCGTGGTGATCTATTTTGGCCCCTTCAAAGGCTGGCAATTGCAGGGAATGCTTCTTGCTGGCGGCCTCTATTTCCTGATGCGAGGCAATGGCGACGTCCAAGGACGCCGCGTAATCTAAGGTTTGATACGATATGCGCGCCGGGCCCTCCCTCTCTCGGCTCGGCGCGCCCATTCCAGAGCCCGCAACCTGGATGATGCTGGTGCTGGGCTTTGGCCTTATTGGCGGGACAATGCGCGCATCAAAGCGCCTGCAAAAGGCTGCTGTTTCTTACGCCTGGTAAAATCGTCGCAGTGTCGATGAAGCGCTCATGGGCTCAAGCCAATTGCCGCGATGAGCAAGCCGCAAAGGGTCCGCAAATCCCACACCCGAAGGCGCGCTGGCTCCGCTCCGAAATGGGTGTTTCGAAGTGAAGCGCATGACACTTTTCAGTCATGAGTAAAAACACTTGGCATGTTAGATAAATCAAGTTAACTTTTGAATTACCGCGATAAATATACGGTCGTGAAGCGGCGCACCCCAGAAAGAACCCGGCGTTTCAGCGGCGGGCTAAATTGATGTGTGTTTAAAGGAATTCTCCACGATGCTTAGAAATGCAATGATTTTTGCGGGCCTCGCGACCATGGCCCTTACTGCGCAACCGGCTGCGGCGAGCTCGCTGATCATCGGAGATACCACCCAAAACGGTGGAAATGGCTTTCCGTTCAACTCCACCTTCGGCACTCGCTACCAACAGGTTTATTCATCAGGCGAATTTTCGGAAGCGGTGACTATTAGCGAGCTGTTCTTTATCCCGCTCACAGACCCCTCAGACTCGGACGCTGGAACGCGTTCCGTCATCATCTCCCTATCGAGCACCAGCGCCCTCGTGGATGCGCTCAGTTCGACATTTAACAACAATCTGGGTGCCAACAACACGATTGTCTTCAGCGGTCCGCTTCCAACGTTGACGCCCGGCGAAAACCTTGTGTTCAGTCTTGCCACGCCCTTCAACTACGATCCAACCAGCGGCCAGAACCTACTTATTGATATGCAATTTGGCGGGACAGGTAGCTACGGGACCCAGTTTGGCGCATCAAACGGCACTGCTGGCGGCGCCTTTAGTCGGCGACACAACTTTGGGACAGAGTTTGCCGGTTGGGGCCTAACTACCGGTTTCACCTTTGGCGCGCCCATTCCAGAGCCCGCAACCTGGATGATGCTGGTGTTGGGCTTTGGCCTCATCGGCGGGACAATGCGCGCGGCAAAGCGCCGTCAAAAGCTCAGCGTCTCCTACGCCGGGTAAACCTGCACAAGACCATTGCAAGCGCCGCTGGCGGGACACATCCTGCTGGCGGCGTTTCGCTGTCAGCGCGGCTGCAATGGACATAGAGTAGCCTGTGGGCCGGGGGTTTTGGGTGTGCGGCTTACTCTCCATTTTCCTACACGCGGCCCGTTCGCTACACCCGGTCTTCGCTTCCGCCGGCGGGATTGGCAGACCTCGCGAGGGGCCTTGCGGTCTGTGGCGGCGGTCTGGCTCTTTGTTTTTTGAATAGGACAGGCCCTCTTCCGGGCGGGGTGCATTTTCGAGTTTTGGACTGTGTAACCTGTGTCTCCTACACGCCGCCCGCGCACGGGTGACGCATCAGGGGACAGATCGGCCTAAAGCGCCCAGTCAATCGGCTCGCACCCGTGTTCTTCAAGAAAGGCGTTGGTCTGGCTGAAGGGTTTCGAGCCGAAAAAGCCGCTATGTGCGGACAAGGGGCTGGGATGGGGGCTGGTGAGCACGAGGTGCTGCGCGCTTTGGCCCAATGCCTTGACCCGCCCGGCCTTCTTTTTGGCATGGCTGCCCCACAGGATGAAGATGCAACGGGTACCTCGCTCAGCCACCGCCTGAACGCAGGCATCGGTGATCGCGTCCCAGCCGCGCCCGGCATGGCTGCCCGCCTGGCCCGCTTCGACGGTAAGCGTGTTGTTGAGGAGGAGAACGCCCTGCTCGGCCCAGGCTGTGAGGTTGCCGTGCGAAGGACGCGTGAGGCCCAGATCAGCCTCAAGCTCCTTGAAGATATTGACGAGAGAGGGCGGCACCTTGATGCCCTCCACAACCGAGAAAGCGAGACCATGCGCCTGACCTTCCCCGTGATAGGGATCCTGCCCCAGGATCACCACGCGCACCCGATCAAGCGGCGTCAGCGCCAGCGCGGCAAGACGCTGCCCACGCGGGGGATAGATCGCCTTCCCCGCCGCTTCCTCAGCCCGCAGCCAGCCGCCGAGCCGCCGCGCCTCAGTGCTGGCGAGTGCAGGTTCCAGCGCCGCGCGCCAGCTTTCAGGGATCGGATCGCCTGCCATGACCGCCAAGCTAGCGCGCGCCATGCATCAAGCGCCACACGCCTCTTCCCCTCTATCCCCATGTCGCGTAGTAGCCCCTCGCAATGACTGTACAATTTCACGAAGAAGACCTGCCCGAAGGCGTGCTCGAGGGCACCGCCCCGCTGGCTGTCGACACCGAGACCATGGGGCTCATCACGCATCGCGATCGGCTGTGCGTGGTTCAGATCAGCGATGGGTCGGGCGATGAACACCTGGTGCGCTTTGGCCAGGGCAGCGAGTATGAGGCGCCCAACCTCACGCGCATCCTCGCTGATGAGAGCCGGGTGAAGCTCTACCATTACGCGCGCTTCGATCTGGCGGCGATCCAGTATTACCTTGGCGTGATGGCAGCGCCTGTCTTCTGCACCAAAATCGCGAGCAAGCTGGTGCGGACCTACACCGATCGCCACGGGCTTAAGAACCTCTCGAAGGAATTGCTCGACGTCGACATCTCGAAGCAGCAGCAAAGCTCAGACTGGGGCGGCCCGGTGCTGAGCGAGGACCAGCGCGAATACGCCGCGAGCGATGTGCGATACCTGCACCGTTTGCGTGAAGAGCTGACGCTGCGACTGGAACGCGAAGGGCGTCTGCATTTGGCTGAGGCCTGCTTTGAGTTTCTGCCCACACGCGCGCTCCTCGATATTGCTGGCTGGGCCGAGCGCGACATCTTCAGCCACGAATAGGACAGCGGCGGGACTCACCCATGGTCATCAAACGGCGCATCGAAACCAACCAAGCCAAGGCTCTGCGCAGCCGGCGCCAGCATGCCGCTGCGCCTGGAAGCAGCCATGACAAGCTGATCGGCTTGCTTGTGCGAGTGCTGCCTGTGGGAGTGGGAATCATGGCGGCGCTGATGGTGGTCACGCCCTTGAGTCCTCGGGGCGAAGTGAGCTTCCTGCTCGATCGCAACGAAGTGGCGTTGATCGATGAGCGGCTCAGCGTTGACAATGCGATGTATCGCGGACGCGATGATCGCGGGCGCCCCTTCTCGATCATGGCGGGCGAAGCGGTGCAGCGTTCAAGCGCGGAAGGACTGGTGCGCATGGATGACATGATTGCGCAATTGCTGCTGCCCGATGGCCCTGCGCGGCTCGCTGCGAGTGGCGGCGTCTATGATATCGATGCCGAGCGCTTCGCGGTCGACGGCCCGGTGCGCCTCAACGGTGCGGATGGCTATCAGATGACCGCGAGCGGCGTCTCGGTCGATCTGGAGCGGCGCGAAATGGTCGGCGATAGGGGCGTGCGGGGCGAGATCCCGGCAGGCACATTCTCGGCCCGATCGATGCGGGCAGACCTGTCCGCGCGCACCCTAACGCTGGAAGGCGAAGCGCGCTTCACCATGATCCCCGGCAAAATGAGAATTTCCGAATGACGAAACCTCGCATCCCTTCGTGGGTCCGCTCAAAGGCACTGTCCCTCAGCGCGCTGGCGTTTGGCTATGGGCTAGGCGGTTTCGCACTGAGCCTTGAGATGATGGGCGGGATGGAGCTCGCCGCGCAGGGTATATCCTCGCACAATACACGCGCGCCGGTCAGCGTCGATGCAAGCCGGATCGACGTGCAGGAGCGCGAGAACCGCGTGGCGTTCTCAGGCGATGTGGTGGTGACGCAGGACAATCTGACTGTGCGCGCCCAGCGTATGCTCTTGAACTATGTCGATGCAGGATCGCTCGAATTGCAGCGCATTACAGCAACGGGCGGCGTCTCGGTTGCGCGCGGCAATGAACGCGCGACGGGCGATACCGCGGTCTATGATTTCAACCGCCGGATCATCACGCTGGCAGGCGATGTGCGCCTTCGTCAGGGCCAGAACACGCTGGTGGGCGGAAGGCTCGTGATTGATCTGGATACGGGCGTATCGAGCGTGGATGGCCGCGCGTCTGGCACGGGCGCGGATACGCCTCAGAACGGACGAGTGCGCGGGGTCTTTACCGTGCCTCAGGACGACGCGGCTCCGCTAGAGGAGTGAGCTTGCCCGCCACACCGAGGCGCGGCGCTCAGGATCAGTAGGCCTTATCGTGGCTCAGCACGCTCACCGTCTTGAGCACAATCTCGATATCGCGCCGCAGTGACCAACCGGCAATGTACTCAAGGTCGGATTGCAGACGGTCGGTGAGGTCCTTCTCGCGCTCGGTCGCGCCGCGATGACCACGGACCTGCGCGAGGCCTGTGAGGCCGGGCTTGAGACAATGGCGCTGCCAATAGCTCGTATCAACTTCCCAGAAATACTTGTTGTTCGCCTGACTACCCAAAGCATGCGGACGCGGACCAACAATTGCCATGTCGCCTTGGAGGACATTGAGCAGCTGCGGCAGCTCATCGATGCTCGTCCTGCGGATAAAGGCGCCGGTGCGCGTGATCCGATCGTCATCGCGCGCGGTCGAGCGGCTGCCATCCTGATCGAGCTTTTCCCGGCGCATTGACCGGAACTTGTACATGTCGAAGAACTGGTTACCGCGCCCCAAGCGACGCTGGATAAAGAAAACAGGGCCTCCATCCTCAATCTTGATGAGCAGCGCCACCACGGCAAAGATCGGCGAAAGCGCGATGAGGCCGCCGATTGCCATCGCGATATCAAACGCGCGCTTGGTGATGCGCGCGCGCAGACCGAGTGGCCCGGTCGAAACAACCAGCGTCGTGCGGTCCTTGTCTTCATAGCGGTGCACGCCGACAGCACCCAGCCCGTGGGCGGGCTCGCTGACAAGCTCGCCCATGACGCCGGCCGACTTCAAAAGGAAGGCCCAATGTTCGCGCCGCTCGCGCGGGGTGCTGACCACCACCTGATCCTGGTTGCGAAGCAGCTTGCCCAGGCGATCAAGCATGAACGGATCGTGCGCGGTGGGATCAAGGTTGTACTTCGCTGCAGAAACAGACACCGCTTTATCCATGCTGAAATCCGGGCCGCCGTCGAGGATCACCAGCTGGTTGCGCACCCGGCCGCCCCAGAGCGCATCAATCAGAACAGGGATAGCGCGGCGCACCACTGTCACCGAGACCGCAAAGAAAACGATGCCCAGCGTCATCTGTACGCGAGAGAATTCGGCGCTCGACTTGGTGTAAAAGGCAGCAAACGCGAGCAAGGCGCTGGAGATGACAAGCGCTGTCATGGCCTGGCGCAACCCGAAGAACCAATAGTCGAGAGCCGCGACACTGTAGGTCCGATTGTAGAGCGCGATCGTGAAGTAAACCGGTAGAAGCGCCTGTCCCGCCAGCATCGTTCCGTGATGCCACCACAGATCAAGGTAAATCTTTGAGGCGAGCATGAAGGCCCCATGCAGCAGCGCTGCATCAACAAGCAGGAGCATGATGTAGAATCGAAGCCTGCGCCTCTCGAGCGAGGCAACCGTCTTTGCCTCAACCTTATCCGGTTGAGCGGCCTCGAGCAGCACTCCGCTAAGCTTATTCATTAACCAAAATCTCCGCACTGAGCGGCCCGTTTATATGAAAACCCCTATGCTGCCGTTTAAGCGCAAAATAAAGTATTTTGCACCTGCGAAATGAGATGTGTCCTAAAGTGTTACCGCTTGGCCGCGAAACGTGAAATTTCCGCCAGTTCCTGCGCCAGCAGCGTTTCCGCAGTCTGGCTGTTCGCCAGCAGTTTCCGGTGCAGCGCGACAAGGCGCGGGATCAGGCGTTCAAGCTTTCGCCGATTCCAGCGCGCGATCTGTTGGCGAATTTCGCGCTCCTCGCGCCAGAAAATGCCGAGCTGGGCTTTCTCACCCTTGTTAAGGTTATCAAGGCTTCCGCGTGGGCCCATCCGCGCCGTGATCTGAGCCAACTGCGTGGCACGCCGCTCAATCGCGAGGAGCAAGCCCACAGGGTTAAGACCGAGCTCGCGCATACGGTGCAGCTCACGTGAGAGGCGACCGACCTCGCCGCTCAGCACGGTGTTGACCAGCGGCTGAAACCCGTCTTCTTCGGTGGCTGCGCCGATCACTGCATAGTCCTCAACGCTCGCTGGGCTCGGCGATTGGGGGGCTGCACCGCAGTAAAGCGCGAGCTTATCGACCTCGGATCGAGCGAGGCGCACATCGAGACCCGCCGCGCTCGCGATTCGCTCAGCGAGATCACCGTTGAGGCGCAAGCCCGCCGCGTCCGCCATAGCGCGCACCGAAAAGGCAACCGACATGAGATCGGGCGGGTAAAACATGCCCACCAGCGAATCGGCGCGTTTCTCAAGCAATTTGGCGGTGCGCGACTTGTCGGTTGCCGCTGTCGCCACCACCATCACCGGTGCCGCCTCGCCTGCGCCCGCTTCGCCTGTGTCGATCAACGTCTTGAGCGCGTCATGCGCCTCATCCCCGCTGGCACGCACATAGATGTGGCGCGAATCGCCGAACAGGGAGCCTGAGCGCGCCTCATCACCCAGGACCGCCGGATCGCGCCGCAGATCGGCTCCGGTAAGCTCCACCCGCTCGCCAGGATCGGCAAGGCCAGCGATGACTTTTTCCGCCGCCGCGCTCGCGCCAGCTTCGTCGGGGCCGCAAAAGAAGAAGATCGAGGCCTGCGCCGCTGATCTGGGAAGACCGCGCGCAAAATCCTTTGAGGCAGCCTTCATTCGCCGCTTGCAGGCGGAGTTTTTGTCCGCTCGCGCAATGTCAGCGCCACACGCGTCGCCATGCGCTCAGCCACCTCGCTGGCGAGGTTTTCAAGCGCGGTTTGTTCAGCGGCTATGGTCGCGTATTCGCTCGAGACAACGTCGATCCCCGCATCCGAACCTGCGGTTGCGTCCAGAAGAATCTCGCCGGTCGCCAAGTCAATCAGTTGGTAGCGGGTGCGCAGGATACGCCTCTCCCGGCTGATCGTATCATCATTGAGGACGCCCAAAGCCTCCAGCGCGTCATCAAGGCGAACGTCGAGGCGGTAGGCCGGTGTCGCTTTGCCTGCGGCCTGAAAGCGCTCAACCAGTGCGTCGCGCAACAGCCAGCCTCCACGCCCCGGGATCGGCGGTACGTCAACAGCAGCCAGCCCCTGCGCAACCGACGCGTCAGCGCCGCCAGCATACATCGGTTGCAGGCCGCAGCCGCCAAGCGGCAGGGTAAGCGTAATTAGCGCCCCAAAAAACCACGCTGAACGTATCATGACCTTGAGGGTCTCATGTGACGATGTTTACCAGTCTGTCGGGCACCACGATCACCTTACGCACCTGAGCTCCGTCAAGCGAACGCTGGACCTTCTCGCTCGCCAGCGCAAGCGCTTCCAAGTCCTCTTTTGGCGCTCCTTTTGGCGCGGTCAGCGTGTCGCGTAGTTTGCCCTTGTGCTGGATGGCGATGGTGACCTCATCCTCGACCAGCAGGGCCGGATCGTGCGTGGGCCAAGGGGCGTCTGCGATCAGACCTTCGTTCCCTGCACGGGACCCAAAACGCGAATGGGCCTCCTCAGCGAGGTGCGGCATCATCGGGCTGACGAGGTGCATCAACGTCGTGATCGCGAAATTGCGGGTCTGGCTGGGCGCAGCCTTTTCGGTCGCTCCGGTGAGTTCGTAAATGCGCGCAACGGCCTTGTTGAAGCCGAGCGCTTCGATGTCCTCGGCCACGGCGACGATGGCCTGATGGGTTTTGCGTGCGAGAGCCTTATCTTCACCCACCGCGTCTGGGTCGAGCTGCTGGAACAGGCGCCACAGGCGCTGCACAAACCGACCACAGCCCTCGATCCCGTCTTGCGACCACGGAAGATCGCGCTCAGGCGGCGAATCGGAGAGCATGAACCAGCGCACCGCGTCTGCGCCGTAATCCGCGATGATCGCGTCAGGATCGACAACGTTCTTCTTGGACTTAGACATCTTGGTGACGCGGCCTGCGGTAACCGCCGCGCCGTCCTCAATGGCCACCCAGTCCGCGCCATCCTTGCGCACCTCGTCTGGGCTCAACCAGCTGCCATCGCCGAGGCTGTAGGTCTCGTGCGTCACCATCCCCTGCGTAAACAGCGCGGCAAACGGCTCTTTCACCTCGAACTTACCGATATGCGCCAAAGCGCGCGTCCAGAACCGAGCGTAGAGCAGGTGCAGGATCGCGTGCTCAATCCCGCCGATATAGTGCTGCACCGGCATCCACTTAGCGATCTCTTCCGGGTCAAACGGCGCATCAGCAGGCTGCGAGGCGAAGCGCAGGAAGTACCAGCTTGAATTGACGAAAGTGTCGAGCGTGTCGGTCTCGCGCAAAGCGGGCTTGCCGCTGATCGGGCAGGTCGCGTGCTTCCAAGTCGGATGGCGCTCAAGCGGATTGCCCGGCTCATCAAAGTCGATGTCCTCGGGCAATTCTACCGGCAGCTGATCGCGTGGGACGGGGACGGGGCCGTGATCGGGTGAGTGAATGATCGGGATGGGCGTGCCCCAATAGCGCTGGCGCGAAATGCCCCAATCGCGCAGGCGCCAGACCGTGGTGCCTTCGCCCCACCCGCCATCCTCGGCACGCGCGATAACATCTGCCTTCGCCTCTTCGACGCTCTTGCCATCGAGGAAGTCGGAATTGACGATTACCCCGTCACCGCTCTCCGCTTCGCCGCCCATGGGCGCGTCCGCTTGCGTCACATCCTTGGCGACAACGCGGGTGATAGGCAGCGCGTACTTGGTCGCGAATTCAAAGTCGCGCTGGTCGTGGCCCGGCACGCCCATGACCGCGCCCGTGCCGTAATCCATCAGCACGAAGTTGGCGATAAAGAGCGGCATGGCCGCGCCAGTAAAGGGATGCCTGGCGGTGATACCGGTATCAAAACCAAGCTTTTCGGCGGTTTCAAGCGCGGCCGCGGTCGTGCCGCCTTTGTTGCACTCTTCGACGAATGCGGCGACCTTCGGGTCGTCCATCAAGCCTTGCGCAATCGGATGATCGGCGGCGATGGCGCAAAAGCTAGCGCCGAAAATCGTGTCGGGCCGCGTGGTGTAGACGGGAAGCTTCTCGCCGTTCGACAAGCCGAACGAAAACTCGAGGCCCTGGCTCTTCCCGATCCAGTTTTCCTGCATCAGGCGCACCTTGTCGGGCCAGTCCTTGAGCTCGCCCAGCCCGGAGAGCAGGTCTTCGGCAAAGTCGGTGATCTTGAGGAACCACTGGTCCAGCTTGCGCTTCTCGACCTCAGCGCCCGAGCGCCAGCCCTTGCCGTCGATCACCTGCTCATTGGCGAGCACAGTCATGTCCACCGGGTCCCAGTTGACCTCGCTCGAGCGGCGATAGACGAGGCCTGCCTCATACATGTCGAGGAAGAGCGCCTGTTCGTGGCCGTAATATTCAGGATCGCAGGTGGCGAATTCGCGCGTCCAGTCGAGCGCGAAGCCGATGCGCTTCAATTGCGCCTTCATCCCTTCAATATTTGAGCGCGTCCAGGCGCCGGGATGCACCTTCTTTTCCATCGCGGCGTTTTCTGCGGGCATGCCGAACGCGTCCCAGCCCATCGGGTGAAGCACTTCGCACCCCTGCATCTTCTTGAAGCGCGCGAGCACATCGCCCATCGTGTAATTGCGAACATGCCCCATATGGATGCGGCCCGAGGGGTACGGGAACATCTCGAGTATATAGCTCTTCGGCTTGTCGCTATCTGAAGAAGCGGTGAAAGTGCCAGCCTCCTCCCACGCGCGCTGCCAGCGCGAGTCCGATATGCGCGGATCGTACCGATCCGAGGGAGCCTCAGACGGATCGAATCGAGTGTCAGTCATGGTAGGCTCGCTAGCGACAGTGGGGTCAGCCTGCCACAGCCTTGCGCCGCAGGTCCCGGGCCTTGGTCAGAATGATGTCTTCGAGCTTCTGGACGGTGGCCGCCTGCACGGGCGCGTCCACCCAGCGATTGCCTTCGTTGACCTGACGCACCGCGGCGACCCGGAGCGCATCAGCGCGTAGGTCCTGATCGAGAATGGTGACCGTCATCTTTACCCGCTCATTGGGATTGGCCGGATTGGCATACCAGTCTGTCACGATCACGCCGCCTGCACTGTCTGCCTGAAGGAGAGGCGCAAAGCTGACTGTCTCCAAAGCGGCGCGCCACAGATACGCATTCACGCCGATCGTGTTGATCTGCGCTGATTGCAATTCGGTCGTTGGGCGCTTGCCCCCGCCACAAGCGGTGAGCGTAGCGATAGCAGCCGCGACGATGACGGTGCGAGCGGTGGCGGTCAGGGCTTGGGGCACTTGGGCGGATATCCTTAAAACTGCTGTCGCGATGCTCTATAATACCCGCTCAGATTGCGGCAAGCCCAGCGAACCTTGTGTGAACAGGGCCACAGGTTGTGAGCATATGGCGACCTCCAGAATGGAAGTGATTGCCTAGATGAGCGTCACAGTTCTATCATCTCTTTGTTTTATTTCGTTCCCGGTGATCACGCGCGGTTAAGACAAGCCGGGCTAATCATCCGTAGCGAAAGAATTTTGGAGGCTTGCGGGCCATGTCACGGCGCGACAAATCGGGAGCATCTAAGCAGCTGAAGCTGCCTGCGCTTGCCGTGTCTGCGGCGGTAATGCTGGCTTTGCCGACAGCGAGCCTTGCCTTGGTTGGGCTTGGTCTCGACAGCTCGACGAGCGAATCGGCCACGCGTGATTTGTTCACGCCTGCCTCGGTTGACCCTGAGTTGGCGGCGCGAATCGCTGCCAAGGTGCGCGATAAGGGGCTTCGTTTCACGCCGGCTGGAACCAACCCGGCTCTGCGCGACCGCACTGTGACAGTGGCGGTCAGGATCGATGCTGAAAAAGCGGAAGCAATTTCAGTGCGTAATGCGACCAAGTCGGTCCCCGGTGCGGGCGAGGGGATTGCGGCACTCAAGACCTCGCGCTTCGATCTGGGAACGGCACGCGGCTATCAGAGCTTTGCCCGCACGGTGACCATGCCGGAAGCCGTACGCGATCTCAGCGTGCCAGATCTGTCTGAGTTTGAACCGTTCCAGCCGATCGCGAAGGATGAGCCGAGCAGGCTTCAACCGCGCATCGAGCTAGAGGATGAGCGGCTCGCTGGTCGCTCGGTCAACACGCTGGATGATCTCGGTGCGCAGACCGTCGATGTGGGCGGATCTTTCCGCATTTCCCGCACGATCGACGTCACCGCTGGTGTCCGTATCAGCCAAGAGCGTGAGCGTTTGGCCCCGCTCACCGATTCGGTGCAGGACAGCCAGGCCGTCTATGTCGGTACGCAGATCAAGTTCTGATCTGACCTTCACTTTGCCTACAACTTTAGTGTTAAAGACCCGTCCTTGGCGGCGTTTTGTGTTGCCTGATGCAACGTCACAGCTACGCTCTAACCTACGTTCGCGTCTTGGGAGGGAGCAACTATGAGCCGAGTAGCAATCGTAACCGGAGGAACCCGCGGCATCGGAGAGGCAATCTGCCAACGCCTCAAGCGCCAGGGCCACACGGTCATCGCCAATTACGGAGGCAATGAGGCCAAGGCGAAGGCCTTTACCAAGGCCACCGGCATACCCTCCTACAAATGGGACGTTGGCGATCATGAAGCCTGTCTTGAAGGCTGCGCAAAAGTCGCCGCCGACCACGGCTCTGTCGACATCGTCATCAACAATGCCGGCATCACGCGCGATGGTACGCTGCACCGGATGAGTTTTGATGATTGGAACGACGTGATGCGCGTCAATCTGGGCGGATGCTTCAACATGGCGAAAGCGACCTTCCCCGGCATGCGAGAGCGCAAATGGGGCCGGATCGTCAATATCGGCTCGATCAACGGTCAGGCGGGGCAGTACGGGCAGGTTAATTACGCCGCCGCCAAATCGGGCATTCACGGATTTACCAAGGCGCTGGCCCAGGAAGGCGCCAAGTTTGGCGTCACCGTCAACGCCATTGCGCCCGGCTATGTGGACACCGATATGGTCGCCGCAGTGCCCGAAAACGTGCTGGAAAAAATCGTGGCCAAAATCCCGATCGGCCGGCTTGGCAATGCGGAAGAGATCGCGCGCGGCGTCGCTTTCCTCACCAGTGAAAACGGCGGCTTTGTCACCGGCTCAACAATGAGCATCAATGGCGGCCAGCATATGTACTAGTGTACACCAATGGCCGATTCGGCAAAGGGAGGCACCTATGGAAATCAAGACGCACAATCCGACCGAATGGCTCACCCATTTCGGGCTTAACCACGCGGTCGAAGTCAAGGGCGGTGAGCGCACGCTTTACCTTTCAGGACAGACCTCGTCGGATGCTGAGGGTGCACCGCTGCACGCGGGCGATCTGGTGGCGCAATTCCGCACGGCCTGGGGCGAGCTTCTCAAAGCGCTGGAATCGGCCGATATGACGCCTGCCAATCTGGTCCGCATGAATATTTACACGGTGGATACGGCCGCCTTTATGGAAGCAGCAGAACAGATCATCCCGATCTACGCCGAAAGCGGCGCTCAAATCTGCGCCACGCTTCTCGGCGTGCGCGAGCTTTATCACCCTGATATCATGATTGAAATCGAAGGCACCGCTGTCGCATAAAAGAGTGCCGTCCCGAGCAGGTCATCGCCCCGTAAAGCGCGCAGGCAAATCCATGTCCGGCCGAAGATACGCACGCAGCCTGATATCGCCAGCCGATCACAGCGGTCACTCGATTACGTAAGCAACCACTTTCCAGCCGTCAGCCTCTTTCTCCAGAGTGACTTTCTCGACCACGCCCTCGCGTTCGCTGAAATCGGTGCTGAATTCCATGACAACAAACCCATGCGGCGGCGCGTTGACGAACTCGGCTTTGGCGTTGCGACGTTCGATAACTTCTCCCAAGGGGACGCGCGCCAGCTGAGACGCTTCCCGCCAGGTTTTCACTGTATTGGGCTCCTGGAAGCTCTCACCCGCTGCGCCAAAGCTGGCCTCCCAATTCCCCTGATCCACCAAGGTGAGCCAGGCGCGTGCGACGCGTTCGAACTCAGCCAATTGAACGGCCTCGAGAGGGGTCGCCGGGTCGCCAACCTGGCGCTGTGTGGCAGTGGTTGGCGTCAATAGCGAGGCGGCCAGTGCGAGCATGAGCATAACGGTAATTCCTCCAATCCAGAGTGCGTGGCTGCGTGGTGTTGCAGCGCTGGATGGAGGTTCAGATGAAATGGCTTCCTGCGCGCCAGCTAAAGACTTGCGTGCAAGATTATTGGGGTCGCCCAAAACCGCCGGTTCCTCAGTCTCGAACAACAGCCGCGCCGCTTCGCGGCTGCTGGTGACGTTGAGTTTACTGCGCACGCTGCGCAGCCGGTCATTGATTGTGTGCACCGACAAATTGAGCGTTTGCGCAGCTGTTTTGGCATCGTGCCCGCGCGTGATGAGGCGCAAGACCTCTTTTTCCTTGTCGCTGAGACGCTGTAATTCGGCCGCCATATCCCAAACGCTAGGTTCGACGCATCCGTGATACTACCCCAAAAAAATGATGGGCGAGATCATGGGCCTAAGGTAGTTCGGAGCGATGAGTACGCCGTACCATCCCCCCATCAAACGCTCGATCGCAATTGCCGGGCACAAGACTTCAATCAGCTTGGAGCCTGTATTCTGGGACTGGCTGCGCGAGGTGGCTGAGGAAAAGGATCTGCCCGTCAGCGCTCTTGTCGCGCAGATCGACGCAGAGCGCATCCAAGCCGACACGCCGCCCGGCCTCGCCAGCGCGATCCGGGTATGGTTGGTGGCGCATGGCTGACGCTGCGGCCACTCTCTCTCGGCGCGGATCGATCCACTTGAGCGGACTTATCGCAGATAGTCTGAGCCAATGGCACAGGGCAACGCATGGCTTTTTTGAGTTGGGAAAACCCGGTCATCGCATTTCGAATTGCCCAGAGCTCGGGAGGCTGGCGAGCGATCTTACCAAGAACCAAGCGTTCATCGCTGCAGCAGGTATGGGGTGGGCATGTGTTCGCGCGATTGCCTTCAACAAGTCACCCAGTTTCAATTGGAGCCTTGGCTGGCATCAAGATCGGACAATAGCGGTGACAAGGCGCGAGAACCTACCGGGCTTTGAGAATTGGTCGATAAAGGATGGCGTAACCCATGTCGAACCGCCTTTTCAGCTGCTTGAGCGCATGGTGACGCTTCGTGTGCATCTCGACGCCGTTAACGATGAAAACGCTCCGCTGCTTGTCGCTGATAGAAGCCATCGCTTTGGCAAAGTGGCCGAGGAGGCTGTCGAAAGCCTCGTCAACCGATCGACCATCACCACCTGCCACGCCGAAGCAGGCGACGGGTGGCTTTATGCCACTCCCATCCTGCACGCCTCGGCTCGTTCCTCAATGGGGCGTGCGCGCCGCGTGATACACCTCGACTTTTCGCGCGATGCCTTACCCGCGCCGCTCGATTGGGCCGGGGTCTGTTAGTCCTGCTCGAGTTAGAAGCTAATCATTCACCCGCTCGATATCTGCGCCGACAAGCTGCAGCTTTTCCTCCAGTCGTTCATAGCCGCGGTCGAGGTGGTATATGCGGCGCACCTGTGTCTCGCCCTGGGCTGCAAGCGCCGCGATCACCAGGCTCATCGAAGCGCGCAGATCGGTTGCCATCACCTCTGCGCCGTTGAGGTGATCGACGCCATTGACGACCGCCGTGCGGCCCTCGGTCGTCACGTCAGCGCCCATGCGCGCGAGTTCAGGCACGTGCATGAAGCGGTTCTCGAAGATCGTCTCCTTGAGCACGCTCGTCCCCTCGGCCCGGCACAAAAGCGCCATCAGCTGCGCTTGCATATCGGTGGCAAGCCCCGGATAGGGCGCGGTGGTCAGATCGGTGGGTTTGAGCATGCCATTGGTGCGAATGTGAATGCCCTTTGGGTCCTCATCGACATGCACGCCGATCGCGCGCAGAGCGTGGATGGTCGCTTGCATTTCATCGGCCTTAGCGCCTTCCAGGCGAACATCGCCGCCCGTGATCGCGGCGGCGCAGGCGTAAGAACCCGCCTCAATCCGATCCGCCATCACCCGGTAGGTCGTCCCATGCAGGCGCTTGACCCCGTGGATGGTGAGATCCGAGGTGCCGATCCCCTCAATCTCCGCACCCATTGCGACAAGCAGGTTGCAAAGATCGACAATCTCCGGCTCGCGCGCGGCGTTGAAGAGGCGGGTTGTTCCATTGGCGAGGACTGCTGCCATCACCGCGTTCTCAGTCGCGCCGACGCTGACCACGGGGAAGTCGAAATCGCCGCCCGGCATCCCGCCATCGGGCTGGATTGCTCTCACGTAGCCTTGAGCCAGCTCAATCGTCGCACCCATCGCTTCAAGCGCCTTCAAGTGCAGATCAATCGGCCGGTTTCCAATCGCGCAGCCGCCCGGCATGGAAACCGTCGCTTCGCCCGCGCGCGCAAGCATCGGGCCCAGCACGAGGATCGAGGCGCGCATCTTTCGCACCAGATCATAGGGCGCAACGCTGGAGGTGATCCGCGTCGCCTCAAGCCGCATCGTGCGTCCAAAATCCTGCGGCCGCGTGCCCTGGACGGCCGTGGTGACCCCGAACTGGTTCATCAGGTGCTGGAAACCGTCAATGTCCGCGAGGCGCGGCAGGTTCCGCAATGTGACCGGTTCTTCGGTCAGAAGTGCACAAGGAATGAGTGTGAGAGCCGCGTTCTTGGCCCCTGAAACCGGTATCGTTCCCTGAAGGCGATTGCCGCCGCGAATAACAAGTTTGTCCATGGGGCAACCCCATAGCGCACGCCACCTTTCGCGCAACTGACGCAGGTCGGCGGTTTGGAGCGAAAAAGCCCCCGATCAGCGCTCTGCTGACCAGGGGCCTTTGAGTTTGGCGTGGCGACCGCCCTTATTCGGCGGCTTCGTCGCTGGGCAGGTCAGGACCGTCAGTGGCCGACGGATCGTTGTCAAACGACAGGCTGGCAAGCGCCTCTTCCACCTTCGCCGGGTCTTGCGCCGCGGCTTCAGCGAGGCCCCCAAGCGAGGAACCGTCAAGGCCAAGCTCTTTCATCAGCCCGTCAAGCACCGGCGCCTGTGCGCGGTAGGCGAGCGCCGCTGATACAGCGTCGTTCGCGAGGTTGCCCGAACCCCCACCAGAGCCACCGTCATTAGCGGCGGCGCCACTTGAGCCCTTGGCTCCATTTGTGAGGCCGTCGACTTGAACGATCTTGATCGAATCGATCGCTTCCATCGGTTTGGCGCTCTCACGCACAACTTCGGGCAGGACTTTGAGCAAAGCGAGCTTGGTCTGCAGGCTGATTTGATCCATCGACAGGATGTTCGCTGCCTCGTTGACCGCGCGTTGGCCGGCGGCTTCGACTTCGAAACGCACTCGCGCAGCGTCCGCGCGCAACTTTTCAGCCTCGGCCTCACCTTGCGCTTCAAGCCGCAGAGCTTGAGCGCGGTTGGAAGCCGCATCCTTTTCCGCTTCCGCTTCGACCTTCACCTGGATTGCCTCGCGCTCGGCTTCCTTGGCTGCTTCGATAAGTTCGATCTTCTTGGTACGCTCAGCGATCTCGCTCTCGCGCGAGGTCGCAACCTGCTCTTCCGCGGCCACCGCAAGGGCGCGCGCGGCATCGGCTTCAGCCTTGGCCTGGCTTTCCTCGCGCGACTTGTTCTGAACCGCGATCTGCTGCTCCTGGCGAGCGATTTCGAGCGCGCGAACCTGATCGATCCGGGCCTCTTCAACGGTCCGGTCGGCTTCGATCTGCTGGCTGTCGACTTCCTTCTTGGCCTGAATGCGCGCTGTGTCGGCTTCACGCTCACGCATCGCTTGCTCACTGGCGATTTCGGACATTTGCGAGGCGCGGCGCACTTCAACTTCGCGTTCCTGCTGGAGACGCGCATATTCCTTGTCGCGGCCGATTTCGAAGCTGCGCGCATCGGCCTCGAGGTTCTTGGTCTCCATCTGGACGCGCGTGTCCTGCTCGATGTCGTTGCGCAGTTTCTTGCGCGCTTCGATCTGCTCGGTGAGCTTGGTGAGACCTTCCGCGTCAAACGCGTTGTTGGCGTTGAAGTGTTCAATGCTGGTCTGGTCGAGCCCGGTGAGCGAGACAGATTCCAATTCCAGCCCGTTCATCGCCAGGTCGTTCGAAGACACTTGCTGCACCTTCTGGACGAAGTCAGCGCGCTGTTCGTGCAGCTCATTCATGCTCATGCCCGCTGCAACAGAACGCAGCGCGTCGACGAACTTACCCTCAACAAGGTCCTTGAGCATTTCGGGCTGCATCGTGCGCTGGCCCAGAGTCTGCGCGGCCATGCCAATCGCGCCCGCATCGGGGCGAACGCGGACGTAGAATTCCGCCTTCACGTCGATCCGTAGCCGGTCGAGCGTGATTAGAGCCTCAGCATCCTTGCGAACAACGCTGAGCACCAAAGTGTTCATGTTGACCGGCATGGTCTCGTGAAACACCGGGAAGACAAGCGCACCGCCATTCATGACGACCTTTTCGCCGCCCACACCGGTGCGCACGAACGCGGTTTCCTTCGAAGCGCGGCGATAAAGGGTAGTTAGAAAGACGAGGATACCAAAAAACAGCGCAAGCGCGCCCCCGACCCAAATGACCCAATCAATAAGTGTTTCCATGATTTCTCCTGTTCCTTTTCCTGTGCCGATGCGCGAGTCCTGAAGGGTTTTCGCAGGCCCCCTCAGTTCACTTGCAGCATCGGGCTTTCGTAACGAACCGCGTAGAACGTCTCCCCCTCGCGCCGCACGAGAAGGACGGTTTCGCCCTCACTCAAAGCGGCATCCGGATCATGCGGTTCAACCATGACAAAATGGGGATGCCCGTGAATATCGAGCACCTTGGAGCGCGCAGGGCTTCCTTGTTTTGCAGTGCCGATCTGAATTTTGGCATCGCGGCGCACCAGACTATCGAGCGGGACGGCGCTCGTCTCATCCTGGGGAAGCACTCGCGCAAGCGGACGGGTGAGCGCGCCGTTGACCGGCAGAGCCCCAAACCCTGACAGCACAGCGGCAAGCGCCGGGTGCAAAGGGGTGCCAAGCAGCGCAATTGCCAATTGCTGGCCGGACACGCCGATCGCCGCAAAGACAAACAGCAGCACCATCAGCCAGATGAGAAAGGGCACACGGCCAAGCCCCAAGAGGCTGAACGCGCCCTCAACCCATCCGCTCGCGCCCAGCGCGTCGGGATCAACGTCAAACTTGCTCTCCACATCGAGATCGATGTCGACATCGACGTCTCCAGCATCGAACAGATCGCCCAATCCCAGTATTTGCCCAATACTGATGAGGACAAGCGCAATCAGTGCCAAAAGAAATGGCAGATTATGCGGTTCAAGAAGAGTCATCGTATCTCACACACAAACACAGGGCCGCGATACACACAGTCCCTCGTTTCCCGAATTTTTCCCATGAATGGTGAATTAACACAGGACTAAGCAAAAAGATAGAAAAATCGGTACGCCTTGCGTGATGCAACTCGCTTTTGTTCGATATTTTCACACAGGACTTGAATTGTTGTTTCACATGCCCATATTTAAAGCTTGGCCATTTCACCGCATCAGCCCCTGATGCGGATCGGCAAGCTCTTCAATCCGCCTACAAAAGTGCTGGTCGCACGCTGCGGCTCGCCTGCCAACTCGACCTCCTCAACCCGGTCGAGCAGTGCTTCGAACAGCAGCCGCATCTCCAGCCGCGCCAGGTGCAGGCCAAGGCATTGATGCGCGCCTGCACCGAAGGCCAGGTGGCGGTTGGGTGAGCGCGCGGCGTCAAACCGGCGCGGGTCCTCGAATTGCGCCGGATCGTGATTGGCCGACACATAATTGATCATCATCCAATCACCCTCGCGGATTAGCTGGCCGCCGACCTCCACGTCTTGTGCTGCGGTGCGCATGAAGTGCTGGACAGGTGAGGTCCAGCGGATCGCTTCCTCGACGATCCCGGGCAGCAGCGAGCGGTCTTTGCGCACCCTTGCCCATTGCTCCGGGTCCTGCGCCAGCGCCTGCATCGCCCCCGCGGTTGAGGCGCTGGTCGTGTCGTGTCCGGCAGTCGCGACAATGATGTAGTAGCCCGCCATATCGCGCGGCGGCAACGGCTCTCCATCGACAAGCGCATTGGCGATCACGCTGGCAACGTCGTCAGTGGGGTTGGCCCGGCGGTCTTCGGCGAGCGCGGCAAAATAGTCCTCAAAGTTCGTCACCGCACCCGCGACCAGTGCTACCACTTGCTCAGGCGTCATCTGATCCATACCGGTGCCGGAAAGGTCGGCATCCTGCCCGCCAAACATTTGCTGGGTGAGCATCATCATGCGCGGCTCATCCTCGGGCGGCACACCGAGGATCTGCATCACGACATGGAGCGGGTAGGGACCCGAGACCGCTTTCACGAAGTCAACCTCAGGCCCATGTTCGATCATGGCGTCTACTGTGCGCGCGGCGAGCGCCCTGATCTCGGCCTCGATGCGCTTGAGATTGCGCGGCATGAACCAGTTTTGCGTAAGCTTGCGGTATTTGGGATGGACCGGCGCGTCGAACACCACCAGCGAGTCGACCAGCATGTTAGAGCCCGTAGCCCGTCGACTGAACTCAATCGCCTGCTTCAACGAAAAGACAACGGGGCGCGGATTGTTGAGGAAGGTCGCGTTATCCTTCGAAATACGCATCACGTCTTCGTAGCGGCTGATGAACCAGAACGGATCAAACAGCTCCGGATCCTCAGGCACCACCTTGGCGACCGGCATCGTCTCGCGAATATGGTCGAACGTGTCGAGCAAGCCATTCCACTCACTATAGGCGCGCGGATCAATCACCGCTTTGGCGAGCGGTGTGGGCAGGACTGCGGGATAATCGCTCATCACGCAGACGCCTTTGCTGTGGCTTCATATTCGTCCCGCAATTCGCGCTTATAGAGCTTGCCGTTTGCCTCGCGCGGGAGGTCGGGGCGGAAATCGAACAGCTTGGGCATCTTGATGCGCGCAAGGTTCGGCGCGAGAAATTCGCGCAGCTCATCTTCGAATTCAGGCCCTGCAACGCCCATGTCGATCGGCTGCACCACGGCAACGACCTTTTCGCCCAGGTCATCATCGGGCGCACCGATGACGGCGGCGTCCATCACCTTGTCATGTGTCACCAGCAGGTTCTCGATCTCCTGCGGGTAGATGTTGACCCCGCCTGAAATGATCATGTGGCTCTTGCGGTCGGTAAGGTAGAGAAACCCCTCCTCATCGACATGGCCGATATCGCCCAGCGTCATCCAGCCCTTGGGATGCATGGCCTCGGCGGTCTTGGCCTCGTCCTTGTGATAGGTGGGCAGATTGTCATTCTCGAAAAAGATGAGGCCATCCTGGCCAGCGGGAACTTCCTCGCCATCGGGGCCGCACACGTGGAGCTTGCCATGGATCGCGACGCCCACAGAGCCGGGGTGGGAGAGCCAGGCTTCGCTGCCGACGAAGGTCATTCCGGTCTGTTCCGAGCCTGCGTAATACTCATTCACAATCGGGCCCCACCACTCGATCATCTCGCGCTTGATCGGCACCGGGCATGGCGCGGCTGCATGGAGCGCGCGCTTGTGTGAGGAGAGATCGTAGCGGGTGCGAACCGCGGGATCGAGCTTCAAAAAGCGGACAAAGTGCGTGGGCACCCACTGGCTATCAGTGACGCGGTAGGTCTCGATCGCCTTGAGCGCTTCTTCGGGGTCGAATTTTTCCATCACAACCACGGTTCCGCCAAGGCGGTGGACAGTCGATGACCAGCCGAGGGGCGCTGCATGATAAAGCGGCGCTGGCGAGAGATAGACCATCGTGCCATCAGTCGGCATGCCCACCGCCATAGTGGCGAGGCCGACAAGCGGAACAACCGCTTGCGGATCGGGATCTTCAGGCTGCGCTGGCTTTACGCCTTTGGGGCGGCCGGTCGTGCCGCTGGAATAGAGCATGATCAGCCCGGCGTGCGGATCCTCCACCGCATAGGCGCTGTAGCGCGCTAGCTCAGCGGCGAAGTCATCGCCTTCTCCACTATCCATGACGAGGATCTCCAGATCAGGACACTCGGCGCGGATCACGTCGATGGCATCGGCAAACCGGGTCGAGGTGACCAGCAGAGAGGCCTCGCTGTCTTTAAGGATATAGGCAATCTCGGGCCCGGTCAGCCGCGTCGAGATAGGCACAAGCATGGTCCCTACGCGCTGCGAACCCCAGTTGAGCACGTAATATTCAGGCCGGTTTTCGAGCAGGACAGCGAAGGCATCACCGCCGCTGTCATTCGGGCCCAGCCCGCGCGAACGCAGCAAATGGGCAAAGCGGTTGGATGCAGCGTCCATCTCACCGTAAGTCATTTGCTGGCCGCTACCAGTCATGATCACGGCGGGATGATCGGGACGGGTCGCGGCGTGCGCGATGGGGTGCAGGCTCATATCTCTCTCCATTGACCCGGCAGGCCAAGACGGTTGGAAGAGCCCGCCTGCCTATTGTCTCTCGAAAAGAAATCTAACGAGGCGAGAGTGGCACTCAAGCGAAATCGGATAAAAGAAGATAGAAGAGCCGCGCGCATATCGCAGACAAAAAAGGCGGCGGGAAAACCCGCCGCCCATACTCGGACACCCTCTCCAATGTCCGACCCGCTTCCAGGCGGGTTAACTCGTGTTGGCGTTAGGGCCCACCTTGGCCTGTTTCAACGCCGGGACGCTTGCGTCCTTCAAAACCAACCGCCGTTTCCGTAGCGACAGCGGCGCGGGGTGCGCTTTTCTCCATATACGGAATTGGATTAACCGCAACCCCATCGACGCGAACTTCATAGTGGAGGTGCGGCCCCGTAGAGCGTCCGGTCGAGCCGACATAGCCGATCAAATCGCCTTTGCGCACATCCTGCCCATCGGCGACAAGCAGTTTGGAAAGGTGCGCGTAACGGGTTTCCAGCTCGGCCCCATGATCGATATAAATAACAAGCCCGTATGAGCGCGAACGATCCGCGCGGGTGATTGCGCCATCGGCCGTCGCGTAGACCGGCGTGCCCTTAGGCGCCGCCAGATCAATCCCCTTGTGACGCTTGCGACGACCAAGGATAGGGTGCACGCGCATGCCGTAAGAGCTTGTTATACTGCCGGAACTTAACGGGTTGCGGGAGGGCACCGAAACTGGCTGCGGGATAGTGGTCTTCACGTCGACCGCAAAAGGATCAGGTCCAGCGGTATCAAGCGCCGCCCAGCTAGCGAACAATTGGCGGAAGCTCGGATCGCCTTTGGTAAGCGCTTCTTCCTGCGCCTCTTCAACGGGCTTGGTTAGATCTGCCGCACTTGCACTGGAACTCGAGCTGCTGGCCGCCGCAGGCACCGCAAAGATTGCCGCAAAAGCAGCGCTCAAAAAAATCGCAGTCTTCGGGAAAAATTGTCCCACAGAAGTGCGCATGCAAACCCGTTCCTATCATCGAGGCTATCAGCCTCCGCGCCGTTTTGTGTCTTTGTGCGCGTGTTTTGCGCGACAAACCCTCGCGCTTTTAATGCGAAACATAACTATTGGTGCCATTCCTTAAAGTGCAATCTCTGCGTAAAAGTCCCGCGATAGACCGGCTGCAAGGCGAGCTGAGTCGTTGAACGGGGGCTTAATGGCCCCGCGAAAGTGCGCTTGGACAAGGGATTGCCACAGTATTTCGGCCTTTTCGCCCCGCTCATGTGCGAACGCGATGAAGTGCTTGGTGCCAAAGGCGACATGGCGAATCTCATCGTCAAGTATGCGGGTAAGAATTTTCGCGCCGTTCTCGTCTCCGGCCGTTCTCACCCTTTCGAGCGTCGCCGGGGTCACGTCCAGCCCGCGTGCTTCCAGAACCATCGGTACGATTGCGAGTCGCGCAGCAACATCGTGCCGTGTCGCATAGGCTGCCTGCCACAGCCCGCCATGCGCTGGAAGCGCGCCATAATGGCTTTTCAGCGCCTCAAGCTTGCGAGCGAGCAGCGCGTAATGCATCGCCTCATCAGCGGCGACCGAAAGGAAATCGCTGACGAAATCCCCACCCATTTGCGCGCCAAAGCGGCCCGCCATATCGAGCGCCAGGTCAATCGCGACAAATTCGATATGCGCAAGACTGTGCCATAAAGCGATCCGCGCGCGCTCCGACCCGCCCTTGCCGCGCTTGGGCATTTTGTTGGGAGGGAGCAGTTCAGGGGCCTCGGGCCGCGCGGGATAGTCCGGCATCGCCTCATCAAACACGAAAGCAAGCTGCCCCTGCCGCCAGCGCCGCGCGACATCGCGTGTGGCAAAGCACTTGGCGCGCGGATCCGTCGTTAGAAGCGCTGCGCGAATGGCAGAGCCGACGCTTTGCATTATCGTCAAAGAGCCTTGGCTGCGGCTAGGACCTCTTCAGCGTGTCCCTTGACCTTCACCTTGGGCCAGACCTGCGCGATCGTGCCGTCAGCGGCAACGAGATATGTCGAGCGGACCATGCCCATATAGGTCTTCCCGTACATCTGCTTTTCGGTCCAGATACCTAGCGCATCGGACAGGCCACCTTCTTCCGCGTCAGTGGCAAGCGGCGTCGTGAGATCGTGCTTGGCGATGAAGTTCTGGTGCTTCTTCGCGCTGTCCTTGCTGACACCCAACAGTTCGATCCCCGCGGCCTCGAAGTCGCCTTTCAGGGCAGAGAAGTCCTTCGCCTCGGTGGTACAGCCCGGCGTGTTGTCCTTGGGGTAGAAGAAGATCACCAGCTTCTTGCCGGCAAAATCGCTCGGTTTGACGGTACCGCCATCGGTCGTGCCCATTTCGATATCGGGGATCGCGTCACCGGCTGCGGGAAAATTGCTCATTGGGTTTGCTCCACTGTCCAGGCTTGAGGGGATGTATCGGAAATGTCTGCGCCAAAGGTCTGGTTCCACAGCGCGCACACACGCGAGCGCGCCGCTGTGAAGTCAGCGAGCATTTCTCCGTAGCTTTCCTTGCGGCAGGCCCTTGCCAGCGCGCCCGCTGCACAGGCGGGGGGCTCGATGCCTCCAGGGGCAAGGAGCCGCAGTGCCACCAGCATCCGGGTTAGCAGATCATAGTCTTGGCGAAATGTGCTTGGCAGCAGCCCGGCCGCCGTCAGCGAAGGGATAGCCGTGCCCAAATCGGGCGAGTAGGCATCGGAAAATTCCTTGCCGAGCGAAGCGCCATCAGCGCTCACCCCGCGCAATTGGAAGAAGTGGACGAGAAACTCACAATCGACGAGCCCGCCGCGCAGACGCTTGACATCGAGCGGACCGGTCAGTGCCTTGTGCTGGGCGATCTGGGCGCGCATATCGCTGATCGCGCCGCGAACCGTCTCAGCGTCGCGCCCGCCGCGAAGTACGCTCTCCATGATCGCTTCCACACGGGCGCGCCCTGCCTCAGAGCCAATCAGCACCCGCGCGCGGGCAAGCGCCATATGTTCCCACGTCCAAGCCGCTTCGCGCTGGTATTTCTCGAACGCCTCACAGCTCACTGCCAGTGGGCCTTGCGCGCCCTGAGGCCTTAGCCGTGTGTCGACCTCATACAGCGCCCCTTGCGCGGTGGGCACCGAGAGCGCAGCAGTCACCCGGCTGGCGAGGCGGTTGTAATAGTGTGTGGCGGACAAGGAGCGCGGCCCATCCGATGCCATGCCGAGCTCGCCTGCAAACAGATAGACAACGTCGAGATCAGAGGCATGCGTCAACGCCCCTCCGCCAAAACGTCCGAGGCCAAGGACAAGCAATTCGCTGTCCTCAATCCGCCCGTGACGCGCTTCGAATTCGCGGTGCGTGGCAGGAACGGCCAGATCGAGCGCTGCCTCGGCAATGCGCGAAAGTGCCGCGCCCACATCAATCGGATCGGCAAGCCCCTCGATAAGCTGGATGCCAAGCGCAAAGCGCAGTTCTCCGGTCACCCGGCGGATCGCATCGAGCAGCGCTTCATAGTCAGAGCGCCCGGCCCACGCTTCGATACGGCGCGCAATATCTGCAACGCTGCCCGGTAGTTCGAGCGCGCCTTCATCAAGCAGGATATCAAGCAGTTCAGGACGCCGCGCGAGTTCATCCGACAGCGTGGGTGCTTGCGTGAGGGCACCGACCAGTCGCTCAAGCAGGTCAGGCCGCGCGTTCAGCAGGCGGAACAAAGTGACCGCTGACGGCGCGCGCTCAAGCAGGCTCTCCCAACGTGTGAGGGCTCGCATCGGGTCATCGCTCTTCGCCAGAGCGTTGAGGAGAGCCGGGGTGAGCTCGTCGAAAGCAGTCAGGGCCTGGTTGCTGCGTAGCGCTTGATAGCGCCCGTCCCGCCAGGCGGCGATGCGCTGTGACAACGCTTCCACATCGTCAAATCCCAGCGTATCTAGGCGTTCTTCGCGTTCTTTGGTTGGCGTGGGCTCGGGGGTGACGGTCGTCGTGGTTGAGACGGGCTCACCAATTAGCTCGGCAAAAATGGCGGCGGTCGTGTCGGTCAGCTTGCGCAGTTCTTCGATTAATTCGGCCCCATCGGCAAGGCCATCGAGCTGCGCCACATTATCGAGCGCCTCGCCCTCCGGCAGAGCATGCGTCTGGCGATCGTTGACCATTTGCAACCGGTGTTCGATTACCCGCAGCCGGTCGTAATTCTCGCCCAAAACGCCAGCTTGATCAGCACCGATCCGTCCGGCGCAGGCCAGCGCATCGAGCGCCGCGCGCGTGCCGCGCACTCGGAGTTGCGGATCGCGACCGCCATGGATCAACTGGTGGCTCTGCACGATAAACTCGATCTCGCGAATGCCGCCGCGCCCGCGCTTCACGTTGAAGCCCGGCCCCGGCGTGAGCGGGCCGTCAGCGGCACTGCGAATGCGCGCGGTGAGCGAGCGGATCTCTTCCTTCGCCCCAAAATCGAGATTGTGCTGCCACACGAAGGGCCGGATCGCGTCGAGAAACGCCTCGCCCGCCGCAATGTCTCCGGCAGCGGGCCGCGCCCTGGTGAAGGCCGCTCGCTCCCACGGGAGCGCCGCGCTCTGATAATGCTCCAGCGCCTGCGCATAAGGGACAGCCAGAGGGCTGATCTCGCTCGCCGGACGAAGGCGCAGGTCAACCCGCACGACATAGCCTTCCGAGGTTATGTCCGAGAGCAGCTTGAGAATGCGTCTTGTGTAGCGCTGCGCTGTCTCGCCCACATCATCCTGCGAGCGGTGCGCGAGTCGTGTGGGGTCGTAGAGCAGGACCGGATCGATATCGGAGGAATAGTTGAGCTCGCCCACCCCCTGCTTGCCCAGAGCCAGCGCGATAAAGCCGTCCACGCAGTCATCCCCGGTGCGCTCATGGATCGCTGTGCGGATGGCGCGGTCGAGCGCGCGATCGGCGAATTGGGTGAGTTCCTCCACCACGCGCGAGAGAGGAAACGCGCCTGCCAGATCGCCGATTGCAAGCGCCGTGGCCAGCGCCAGCCGCTCGCGCCGCAGGGCAATCGCGACATCTTCATGATCGCCTTGTTGATGGGCCCATTCGAGAGCTGCTTCGCTCTGACCTTGCGCCAACAACGCCTCTAGATCAGGCAGACGATCAAGCGACCGGTTAAGAAACGGCGCATGTCGGCGCGCACGCTCTAAGGCGTTGGTCCAGGCGGCATTATCTCCCATCCGCTATGCGATTTGGCCCTCCTTAGAGCCATCTGCAAGCTTGGTGTTTGCGCGGATGCAGCCCGTGTGTAAGGCTTTGGGCCTCATATTGGCGGAAGACGAAGAGGCGCATCCATGTCCAAAGCGATCATGCCCGCCGAATGGGCGCCGCAAGACTGGCTGTGGATCGGCTTTCCGCACCTGGAGAAGGAGTGGCCGGGCTTCCTCGAAGCCGCGCAGGAGCAGATCGCCGCATTTGCCAACGCGGTGGCTGAGAACGGCCAACAGGTGAGCTTGCTGGTGCGCAATGAGGCCAATGAAGCGCGTGCGCAATCGCTGGTGAGCGAAGCGGTTACGCTTGAGCGGCGGGTCTATGGCGATATCTGGCTGCGCGACACTGGGCCGCTGGTGCTGTTGGAGGGCACGGCTCGTGTCGCGCGGCGTTTTGGCTTCAATGGCTGGGGCGGCAAATACGAAATGCCGGGCGATGAGAGCGTGGGTCTGGAACTGGCTCGGGATGCTGGGCTAGCCACCGAAGTCTCTCCTATGATCCTCGAAGGCGGCGCGATTGATGGCGACGGCACTGGCCTTGCGGTGACGACCGAGCAGTGCCTGCTCAATCCTAATCGCAACCCCGGCATGGCCCGCGCCCAGATCGAGGCGGAATTGGCGAAGCGGCTGGGCGTCACCCGGCTGGTTTGGTTTGGTGAGGGACTTGTGAACGATCACACTGACGGACATGTCGACAATCTGGCGCGCTTTGTTGCGCCAGGTCGACTTGTCGTTCCCGAAGCAAGCGCCCGCGATGACCCGAACACCGCGATCTACGAAGATGCAGCGGTGCGCGCGCTAGCGGCTGGCCTTGATGTGGTTCGCATTCCATCCCCCGGCCGGATCGAGCGCGCCGGCTTGGTCGAGCCTGCGAGCTATGCGAACTTTGCCATCACCTCAAACCTCATTGTGGTGCCGACATTCGGATCCCCGCAAGATGAAGCCGGAGTGGCAGCGATCGCAGCGCTGTTTCCGGACCGCGCTACAGCCGGCTTTCGCGCGGACGCCGTGCTGGCGGGTGGTGGAGGCTTTCACTGTGCCAGCCAGCAAATGCCCAGCTCCTCAGGAGGAAAATTAACAACCCCTTAGGGTCTTTGCGCGATCCTGTGCGACGATGACCAAGGCCGTTACCCTCACCATGCGGAGTTACAATGCCATCCGCCACTTTCAGGCGGATGCGGCGGGAAGCGTCATCGTGCTTGCCTGCGCAGCTGCGTTGATACTGGCCGGGCAACCTCTGCCGTTCTAAGCTCACTGCGCCAAGGCCTGGCGCTGTAACCTCCGAACGCTCCCAAGCGAACCCCCGACTGGGTATCAAGCCAGTGGGAGGCAGACGAGCCATGCTGAAATCGATCATCGCCGCAAGCCTTGCCGCTGTAGTGGTGGCTCTTACCATCATTGGCCTGCCGGGCGAACTGACAGCGCAAGTCACGGAAGACCCCTCGTCGCCTCGATCGAATGCGCCCGTCCTCGTCGAGCTTTTCACCAGCCAGGGGTGCTCTTCGTGCCCGCCCGCCGATCGTCTGGCGCACCGTCTCGATGGGGAGGACGGGCTCGTCATCATTTCGCGGCCCGTTGATTACTGGGATCGCCTTGGATGGAAGGACACGCTGGCTTCGCCTCGTAACACCGCGCTACAGCGCGCCTACGCGCGGCGCGGGCTTGGCGGGTATAACGGGGTCTACACCCCTCAGACGGTGGTGGCAGGCACCTTTGGCGAGGTCGGCTCGGATGAGCGTGCACTGCGCCGGCAGATCGATGCAGCCCGGCGTCTTCCCAAGTCCGCGCAGCTTCACGTCAAACCAGTCGAAGGCGCAGGATTTGCCGTTGGCCTCTCCGGCGAAACGACCAATTCTGCGCAACTCGTGCTACTGGCGGTCTCATACGAGGAAAGCGTAGCCATCGGACGCGGGGAAAACCGGGGCCGCACCATACGCTATACCAACGCTCTTATTGGCGAGGACGTCCTCGCAACCTGGCGCGGCGGCAAACAGGGCTTTGCGATCCGCGATGAACAGCTGCGGATACCCGGCGCGGACCGCTACGCCGTAGTGCTGCGTGAGCCGGGCGGCGGGCGCGTGCTTGCTGCGCGCTGGCTCCCAGACGCGAGCTAGAAGAGCCGGGAAAGCGCCGCCAGCGCCGCTGCGCCAAGTACCACGCCTACAAACACCCGCCAGACCCGGTCACTCACGCTGCCAAAAGCGAGCGATCCCAGCCAATTGCCCAGCAGAACCAAAGGAAAGAGCGCCACGCCCAGGACTGCGATGCGCCCAGTGAACACGCCTAGCGCCGCGCCCGACCCCACTCCGGCTATGGCAGCCACGCCAAAAATCCCGATCATTGAGGTTTTGGCGGTCATGCGCGGAATGTCGCGCCCGACATAATAGGGCACGACTGGCGGGCCGGGCATGGCCGCAAAGCCTGTGAGAAGTCCTGCCGAAATCCCGGTCGCCACTGTCGCTGTGGCGCTGGGCTGCTTGGCACCGCGCTGGGGCAAAAGGACCGCGACAAAAGCCGACAGCGCCACCAATGCAATCAGAAGCCGCGCAATGTCGGACGGCGTTAGCAAGAGCAGCCACAGGCCGGGCGCGGTCGCCACGATAACAAGCCCTGCGATAATAAAGGCGCTGCGCTCTGCCTCGCGCAGGATCAGGCGAATCTCCGTCAGTGCCAACAGCCCGGCCATGATGTTGATCGCCAGCACGGCCTCTAACGGGGATAGCGCCAACGCCAGGATTGGGACCAGCAAAATGCCAAAACCGAACCCCGTCAGGCCCCGGATAAAGGCTGCCCCAAGCGTCGCCAGCACCGCCACCGCGATCTGCAGCGCGTCAAAACCCTCAAGAAAACCCACCCGTATTTATTCAACGAGGTCGGGAGCAGTCGCCGCCTTGGTCAACATGGCGATAGCCTCATCGAGCAGCAGGACTTTCTGCTCCTTCTCGCCCAGGATGCGCATGGCAACCGTGCCTTCTTCAGCCTCTCGCTTGCCCACAACGAGGAGATACGGAACCTTGGCGAGCGAATGTTCGCGCACCTTGTAGTTGATCTTCTCATTGCGCAGATCGCTGTCGACCCGGATTCCCGCTGTCTCAAGCTTCGTAACCGCCACCTTTGCGTAGTCGTCCGCGTCCGACACGATCGTCGCGACTACAGCTTGCACGGGGGAAAGCCATGCGGGGAGACGACCGGCAAAGTGCTCAATCAGAATGCCGATAAAACGCTCATACGAACCAAAGATCGCACGGTGGAGCATGACGGGGCGGTGCTTCTCGCCATCCTCTCCGATATAGGTCGCGTCCAGACGATCGGGCAGAACGCGGTCCGACTGGATCGTGCCGACCTGCCAGGTGCGGCCAATCGCATCGGTAAGATGCCATTCGAGCTTGGGAGCATAGAACGCACCTTCGCCCGGCAGCTCCTCCCACTCCAGTCCATTGGCTGACAAGGCATCGCGCAATTCCTGCTCCGCCTTGTCCCAATCCGCGTCCGAGCCAAACCGCTGTTCGGGCCGAAGCGCGAGTTTTATGTCATACTCGAACCCGAAGTCGCGATAGACGGTGTCGGCTAGACTGATGAAGGCCTCCACCTCCTCGACGACCTGATCTTCGGTGCAGAAGATGTGCGCGTCATCTTGCGTGAACTGGCGCACACGCATCAATCCGTGGAGCGCACCATGCGGCTCGTTGCGATGACAGCAGCCCATTTCTCCCAGCCGGATCGGCAAATCGCGATAAGAAGTGATGCCTTGCTTGAAGACGAGCACGTGCGCGGGGCAGTTCATCGGTTTCAAGGCCATCCAGTCAGCGTCCTTGGAGACGATCTCGCCTTCGTCCTCGGTATTGGGCACTTCATCGGGGATGACGAACATGTTCTCGCGATATTTGCCCCAGTGGCCGGACTGCTCCCATTGGCGTGCATCCATCACTTGAGGCGTCTTGATCTCCCGATAGCCCGCGCCATCCATCTTGCGGCGCATATAGGCTTCGAGCTCACGCCAGATGCGATAGCCCTTGGGGTGCCAGAAGACACTACCATGCGCCTCTTCCTGCAAGTGAAACAGGTCCATCTCCCGGCCGAGCTTTCGGTGGTCGCGCTTGGCGGCTTCTTCCAGCCGGTGGAGGTAGGCGTTCAGCTGCTTCTTGTTGAGCCATCCCGTGCCGTAAATACGCGTGAGCTGCGCGTTGTTCTGATCGCCGCGCCAGTAAGCGCCCGCCGTGCGCATGAGCTTAAAGGCCTGCGGGTCAAGCTTGCCTGTGGAGGCCAGGTGCGGCCCGCGGCACATGTCGAGCCACGCGCCTTGTGAGCCGGGCTCGCCGGACCAGTAGACCGTGAGCTCTTCGTCTTCAGGTAGGGTCTGGGCCCATTCGGACTTGAAGGCTTCGCCCTCGGCCTCCCACTTTTCGATCAACTGCTGACGCGACCACACTTCGCGGATGATTGGTTTGTCCGCCTTGATGATCTCGCGCATCTTCTCTTCGATGGCAGGGAGGTCTTCCAGACCAAACGGCTCGCGTTCGGCAGGCGCCATGACGTCATAATAAAAGCCATCATCGGTCGCCGGGCCGAACGTGATCTGCGTTCCGGGGTAGAGCGCCTGCACCGCTTCGGCGAGGACATGCGCGTAATCGTGACGCACCAGTTCGAGCGCGTCTTGCTCATCCTTGGAGGTGATGAGAGCGAGCTCAGCGTCGCCCTCAAAGGGACGCGCCAGATCGCGCACTTCACCATCAACCTTGGCGGCCAGCGCCGCCTTGGCCAGACCCGGACCGATTGCGGCAGCAACGTCAGCGGGCGTCGCGCCAGCTTCCACTTCGCGCGACGATCCATCTGGGAGGCTAATCTTGAACATCTTGGTCATCGTCAAAAATCCGTCTGCTCTTTGCGCGCCCTTTAAGTCAAGCAGGCGCGCATCGAAAGGGCGGTGTGGGAGTTTGTGACGATTTCAGGAGGACACCGCGCCACCCGAAACCGGGTGGCGCGGCCTTGCGCTTAGCGCGTGACCGACCGCCCCCGGAAATCCGAGGTTGTAGTGGTCGTAGTCGTGGTCAGCACGTGAGCCATTCCAAATGATATAGGGGGCGAGCGTTGCAATGTCATTACCCTCTTGGTCCGGAGACGAAAAAGGAAAGGCCTGACTCCATTTCGGAAAGCTTGCTTGACAAACTGCGCCTCTTATGACAAGCATCCTTTCCATAGTTGAAAGGGAGCTTTACCAATGACCTCCGCAAACTCAATGAGCACCAATACCAAGGCGCTCCTTTGGGCCGCCATCATCATCGCCGCCGCGCTTGTGGCCGCGGGTCTCGATTTGAGCGCGAACGCCTCGTTCGGACTGATCGCCGGCCTTACCGGCGCTGCATGGGGTTCGGTCTCATCCGGCTCGCCGCACTGCGTTGGCGGATGCCTGCTGTGAGCGCGGCCATGACAAGCGAGAGCGCCGGCCAGTCGTCCAAGGCAGGCTTTCTGGGCCGCGGGCCGTGGTTCTGGCTAAGCCTGACCGCTGGTAGCACCGCCGCCATTGTCGGCCTGAAACTCAGTGGTGCGATAGAGAAGTCGACCCTCGCCATGCTCCTGATGGTCATCCCACTCGCCACCTTTCTGGCGATGATTGCATCAGTGCTGCGGCTGAACGAGAGCGGATCGGGCGAGTGCGTGCAAAAGGGCGAAGCGCAGCGGCGCTATATCAAGCGAGTGGCGGTGTTCACCTCGCTTTACCTCGCGACCTTCGCCGCGCTGACCTTCCTTGATCAGATGGCCGAAGCGGCCCTCGCCGCCCGGTTCATCGTTGCCGCCCTGCCCGGAATCGCCATCAGCGGGATTTTCTGGGCGATTGCGCGGCTCATTGTCGAGGAGAAGGATGAATTCATCCGCATGCTGACGATCCGTCAGACGCTCATCGCCTCTGGCTTTGCGCTTTCCGCCGCCTCAATCTGGGGCTTTCTGGAAGCGGCTGACCTTGTCATCCATCTCGATGCTTATTGGGTCGCAGTGGCGTGGTTTGTCGGCCTGTTCTTTGGCGCGCTCGCCAACAGGATAGAACATGGCACATGGGGGGCGGCATGATGGCCTACATGGGCGGTATGTTGATGGTGATGTACGTTTACAACAACGATATGCCGGTCGGGGCGCTCGCTTATGCGGTGCCGCTTTTGCCCACCGTACCCTTGCTCGCTGCGATGGGCGTCATGGGCCGTTACATGGTGGAGGAAACCGATGAATATCTGCGCCACCGCACCAGCCTTGCCGCGCTGATTGGTCTTGGCCTTGTGCTGGTGGTGGGCACGCTGTGGGGGTTTCTTGAGACGTTCGAACTGGTGCCGCATATCTGGGCCTGGTGGGTGTTTCCCGTCTGGGCCATCGGGCTTGGCATAGGGCAAAGTTTGCTAGCCCGCTATGACCGGATTGCTGAAAGGGCCGAGCTGCAGTTTGACGATGAGAACAAAGCCGCCTCATGAAGAACCGCCTCAAAGTGCTGCGCGCCGAACGCGATTGGTCGCAGCAGGACCTCGCCGAGCGCCTCGGGGTCTCGCGCCAGAGCGTCAACGCGATCGAGAAAGGGCGTTATGACCCTTCGCTCCCGCTGGCCTTCACGATCTCCGAGGTATTCGAGCTTCCAATCGAGGCGATCTTCGGCCGCGACTAGCACCTGAGGTGCCTTTCAAGCGCCCTGGCGTTTCGCCCCCGCCTCAATGCTGGCGCGCTTGGTTGCGGCAAGCTTGGTCGAGCGTTCCTTGATCCCGGCCAGGAAACGCCATTCGCTTGTCGCTGTCGAAGGGGTGAGCTCAACCATCATGTAACCACGGTGTGAGGTATCCACCCACAAAAGCTCATCGTTTTGTTCGACCAGTGCGCTGGCAAGATCAGCTGGGGCGATCATGGACAAATAGCCATCCATACCGGGCGAGCTGACCGACGAGGTACCGAACTCGACGCCAACGGCCACGCCGTCCTGCGCTAGATCAAAGTTCCAGGCATTGTGCGTATCACCGGCTAGCACGACAAGATTGGCGTCTGCCTCAAGCGAGGCCTTGAACAAACGTTCGCGTGCGGCCGGGTACCCGTCCCAAGCGTCCATATTCTGCGGCAGACCAGCCTTGCTCGCCATGGCTGAGGTGGTGAAGCGCTGCTTGATCCAGTCCGGTATATCGTCACCAAGCATGTCCAACATCGTGGTGGGCGAAGAGAGTTTGCCGATCAGCACCTGCTGCACCAGCACCTGCCAGGTTGCACCGCGCGCGCGCGACGCGGCAAGACCATCGCTGAGCCACTCCTCCTGCGTAGAGCCCAGCAATTGCCGGTCGGGGTCAGCATACTCGCCATCGCGAAATGCGGTGAGCGAGGCGATTATTTCCTCAGGGCTCGACTTGCCTTCGAACAGCTTTTCTAGACTGAACTGCTCTTCGCGGCCCTCAAGCCGAGTGTCTATGCGGAACAGGGTCGCCAGATCGCCCACATCATAGGAGGCGTACGGCTTATCGGAGATCGGCATCCATTCGCGATAGACCTGCTTGGCAATCGCCTTGCGCGTTGCCCAAACGCCTTCGGTCTCGCTCTGGTGATTTTGTGCGCCGTCTGTCCAGCTGTCATTCGCGCTTTCGTGATCGTCCCAAACCATGATCATCGGCATCACCTGATGGATGCGCTGGAGATCAGGATCAGCGCGATAGGTCGCGTAGCGCAGGCGGTAATCGGCGAGCGTGATGATCTCGTTATCAGGCGCCAGATCACGGCTAGGGTGAATCTGAGCCTTGGACGGGTAGCTACCCTCACCATACTCGTAGATGTAATCGCCCAGGTGCAGCGCGATATCGCAATCATTGGCCTCAGCTGCGTGCGCATAGGCGTTGAACCAGCCAAAACCGTAATTGGCACATGAGAACACCGCCATGCGGAATTTCTGTGTGGGACCCTGGGGCAAAGTGCGCGTGCGGCCCACCGGAGACATCGTGCCGCCCGGAGCGATGAAACGATAGAAGTACCAGCGGTCGGGTGTGAGGCCGCTAGCAATCGCTTTGGCGCACCAATCGCGATTAGGGCTCGCCATGACACTACCTTCAGCAACGGGACGGGCAAAATCCTCGCTTGTCGAGACCTGCCATTCGAGCTTTGTCTCTGCATCGCCCACAAAGCGCGTCCAAAGAAGGACACTGCCCGCCTGCGGCTCACCACTGGCCACACTGTGGGTGAACCCGCGGCCGAAGCCTTGCGCCGATCCGGGCACGGCAGCGAGCGCGGCTGACGCGCCTGCAAGGCCAAACAGGCCGCGGCGGGTGAGATCAGTGGACGGGTTGGCGGGCTGCGCGATGCTGGGTGTCTTGAACATGGTGGCGAGGTATCCCCGTTGCGTTGCGATGCTGTGGCATATCTTGCCATCAGGCGCTGCGAAAGGGCATGAGGGTGCGCGATGACGGAGACACGCTTTCACACCTTTTCCGATGGCCGCCGAATCGCCTTTCGCTTGACGAGCGGCGCGTCGCCCACGCTCATCTTTCTGCCCGGCTACATGTCCGACATGGACGGCAGCAAGGCGACCGCTTTGTTTGAGCGCGCGCGGTCTGAGGGGCGGGGTTGCCTGCTGCTTGATTATTCGGGCTGCGGGCAAAGCTCTGGCGATTTTGCCGTTGGCACTCTCTCGAGATGGCGCGAAGAAGTGCTGGCGCTGATCGAGGCATATGTCGAAGGGCCGATCCTGCTGGTCGGCTCATCCATGGGCGGTTGGCTGATGTTGCTTGTGGCCGAGGAATTGCGCACCAGCACCGCGAACCCGCTTGCAGGCATTATCGGCATCGCCCCCGCACCCGACTTCACCACGTGGGGCTATAGCGAGGAACAACGCGCGCAGATGGCGGCAGGAGAGATCGTCTACGAGGACAATCCCTACGGCCCCGATCCCACGCCCACCCATCCCGGCTTTTTTGCCGACGGGCAGGATCAGCTGATGCTCGCTGCGCCCATTGCGCTTAAGTGCCCGGTGCGCTTGCTCCACGGGCGCGAGGATGCGGATGTGCCCTGGGAGATCAGCGTCGCTTTGGCCGAGGCGCTTGAGACAGACGACGTTCAACTTACTCTGCTATGGGATGGCGACCATCGCCTTTCGCGCCCGCAGGACATCGCTTTGCTTGAGCGTGTTGTTGGCGCATTTTACGAGGCATAGATCTACGAAACCGAGATGACCCTGCTGCCCATCCTTTTGCCCATCGCGCTCCTTCAAGTCGGACCCAATCCGCAAGGCGCAGATACCTTCTCTGCGCCCGATATCACTCGCAATCGCCCACCTCGCCCCGAGGACGGAACCGATCCGCTTGGGTTGAGCGACCCGAACACCCGGTGGCTGGCCGAATGCCTGACGCAGATCGAAACCGATCCGGCCCGCGCGCACACCCGCGCACAGATCAAGCTTATCGAGGCGATCGGGCCGGAAAAGGTAATGGCCAATCACTGCCGGGGCCTCGCGTCGACCAAGCTTGCCATGTGGGAGGATGCCCGCGGCGCTTTCCTCGATGCGCGCGAGCAGACGCCTCCAGATGAGATACGTGCCCGGGCGCGATTTGGCGCGATGGCGGGCAATGCAGCGCTGGCTGGCGGTGATCTTGACGGTGCGCTGGTTCTGCTCACTAATGCGATGAGCGAGGCCAAGACAGCTGCCTCCACCCCTCTGCAAGTGGTCACCGCAATCGATATAGCGCGCATTCTCGTGATGCTTGATCGCCCGGAGGAAGCGCTGGCACCGCTAGATAGGGCCACAACCCTTGCCCCGCAGGACAGCGAAAGCTGGCTCTTAAAAGCCACGCTGTTACGACGGCTAGATCAGCTGGGCGATGCGCAGGCCGCGATTGAACAAGCCGCCACGCTCGCTCCGCAGGATGCGGAGATCGGGCTTGAAGCTGGGGTGATCGCGATTTTCTCAGGCCGCGAAGACGCCGCGCGCGCCAGCTGGCAATCGGTGATCGACGCGCAGCCCGATTCGCTGGCAGCTCAAAAGGCGCGCGGCTATCTGGAGCAGATCGGCGCTCCCCCTGAAGGCTCAGCACAAGGTGAGGCACCATGACGCAATTCTCTGTCCTCGATTTAGTCCCGGTGCGCGCAGGTGGCAGTATCAGCGAAGCCTTCGCCGCCAGCACCGCTCTCGCTCAGAAAGCCGAGGCTCTCGGCTGCAAGCGCTTCTGGGTTGCCGAGCACCACGCCATGGACGGGATAGCGGGCGGCGCGACCTCGGTGGTGCTGGCGCATATCGGCAACGCGACCGAGACGATCCGCATTGGCGCTGGCGGCATCATGCTGCCCAACCACACACCGTTCCAGATTGCCGAGCAATTCGGCACGCTCGATGCTCTGTTCCCGGGCCGGGTAGATCTGGGTCTGGGACGCGCTCCGGGAGCAGGGCCGGAATTGCAGCGTGCGCTTCGCAAGAACCTGGCGCAGGCATCGGAGTACTTTCCCCAAGATGTGATTGAACTGCGCGCACTTCTAACCGGCGATGTGGACCTGCCGGTCAAAGCAACACCCGGCCTTGGAGCAAGAGTGGAAATGTGGATGCTGGGCTCCAGCCTGTTCGGCGCACAACTCGCCGCCAAGCTGGGCATGCCCTACGCCTTCGCCGCTCACTTCGCGCCCGATCACCTAGACGAAGCGCTCGAGGTTTATCGGCACACTTTCGAGCCGTCGGAGGCGCTTGAACGTCCGCATGTGATGGTTGCGATGAATGTCTTTGCCGCTGAAACAAGCGACGAGGCCGAGCTCATCGCGTCGAGCCAGCAACAGGCCTTTGTCGCCTTGCGCACCGGTAATCCGGGACGCCTGGCTGCGCCGGTCAGGGATTATCTTGCAAGCCTCCCCGCACCTGCTCGCGCGATGCTGGCGCATGTCGGGCAGGCGGGGGCAGTTGGATCGCCGCGCGAGGTGCGCGCCACCATCGAGGCCTTTCTTGAGCGCACTAAGGCGGACGAAATTCTCCTGTGCGGATCGACCTATGATCCAGAGGCACGCCTTTCATCGCTGGAACTCACGATCGAAGCGATGGACACAGCCCTCGCCGCCTGAAACCCTTCCAACTTCCTTGACACAAGTCTAAGCTATTATCGCGCTTGCGCCCTGGTGGTGACTGGCTGTATTCAGACACGATAAGTTCAAACTGGGCTAATAAAATTGCACCGCCCATCCCTAAGGGCGCCCGGTATTGGGAGAGACGCCGTGTCCAACGCTTTCACCCTCAGCCCTACGCAGGCGGGGGCCTCCAAGGCCGATTTGCGTGACGCGCTGACTGAGCATCTGCGCGCCTCGATCCTCCCGGGTGATACCCCGCCAAGCGATGAGATGCTGGGTCAGACGGCTGAATTCCTAGTCTCGGCCGGATTTGAGCGGCTGCCCGGGAGCGAGGCCTTGTTGCTGGAATCGACCACGACGGGCCACCGCCACTTGCGGATCGGCATAGCCAATGAAGACATGCCGTTTTTGGTCGACTCGGTCGCAGCCGCGATCAATGCGATGGGCTTGTCGATTGACGTGCTGGCCCACCCGCTGGTTCCGATTGTGCGCGACGCGCAGGGTCAGATCGTCGCGATTGGCTCTCCTGGCGCGCCGATGGAATCGATGATCTATATCGAGACGCCGCGCGTTGACGCCCGCCAGCGCCGCGAGCTCTTGACCCGGCTGAGCGTGGTCCTCGCCGATGTTCGCGCGGCTGTGTCCGACTGGCAGGCGATACAGGCGATCATGGCGACCGACGCTGATGCTCTGGAGGGCGCTGAGGGCCCCAATGCGGGCGAAGAGGCGCTGCTTCTGCGCTGGCTCAACAGCGGTATGCTCACTCAGCTTGGCCATGTCACCCGTCACCGTGATGGCACCTTGAGCGAAGTGCTGGGCATTTGCCGCGAAAGCGCGCGCGATCTGCTTGCAGATAGCTCTTACGAGCGCGCCTTTGCGTGGTTCGAGCAGCCCGATGCCGATGGCCAGCCGCGTACGCTGCTGATCCTCAAGGCCAATCGCATGTCCAATGTGCACCGCCGCGCGGCGCTTGATCTGTTCCTTGTACCCAGACGCGAGGGTGGGAAAATCACCGCGCTGTCGGTCCATGCCGGGGTGTGGACGAGTGCGGCGCTGGCAACGGCAACGCAGGACGTACCGGTCTTGCGCCGGCGACTTTCGGCCTTGACGAGCGAATACAAATTGAGCGCCAAGAGCCACACCGGCAAGGCGCTGATCCACGCTTTTACCACCTTGCCATATGACCTGCTGATCGGGTTCAGCGTCCTCGATACGCGGCGCCTGATCACCTCGGTTATGAGCCTGGTTGACCGCCCGAGACCGCGCCTGATCCTCGTCAGTTCGCCGCTTGAGCGGCACATCTACGCCTTTGTCTGGCTCCCGCGGGACCAGCTCTCGACCGCTGTGCGCCTGGAGATCCAGACGCTGCTATTACAGATACCCAATTCAGCTGTGCTCGATTGGAGCCTTGAGGTCGAAGGCGGAGGGCTCGCCATGCTTCAGTTCCTGCTTGACACCCGCGCGACCGAGCAAATGCCAGACGCCGCCGAGATTGAACGGCGCCTCGAAGACCTCTTACGCGGCTGGGGCGAAGCGGTGGAACAGGCGCTTAGTGAAGGCGATGAGGGCGCGCGCGCTATTGCCATTGCGATGCGCTATGCCGATGCCTTCCCGCAGGAATATCGCAGCCGCTTTGGGGCTGTTGAAGCCGCTCAAGACATCACAAGGCTGCGCGCTTTGGCCTCCCGCGAGGGGCGAAGCGCCGATACGCGCGATGCGCGGATTTATCAGCTAAGTGGTGATCCATCCGAGGCACTACGCCTCAAAATCTACCATCCAGGCGGCCGCTTCGCCTTGTCCGATGCCGTGCCCGCCTTGGAGAATTTCGGCTTCCGAGTGCTCACGCAATTGGCCACCAGGCTGGCGGATGGGGCGCTGGGGACGATCCACGATTTTACCCTCGAAGCGCCCGCTGGAGCGGACCCGGCCAAGGTGCTTGAGCGAGACGAGGTGATCGAGACCGCCATTGCCGCCGTTCTCAATGCAAGCGCCGAGGACGATCCCTTCAACCGCCTCGTGATCGATACTGGGCTAACCGCGCGCGAGGCGGGATGGCTGCGCGCGATCTACCGCTATCTGCGGCAGACCGGCATGAGCTTTACAATTTACACGGTGGTGGACGCTCTCGCTAGCGCAGCCTCCGTCACTCGCGCTTTGAGCGATCTTTTCGTTGCCCGCCATATCCCCGCCTTCACGGGCGATCGCCAACAAGCTATTCGGGCCGCCGAAGCCGCCTTCGCCGCCGGTCTTGCAAAAGTCTCAGCGATCAATGATGACCGGCTCTTGCGCCTCTATCGCAGCGTGATCGAAGCGTGTCTTCGCACCAACGCCTTTTCGCCCGCTGCGCGCGAGGCGTTGGCCTTCAAGATCGACTCCGCTGCCATGCCCGGCCTTCCAAAGCCAGTGCCATGGCGCGAGATTTTCGTCTATTCGCGGCGGGTGGAAGGCATTCACCTGCGCTCAGGGCCAGTGGCGCGCGGGGGCCTGCGCTGGTCTGACAGGCGCGACGATTTCCGCACCGAAATCCTCGGCCTGATGAAAGCGCAAAAGGTCAAGAACGCGGTGATTGTTCCCTCGGGCGCGAAGGGCGGCTTCTATCCCAAGCAATTGCCCAACCCCGCAACCGACCGCGACGGCTGGGCCGCTGAAGGGCAGTCGAGCTATGAGGTCTTTATCCGCACGCTCCTGTCGATTACCGACAACATCGTCGGTGGCGCGGTCCAACACCCCGAGCGCGTTCGCATTCTGGATGGCGAAGACCCGTATTTCGTCGTCGCCGCCGACAAGGGCACGGCGCGCTTTTCCGATGTCGCCAACGCCATCGCGCAGTCGCGCGACTTCTGGCTCGATGACGCCTTCGCGAGCGGTGGCTCGAACGGATATGATCACAAGGCGATGGGCATCACGGCCAAGGGCGCGTGGGTCAGCGTCCAGCGCCACTTCCTGGAGCTGGGCATTGACGTTCAGACCGAAAGCGTGCGCGTTGCGGGCTGCGGCGATATGTCGGGTGACGTGTTCGGTAACGGCATGCTGCTTTCCAAAGCGATCAAGCTGGTCGCCGCGTTTGACCACCGCCACATCTTTCTCGATCCCGACCCCGATCCCGCCGCCAGCTGGGCAGAGCGCAAGCGGATGTTCGATCTGCCGCGCTCAAGCTGGGAGGATTATGACACGGGCCTGATCTCGAAAGGCGGCGGTGTCTATCCACGCAGCGCCAAGTCGATCACGCTCTCAGAAGAGGCGCAGGCCATGCTGGGCCTTGAGACCGCCGAGATTGAGCCTGAGGCGCTGATCACCGCCATCCTCAAAGCGCGCGTTGATCTACTGTGGTTCGGCGGCATAGGCACCTACATCAAGGCCTCGCATGAAGGGAACGCGGATGTCGGCGACCCGGCCAATGATGCGCTGCGCGTAAATGCGCGCGATGTCGGCGCGCGGGTGATCGGCGAGGGCGCAAACCTTGGCACCACGCAAGCGGGGCGGATCGAATTTGCGCTTAAAGGAGGGCGGATCAACACCGACTTCATCGACAATTCGGCCGGCGTCGATTGCTCGGACAATGAGGTAAACATCAAGATAGCGCTTGCCGCTGCCGCGCGGGCGGGCGAGCTCGGCGAGGCGGATCGCAACGCCCTGCTCGAAGCGATGACCGGCGAGGTTTCCGACATTGTGCTCGAAGACAATCGTTTGCAGGCGCTGGCTCTTTCGATCGCCGAGGCCAGAGGGCCGGAAGCGGTCCCCAGCCTGCTCAGACTGATTGAGCGGTTTGAGGATACCGGCGCGCTTGACCGGCATACCGAAGGCCTCGCCGATGCGGAGACCTTCACCCGCCGCGCTGCGGAAGGCGCAGGGCTGACCCGACCCGAGCTCGCAGTGTTATTGTCCTCGGCCAAGCTGGTCTTGCAGGATGCAATCGAAGCGAGCGATTTGCCCGATAGCCCGCAGCTCGAAGACAGTCTTTTGAGCCTCTTTCCCACGCCAATGCAGGAGCGGTTTGCCCCTGTGATCCGCGAGCACCAGTTGCGCCGCGAATTGCTGGCGACGGACCTTGCAAACCGCATCGTCAATCGCCTCGGCCTGGTTCACACCTTCGAGCTGGCTGAGGAGGAGGGCGTATCGCTGAGCGAGGTCGCCGCCGCCTTTGTGGTGGTCGAGCGCCTGTTCGGGCTCGAAGGGCTATGGAGTGAACTCGACACTGAGCCCATGCCCGAAGCGGCGCGGCTTGTCCTGTTTGATCGCCTGGCTGCGGCAACCGCCAACCTGATGTCGGATGTGCTGCGCAGCTCGGCAGGCCAGGTCGATCTGTCGCGTCTGGTCGAAGACCTGCACGCCGGTGTTGAAGAGCTCAAGCAGGCGCGCGAGCGTCTGATCAGCGAGGAAACGCGAAAACGCGGATCGGCTCTGCTTGACGCGCTCATCGAGAAAGGCGCGCCTGAAGCTGTGGCCCTATCGGTCGCGAACCTGTTCGATCTTGATGGCGCGGTTGGCCTCGCTCGTCTTGCTTTGGCGACCGGGATTGAGCCCACGCGCCTCACTCTCGCTTTCACCGATATCGGTGAGCGCATCGGGCTTGACTGGGCGCAGGGCATCGCTGCGCACATGACGCCTTCGGATGTCTGGGAACGCCTGCTCGTCAGCGGCCTTGCGCGCGATTTTCAGCAGATGCGGCTCGACTTCCTGCGCCATGTGCTTATCGATGATGCAAGCCGCGAACACCCGCTTGATGCGGTGGCGGAGTGGAGCGCGCGCCATCACGATGCGGTCGAGCAATTCCGCACCATGATCGCCCGCGCACAGTCCCATCAGCCCATCGCACCAGCAGTGCTCGCGCAGGTCGCAATCCAGGCGCGCAATCTGCTTGAGCGATAGCCCGCTTGACGCATCTGCCATTTCACGCGACCTGAGAGGGCAAACGGGTCGGGAGAAAACTGAATGAGCGCACCCACAGAAAGCGCGGATATTGTCATCGTGGGCACGGGCCATGGCGGCGCGCAGGCCGCGATCGCCTTGCGACAGCGCGGAGCAGAGGGGCGGATCGTCATGATCGGGCGCGATACGGTGCCGCCTTACGAACGACCGCCTCTCTCCAAGGAATATCTCGCGGGCGACAAGCCGTTTGAGCGGATCACGATCCGGCCTGAGGCTTTCTGGGCTGACAAGGATATCGAGCTTCGCCTCGGCGCCGCTGTCACCGCGGTGGACGCTTTGGCGCACAGTGTGACACTCAGCGATCGATCCACTCTCGGCTATAGCAAGCTCATCTGGGCAGCCGGGGGCGATCCGCGGCGCCTTTCGTGTCCGGGCGCATCGCTCAAGGGCGTGTTCTATGTGCGCGACAAGTCTGATGCCGATGCGATGATGGCCGCGCTGGACGCTGGCGCCAAAAGCGCAGTTGTGATCGGCGGCGGCTATATCGGGCTTGAGGCAGCCGCTGTGCTGCGCAAGCTTGATCGCGAAGTCATGCTTGTCGAGATGCAGGATCGGCTCTTATCCCGCGTCGCGGGCGAGACCCTGTCGCATTTCTATGAGGATGAGCACCGGCGCCAAGGCGTGGATGTGCGCCTCTCGGCAGGTGTCGCGGCCATTACCGGCGCAGACGGCGCAGTGACCGGAGTTACGCTCGACAACGGCGAAGAGATCGCGTGCGACATGGTGATCGCCGGGATCGGGATCATTCCTTCCATCGCCCCCCTCATCGCCGCCGGCGCGGCGGGCGCAAACGGTGTGGATGTAGACTTTTGCTGCCGGACCACGCTCGATGATGTCTACGCCATTGGAGACTGCGCGGCGCATGCAAACCCTTATGCAGACAGCGCGGTGATCCGGCTGGAATCGGTTCAGAATGCCAACGATATGGCGAACACCGTTGCCAAGGCGATCACAGGAGAGAAAGAGCCTTACGAGGCGCTGCCCTGGTTCTGGTCCAATCAATACGATCTCAAGCTTCAGACCGCGGGGCTGAACCTGGGTTATGATCAAGCCATCACGCGCGGCGATCCGGCAACGCGCAAGTTCACGGTGGTCTATATGAAGGAAGGCCGCCCCATCGCTTTTGATTGCGTGGGCACGATGAAGGACTATGTGCAAGGTCGAAAGCTGCTCGAAAGCCGCCCGGGCCGGATTGATCCCGCGCTACTCGCCGATCCCGAAGTGCCTCTCAAGGAACTGATTTAAGACGTTTTTACCTTGAGTTCGCTAGCGCTCACCGATCACCCACCCCGCCTCCCCACCCGTCCACCCTACCCTAATGGTATTCGTTGGTGGGCGGGCGGGGAGGCGGGGTGGGTGATCGCTCTTACAAAATCTCAAGCCGTTCGAGCGCCCAGCGCGCCGCGTCGGCGACGATCGGGTCTTGGTCCTTTATCAAGGCCCCTACCGGAACGATCAGAGTCGGATCAGCGCTGTTGCCCGCTGCATAGAGACAATTGCGGACAAACCGGTCACGCCCGATGCGCTTGATCGGAGAGCCTGAGAACAGGCTTCTGAAGCCGGCATCATCGAGCGCCAGCAGCTCAGCGAGGCGCGGCGCGACCAGTTCGGCGCGGGGCAGAAATTCGCGCGCTGCGTGCGCTGTCTGAGCAAACTTGTTCCACGGGCACACCGCCAAGCAATCATCGCAGCCATAGATGCGGTTGCCCAAGGCCTCGCGAAATTCTTCATCCACTGGACCCTTATGCTCGATCATCAGGTAGGAGATGCAGCGCCTCGCATCGATCACATAGGGGCTGGGAAAGGCTTCGGTCGGGCAGGCATCAATGCACGCGCGGCAGCTGCCGCATTGGTCGCGCTGCGGGTCCGACGGGGCAAGCTCCAGCGTGGTATAAATCGCGCCCAAAAACAGCCAAGAGCCATGCTCCGGGCTGACGAGATTGGTGTGCTTGCCTTGCCAGCCGATACCCGCCGCCTCGCCCAAGGGCTTTTCCATGACGGGCGCAGTATCGACGAAGACCTTGACCTCGGCCCCCGGCGCCTCCTCCACCAGCCAGCGAGCGAGCGCCTTCAGCCGCTTTTTGACGACATCGTGGTAATCGCGCCCCTGCGCGTAGACCGATATCCGGGCCCGCTCACCAACCGCGTCAAGCGCCATGGGATCAAAGCCCGGCGCATAGCTCATCCCCAACGCGATGACCGAGCGCGCCTCAGGCCACAGGCCTTGAGGAGAGCGACGGTGATGAAGCCGCGTCTCCATCCACTCCATTGAGCCGTGATGCCCTTCGCCCAGCCATTCCTCAAGCCGCTCGGCCCGCATCGGATCTTCGCCCGCGCTCGCAATCCCGCATGCGGCAAATCCCAGCGCGCGTGCCTTGGCGGTGAGGCGGCTTTGCAGATCCTCGACAAAATCTATGGTAACCGGCAGGTTAACCATATTTGAGGTTACTCCCGTTTAGCAGCACCCCTTAACCATTGGGCATATGGATATGGCACTAGGCGATCTGATGCCCGCGAGCAAACACGCGGGCGATGTGGCTTTGAACGATGGACGCGCGCTTGCAGTGGAAGCGCGCGGACTAGTGAAAAGCTTTGACGGCACACGCGCGGTCGACGGGGTGGACTTGGCTGTGCCCGAAGGCGCGATCTATGGCGTGCTTGGCCCCAATGGCGCGGGCAAGACCACCACCTTGCGCATGCTTCTGGGCATCATCGATCCCGACGAAGGTGTGCGCCGTGTGTTTGGCCATGATCGCCCGCACGATATCGGCCGCTTGATCGGCTATCTGCCTGAAGAACGCGGCCTTTATCCTGCGATGAAGGCAGTCGAGGCGATCGCCTTCATGGGCGCACTGCGCGGGTTGACGCTGGCCGAAGGGCGAAAGCGCGGGCTTGAACTGCTTGAGCGGCATGATCTTGCCCACGCCGCTGACCGCCAGATCCGCCAGCTTTCGAAGGGCATGGCGCAAACCGTCCAACTACTCGGCACACTGGTGCATCGCCCGCGCCTTGTCGTCCTCGATGAGCCCTTCTCAGGGCTCGATGCGATCAACCAGGGTAAGCTGGAGCGAATGATCCGCGCATTGTCCGAAGAGGGGGTGACGGTGATCTTTTCCACTCACGTCATTCACCATGCCGAGCGGCTGTGCGAAGGCGTTGCGATTATTGCGGGCGGCCGCGTGCCCTATGCCGGCAGCGTCGAGACCGCGCGCGATCGCATTCCAGCCCAAGTCCGGCTCGAAACTCGAGCGCGTGAAGGCGCCTGGACCGCAGCTCTGCCAGAAGATGCGCGGCGCGAAGGCGATTTCTTCTACTTCTCGCTCCCGGAAACCGGCGTTGAACCCCTGCTTAAAAGCCTCATTGAAGGCGAAGCGGGCATTCTCTCCCTTTCGATCGAGCGCGCCGGGCTGCACGATGCCTTCGTCGCAATTGCGGGCGAAGCCGCCGCGCGCCAGCTCGAAGCCGACGCCCAAAACGGGGCCCAAACCAATTGAGACAAGACGAGACCACGCCGATGACCGATCACGCTCACACCGACGTCAAGTCGCGTCTGTCCTTCCTAGAAGCCGCCTGGGTGATCGCCCGGCGCGATTTCGTCGCGGTGCTGTTCAGCCGCGCATTCCTGTTCTTCCTCATCGGGCCGCTCTTCCCGGTCCTGATCGGAGGGCTGGCCGGCAGCATCGGCAAGTCCACCACGCAGCAGGCGGTGAGCGTGGAAATCGGCCTTGCAATGAGCGCAGCCGACAATGCCGCCATGATCGAGGCTGCCGACACGCTGCGCCCCAAAATGCGCGGCGCCGCACCTATCTTCAATGAGATCGAAGAAGCGCGCAGCAATTCCGCTTTCGACGCGCGCGCCTTCATGGACGCGCGCCGGGGCAATTACGCAGCGATCCTGACCGGCACGCTGACTGAGCCCAAACTGGTTGGCACCCAGCGCCAGGTGGACCGCTGGAGCGGCCCTGTTGAACTCGTTGCAGCGAGCGCGGCAGCCACTACGCCCACGCGCTTTCCGCAAGCAAGCAGCGAAATCGTGACCGCGAGCGCCGCTTCTGAACGCTACAGCAGGGTGCGCACCGCGCAGGCAGCGCAAATGGTGCTGTTCCTGCTCACCATCCTGCTTGGCGGCATGGTCCTCTCCAACCTTGCCGAGGAGAAGGGCAACAAGATCATCGAAATCCTCGCCGCAGCTCTGCCAATGGATGCGGTGTTCATGGGCAAGCTGTTTGCGATGCTGGGGGTCAGCTTTGTCGGGATCGCGGTGTGGGGCTCGCTTGGCTGGGGCTTCTGGGCCATCGCCGAGGACGCGATCGTTACCGTCACGCAGACCAATTACCGCGATTTGCCGGGCCCCGCTGTGGGCTGGCCGCTCTTCATTGCGCTGGGCATCACCTATTTCTCGATGGCTTATCTGCTCTTGGGCTCGTTGTTCCTGACCATCGGCGCGATGGCCTCAAGCGTGCGCGAAGTGCAGACGATGTCGATGCCGGTGACGATGCTGCAGATCATGGTGTTCTTCCTCTCCGCGGCGAATATCGGGCAAACCGGCACTCCGCTTGAGATCACCTCGGTGATCTTCCCGCTCTCCTCGCCTTTCGCGATGATGGCGCGCGCCGCGCTTGAAGAGACTTTGTGGACCCACGCGATAGCGCTCGCCTGGCAGGGCTTTGCGGTGGTGGTGCTGGTCAAGGGCGGTTCGCTCTTGTTCCGCAAGCGGGTGATGAAGTCGGGCGGGGCGGGGCGTGAGAAGACCGGCCTGTTCGCCCGCCGCAAAACCGTGCGCGATCCAGCAAGCCTGGAACCCGCCGAATAAGTGGCCGAATAAAACTCACTATTGACACTTCTGTCAGTTAAGGCAGGATGCCGTGCTGGGAGCGGGTGGTTTAAAGGCCCTGCGAAAAAGGGTCAGTGACCTGCTCTCGAGGAGGAGAGAGAGCAGCCATGGCCACCATTGCACCCGAGGTTTCAAAAAACCTCCCGCCGATCAAGCCCATCCCTGACCCGTCCAACCCGGACGCGACGACTGAATGGCGCAAGTCACCGACCGCGCATGTGGCTCTCAGGGAGCACTTCGCCCAGCACCCGGAAGAGCGCCCGGTTCATCCTCATAAGTGGGATATCAGCCGCTCTGACATTTATTTTGAAGACACCTGGCAGCCCATCGTCGCCGAGATGCATCAGGCCGGCCCGCTGCATTATATTGATGACAGCCCCTTTGGCCCACACTGGGCGGTCGTTGGTCACAAGGCGATCCAGCACATCGAAGCGTTGCCAGACATCTTCTCCTCCAGCTGGGAGTATGGCGGGATCACCATCCTTGATCGGCCAGACGATCTCGATGACAAGCCCGAAGAAGAGCGCTTTGAACTGCCGATGTTCATTGCGATGGACAGGCCCAAACACACCGGACAGCGCCGCACGGTCGCGCCGAAGTTCACTCCCTCAGCCATGCGCGAGATGGAACCCGAAATCCGCCAGCGTACGGGCGAGCTGCTCGACTCTCTGCCCCGCGGCGAAGTGTTTGACTGGGTTGACAAGGTTTCCATTGAACTGACCACCGGCATGCTGGCGCTGCTATTCGATTTTCCATGGGAAGATCGCCGCATGCTCACGTTCTGGTCCGACTGGTCAGGCGATACCGAGCTTGCCACCGTGCGTGAGCTTGATGAATTCCGCCGCGGCATACTCCATGAAATGGCGGCTTACTTTCAGCAGCTTTGGATACGCAAGACGCAGGAAGAGCCAAGCAGCGACCTGATTAGCATGATGATCCATTCGGACGCCATGAACCAGATGAGCCCGCAGGAATTTATGGGCAATCTGATCCTGCTGATCGTGGGAGGCAACGACACAACCCGCAATTCGATGAGCGGGTTCATCCATCAGCTCGACAAATTCCCCGATCAGCGCAAGATCTTCGAGGAAGACCCTGAGGTCATCCCCAATGCCGTGCAGGAAATGCTGCGCGTCCAGACGCCGCTTGCGCATATGCGGCGCACCTGCACCCAAGACACCGAAGTGATGGGCCAAACGATCAAGAAAGGCGACAAGGTCGTCCTTTGGTATCTCGCCGCCAATCATGAGGAAGAGGTGTTCGAGAACCCGCACAAACTCGATCTCCGGCGCGAAAACGCGAAGCGGCATATCGCCTTTGGCTATGGCATTCACCGCTGTGTGGGCGCGCGTCTGGCTGAGCTGCAACTGCGCGTTCTTCTCGAGGAGATGCACAAGCGCCGGATGCGGGTGCATGTGGCGGGCGATGTAGAGCGGGTGCGCGCCAACTTCGTGCACGGCTTTCGCAAGCTCGAAGTGGAGATCACTGAGTTTTAGAAAGTGAAACTTTTTGGGCATTTGCCACGTATTATTGGGTAGAATATCCGATAATAACGGGACGCTTGGACATGAGTGACATCTCCGGCTCGCGCCGCTTTTTCCTTGGCTCTACCATCGCTGGCCTCGCTCTCCCGCTGCTGGGCGGCTGCGGAGCCACGCCCGCGCAGGCCAAGTCTTATCGTATCACCAAAACAGAAGCCGAATGGCGCGCCAAGCTGACCAAGGGTGAGTTTTACATCCTGCGCGATGCAGGCACCGAGCGCGCCTACACCTCGCCGCTCAACGAAGAGAAGCGCAGGGGCACTTTTGTGTGCGCAGGCTGCGGCAACAAGCTCTATTCCTCAGCGCACAAGTACGACAGCGGCACGGGTTGGCCAAGCTTCTACAAGGCGATCGATAAAGGCGCGGTGGGCACCAGCACAGACTACAAGATCGGCTATCCGCGCACCGAAGTGCACTGCGCCGATTGCGGCGGGCATCTGGGTCACATTTTCGGAGACGGCCCTGCACCGACCGGCAAGCGCCACTGCATCAACGGCCTGGCGATGAATTTCACTCCGGCCTGACGCAGGACGCAGACTTCACTTTGACTCGACGCGCCACAGTTTGAAGGACGTTCCTTCAGCCGTTGGGACCGGTTCCAGCCATTCAGGCATCCGCCCCTCCTGCAGGTCAGCGACAAAACCATCCTCAGCTTCGCGCGCATAATTGTTCGCTTCGCTAAGGCCTGGGCACAGTGCGACATAGCGGGTCTGGCGGGCCTCAAGCGTTTCGCTCGCCTCAGCGCTTGAGCTCAAGGCGGTAGCAATCATCACGCGCATGCCCGCATCTCCGCGATGGTGGCTGGTGGCGATGACCGTGTGATTGCTGACAAGCAAGAGCTTGGGCGAAATGTCGAGCGGGGCAAACACCTCACCCGGTGCCAGCGCGTTGAGGATTTCGGCGCTGTCCTCGATCCGGCAGTTGGACATTTTGAGGCTACCCTTGCCTGCGCTCTGCCCGCCCGCAACGCTAGCCTGAGCAGGCAGCGCCAAAGCGGACAGCGACAGCGGCAAGGTCGGCAACAGCGCGCACGCGAGGGCCACAAGCGCACCGATGCGCGGCAGTGGCCGATCCATCTTGCGGATGGCCTTTAACCAGCGATTGATCTGCCAGGCCAGAGGAGGCGCAGCGATTAGGCAAGCGACCGCGCCCGCGCGCGCAACAAGGATCGAAATCACAAAGGCCGCGCCCAGAATGATCGCATAATCCCCCCAGAACCGTCGCAACCAATCGCGCGAACGGCCAGCAAGGTTCATCGCGGCAACCAGGCCCAGCAGCGGCGTCACAGCATATTGCAGCGCGACCTCAAAAGTCTGGTGCCAGATCGGCATGCCTTCCTTGACTTTGACGAACCAGTGTTCGTGGACCAGCGGATCAAGCTCGGCAAAGCCGCCGCCAGTCGCGCATTGCGGAGCCATGGTGAGCAGCATTGCAAGCGCTCCGCCCGCGGCTAGGCCAAATCCGCCAATAAGTGCGCCAAACGGCACCGGCTCCAACCGTCCGAGCGCGCTCAAGATCACAGCGCCCCACAGGAACATCGCGATGTGCAGACCGCTCAAGGCGTCGCAATAGACCGCAATGTCGCCCAGCCCGCGCGTCAAGACGAACAGCGCCGCGCTGGTGATGGCCAGCGATTGGATAGCATTGACCAGCAGCCAGCGCTGCGCCCGATCGCGCAGCCAGCGCAGGGCCAACACGGCAAAGATTGCTGCGGCAAGGACCAATCCTTCGATCGATATGGTCAGCCATACAGCGAGGCTCGCTCCGACCACAAAGCCGCCCACTTTCTGCGAGCGCGCCATCAGCCCGTTCATCGCCGCGAGCGCGCAGACCAATTGCCAGCCGTGGTGATCGATCCGCATAGGGCCAAGCTGGAAAATCACCGGCACGCAAACCGCCATGATCAGCGCGGTCAGCGTCGTCTCCTCATCGCCCAGCAAGCGCCAGGCGATCCGTGCGGCAAGCATCATCGCAGCGCCCAGCGTGATCAGCGGCGTGATAACGAGCGCAGCGGTTTCTGCCGAAGCGCTGCCCAAAAATGGGGTCAGCACCAAAATCACCAAAGCCAGAGGGACATCGACGAGGCGCGACCAATGCATCGCGACCCCTCCCGAGGCTGCGTCCACGCGGTATTGGGTCACATCAAGCCAACCCTGCCCCGCTAGCAGGTCGCGCACTTGGACAAGACGCATTGGATCATCGGGATCGGGAAAATTCTGGGCCATGATCGAAGGCCAATTAACGAGCACCAGAAGCGCACTGACGATCGCCCAAGCGATGCCAACTCGGATCATGAAGTCAGTGGGGAAGGCCCCGCGCCGCCGCTCGACCAACATGGCTCAACCGTTCTCCGGAAGGCCAGCGCGAAACACGATCCGGCTGCGTAAAAGCCAGGTTGCGGTGAAGGAAATGACGATCGCGAAGGCCTTAGAAATCAACGGCTGCGTCCCGGCCCAGTCGCCGAGCGCCACAATCAGCGCCGTCAACCCCAGCCCCACCAGCGCGGAAACCACGAACAGCGCCTTTTGGCGGGTGCGTGCCATACCTCCCCTGGCAACGCTGTCCTGAAAGACAGCGCGGCTCGACATCAGCCAATGCGCCAAAATCCCCAGCGAATAGCCCATCGCCGAGGCCGGTGTTGGGTGCAGGCCAGCTTCCATGAAAGCGAGAAAGCTGCCGACGTCGACCGCCAGCGCGCCCACGCTTGCAAGGCCATAGCGCATGAGCCGCACATCGCTCAGCCTGTGGAGCAGGGAGGTAAGCGCCTGCGTCATCACTCAGCAACGCTCCTTCGCGAAGACAAACAGCAAGCGCGCCAGCCACACTCTGGGGAACGAAGGGTCCGCATCGGCGATGCCATCAGGCGCGCTTCCGGATGGCGGATTCCTCCGGCGCCTCATCAGCCTTGATCCGTTCGGGAACACCGCGAAGGCTGGTAAGCGCTGCCACCTGATCCTCATTGAGCGGCTTGGTGGTGCCGCCCGGCTCGACTTCGCGCGCGGCGATTGTGGTCTCTTCGCCTTCGTCACCCGCCTCGTGGTATTCGGCGTCCTCGTTGACGCACCACGTATCATAAACGCGCTCGCCTGCCAGAATGTTCTCAACCGTGAGCATCGCGGTCATCATTGCGTGGTCCTGGTTGTTGTAGCGGTGCATGCCGTTGCGCCCCACAAGGTGCAGGCTGGGGTGCTTGTCTTCCAGCTCAGCACGCATCGCCTGCACATTGGCTTCGTAATCGTCGTCATAGACCGGATAGGCCTTTTCCTGGCGCACGACCGCGCCTTTGACGACTTTCTTGGGATCACAAAGCCCGAGGATTTCCATTTCACGGGTGGCCTGTGCGATCAGCTCTTCATCAGAGGAAGACCAAAGCCCGTCGCCTTCAAAGCAGAAATATTCGAGGCCTACGCAGGCCATATCGTCATCGGGCACCATTTCGGGCGACCAGCTGCGGAAGTTCTGCACGCGGCCAACCTGGACGCGGTCATCGTGGATGTAGATCCAGTTGTCGGGGAACAGATCGTCCGACTTCACCATCAGCGCCACGGTCAGAAAGTCGCGATAGCGCAGATTGTTCGCTTGAAGGCTCGACTGCGGGAGCGGGTGGATACGCTTGGAAAGCTCGCGCATGGGCGCCGAGCTGATGGCGTTCCGCGCGCGAATCTGGACCTTGCCGTCCTTGCCCTCAGCCGTCATCGACCAGTTGTAGCCTTCATCATTAGGGCCAATCGCTGCGAGCCGATCGAGCGCATGGCCCATCAGCACCTGTCCCTTGCCGCTCGCCTCGATGTAGCCCTTTGCCGCATCCCACATCATGCCGGGGCCGAGCCGCGGATAGCGGAAGGTTTCCAGCAGCGTCTTGGCAGCCATGCCATCATTGGGCTTTTTGTTGAGGCCCAGGCTGCGCTTCAGCCCGTCAGTCACCGCGCCCCATAGCGAGAGGCCCTTAATGCGCTGAGCCGCCCAGTCGGCGCTCATTTCATCGCACGGAATGCCCCAAACCTTCTCGGTGTAGGTCTTGAAGAAGATCGAATAGAGCTTTCGGCCAAATTGATTGGTCGTCCAGTCCTCGAAGCTCTTCACGTGCCTGATCGGGAACAGCTTGTAGCGAAGATAGCTCGCCATGCAGACGGCCGAGCGCAGGATTCCCAGATTCCAGAGCGCTTCGAAGGCACGCAAGGGGTAGCTGTAGAACTTACCCTCGTAATAGATGCGGCTCATGCGCGGGCGCTGGATGAAATCGTCGGGCAGGATTTCGTCCCAAAGGTCGACAACGGCTTTCGACTTGGAGAAAAATCGGTGGCCACCAATGTCGAAACGGTAGCCCTCGTGCTCCACCGTACGGCTGATGCCGCCAACATAAGTCTCGTCTTTTTCGATGATCGCAACCGTCTTGCCCTGCTTCGTCAGCAGGTATCCTGCGGTCAGCCCCGCAGGCCCCGCGCCGATAATGGCAACGTCTACATCAATAATTCCAGACTGAAGCCTGTTGTCAGTCATCAAAGCCCCCAAGTGCTATGTCACTCGCCTGCGCGAGAGTGTCATCACCGGGACTGAAGGAAATTGGTTAGCGGTTGGTAAACAGGCGCGCCTTAGCGAGCCTGTTGGCCAAAAACTTGCAATCCGGAACGCTGCTGAGCCTTGCTTAACCCCTAAACACCCGCCGCAATTGCACGAGTGCGCAGCGCGCTCGCGTCAAGCATCCAGCAGGCCGGGAGACTGCAAGCGGGCCGCAAGGCGGGCAAAATCACCAAGCGTGAAGGTGTCTTCGAAGACCAGGCCGTAATCACGATCGCGCCGCCAGCGCACCTTGGCGCGCACCTCGGAGAACTCACGGATCGGCTCAACTGCTCCGATGCGCAGGTTCTGATCGATCGCAAACAGCCCATTGCATTCGATCCGCGCGCCTTGCTGCGAGAGATTGGTGATCAGCCCTTCGGCGCGCTGCGTCAGGGTTGAGATGCGAACCGGAAAGCAAACCTCAAGGCGCAGGCCGCGCTTGGGATATTCGCCGGCTTCACTGATCAAGCGCGAGACGTCGACACTCTCAGCGAACTGGAAACCGGCCTCATTGTCGCGCTCCCACACCGGTTCAACCTCGTATGTACCTCCGCCGGGCATGTGCAGCTCAAGCGGAGAGCCTTTTGGAAGGGCGTGAAACAGACGCACGCTCACTCCGGTTTCAGAGACATCGCGGATGACACAGACAAACTCGCCATTGGGCGAAACCAGCTTGGCCGCGCGGATCAGGAGAGTGAAACGCGGCGCAGCGCGCTGATCGGAATGATCGGCGGCTTGATCAGAAGTTTGATCAGCTGAGATATTATCAGCGGGGGCAGGCTCAGCGGCAGATTGGGCATCCGGCGTCGAACGCGCCTGTGCTGATAGGGCTGCATCCTTGGTGTCCATATAGCTGTCAGCGTCGCGCGCTGGGCAAGCGTGATCATCTTGCACAACTGACGTCCCTTAATCCTTACCGTTTCGCCGAAGGCTTAGGCGAAACCAGGTTAAGGCTGATATAATGCGGTATCCGGGGCGTGCGCGTCTAAACCCTTACACGGTCATTTGTGAGTGTTAGGGACGCTTCTGATGAAAGGTCTGGAGACGTGTCATCCCGATAGACTGCGCGTAGCCCGTCACTGGATAGCCGCCCGCCATCACCCAGGAATGAGCCTCGATCAACTGGTCGGCCTTTTCGCTCGGGGCAACGCCAAAGTGCACGGAGAACGTGATCCGCAAAGCGCGCAGGCACACCGCAGCAACAAGCGTCTGCGCCAAGCAATTGGAGTTCCACGGCGTCCAATGCGCCACAGCTTCGATGGTTCGCCCGATATGTCGCGCGCGGCTTCCCTCCTGGCTCGGTTGGCGCTCACTTGGAATGGCAGACGGCGGCGCTGTGGCATTGTCTTCGCACATCTCGCCAAAGACGGGCGCATAGGTTCGAAACGGCAAAGCAAGCACCACAGCGCGCGCCAGACCGAGTGCGACAAAGAGGAACGGGCTCGCGATGGCCTGCCGCGCGGTCATACCGGTATGCCCTTTCGACACCCGGGCCCTGGCTCAATCCGGAATTGCAAATCAATCATCGCCAGAAAGCCTGTTAAGCGATCCCCTTGCGAAAGGCGAATATCGCAAACGCACAGCACCCCAGAAAAACTTAGCAGTGCGCCAATAAGGGTTTGTGCATCCTGTATTTTTTGGCACACATATTTTGGATAATGGGAGTGTGTTCGTGACTAATGAAATGGGGTCTCAGAGCATTCAAGACGCTCTGACTTGGAATACGCAATCAAACAGCGCCAACGCTATGGGTGTGATCAGGCAAGACGTCCCGATTCTCATCACTCTTCCCAGCGCAGGCGTGCAATCCACCTCGCGCTCCGAAAAGAGCGGCGCTGCTAGCCAAAGCATTAGCCAGGCCGCCTTCTCCTTTACCTCGATCATCCCCGATCCCGGCCCGCCCCCGAACGAGGCTCCCCGTACCGAAGAAATACCGATTTCCGGCGAATTCGGCTCTATTGTGTTTGCCGAGGACGAGGTCTTCTTCGCGACTGACCTGCCAACCGTGTTCCGGGGAGGGTCCGGCACCACGATCCAGAATGACGGCATTGTGTGGCTTGATACTGAGCGAATTCAGGTTTTCTTCGCGGTCTCGTTTCAGCCCGAGATCAACAATACAGGCACGATCTATCTCAAAGGCAACAGCCAGGTTTCGCTTAACTATGGCCTCGCTCGGCTGGAGAATTCAGGCGACATTTTTTCCATCTCGGAAGCGGGATGGGCGCGGGTTGTTCAGGCCAACTCTTTCGGCCTTGTCGAGAATTCCGGGATCATCGCGGCGCAGACATTTCAATCGACGAACTTCTCGGGAACGGGCAACGCCACGGCGATCGATTCGCCCAACGGCGTTCTCATCAACAATTCGGCAACCGGCCAAATTCTTGCCGAAGCGCCCGATCTGGCGATCGCCATCCTGTCGAATGGCAGTGACCTCGACACAGGCGATCCAAGCGTCACCAATTTTGGCCTGATCGAAGCCCAAGCCACCACCGCGGAAGGGATCTCCTACGGGATCTTGGTGTCTCAAGTGTTTGGTCCTGCAAACGGCCAACCCGCTTTCAATCAAGCAACGATCGTCAACCATGGCACGATACGCGGCGAATTTGCGATATTCGGAACCGACGGCACCAGCCCGCGCACTAATCCTGTTGAGCAGATTTTCAATGAGCCGGGCGGCGTGATCGATGGGACTATCTTCCTCGATCGCGGGGCAGACCTGATTGAGAATGAGGGCCTGATTATCGGCACCGTGCTGATGGGTGACGGCAATGACACGTTCTCAAACCTTGGCCGCGTGGATGGCGTTGTCGATCTGGGCTGGCAAGAAGACCTGTATGAAGGCTCGGACTTCAGCGATGTCGCAACGGGAAATCGCGGTGACGATGTTCTCATAGGGTTTGGCGGCAATGATCTTTTGCTGGGCGCCTTTGGCGACGACACGCTGAGCGGCGGCGCTGATAATGATGGCCTGTTCGGAGAGTTCGGCAACGACTTCATTCTGACGTTTGGCGCAGATTTCGTTGATGGTGGTACCGGTTCGCCGGAGCCGAGATAGGTTACACCGGCAATAACGGAACGAGCAACCTTTCGACCCCCGCCTCAATAAAAGAGCGTACCGCCCGCGCGGAGACCGAGGAACGCACCGGCACATTCGGCGGCGGCTCGAACACCGGTAGCGCCTATATAGATGGCACCGGGATTGATGGGCTTAACAGCTACTTTCAGGGCAGCCGCGCGGGGACCTACACCGTACGCGGGGGCGAGAGCCTTCAGCAGATCGCGGCGAGCACCTATGGCGACAGCAATCTGTGGTATAAGATCGCTGCGGCCATCGGCCTGTCGGGATCTGAGACGCTGGTCGCCGGGACGACTTTGCGCATGCCCGCTGGGGTCGTGAAAAGCTCCCACAGCGCGTCTAGCTTTAAACCCTACGATCCCGGAGAGGCCATCGGCGAGCTTTCCCCAACTATGCCCAAGCCTGCCAAAGGTGCGAAATGCGGCGCGTTTGGACAGATCCTGCTCGCCGTGGTCGCGGTGGCAGTGACGGTCCTTGCCCCCGGTTAGCGGTGCCACTTTTGGAGCTGCGGTCGCGAACGCAGCGCTTGGCAGCGTGGCGAGCCAAGCGGTGGGTTTCGCCACCGGCATCCAGGAGAAATTTAGCTTCAAGGGCGTGGCGCTGTCGGCCCTATCAGCGGGCGTCACCTATGGCCTTGGCCCCAATGGTGGCATATTCAAAGGTGAGGGAGGAGCCTTCTCCGGCGTTGCAAAGAGCACCGCGCTTCAGGCGGGCCTGCGAGGCGCCACGGCCAGCGCGATTTCGCAAGGCATCGGCACGGTAACCTGCCTGCAATCGAGCTTCAGTTGGGCTGGTGTCCCGGCAGCGGGTGTGGCAGCGGGCGTGGGCGATGCCTTTGGTCTCGACGCGCTGAGCGGCAAGGACGCTAACCTTACACCCGGCAACATAGCCAGCCACACCGCCGTGGGCGCCGCGCGCCTGTTCGCGAGCGCCGCCACTCGGTCTGCGATCACCGGATCGAGCTTCGGCGGCGCCGTCGAGGCGGGCGTGCCCGATGTCATCGAACAGGTCGTGGGGCAGGTCATTGGCGGGGCTTTCATAAGCGCAATCGACGCGGACCCGGTCTCCGCACCGCCTCTAAAGTCCTTTGGGAGCTCAGCCGATGCAAGCGGCAGGACAAGCCTGACGGGATTTCAAAAGCCCACTGGTCAATACCGCAACGCTGACACTGATGACATCACGCCTGCTATTGCAAGAGGCTATGCAGAGGAGTGGAGAAGAAACGGCGCGGAATTCGGCAATTCAACCGCAGATATCGAGTACTACGCCAAATATTGGGACAGGGTGGCGCAGGGTTTAGAGCAGGCGACTAATGCCAGCTCCGTTCCTAACCCAAATCGACAACCGAGAGTATTCCGCTGGAAAATCGGATAACGGTCACAGCAAATCGCCCCAGCCGCGTCCTTCAAGGCTTTAATGATGCCGCGTTGGGCTACGAAATCTGGAGACTGAATGGTGGGCAGGCGAGCATCAATGAGCGCTTGGCAGAGCGGGCTGTTATCGACGCGGCGATTGCGCGCGAAAAGAATCAGGTCGATCTGGTTCTTGGAGGTTTCCTCGCGGCCTGGACACTACCGGTTGCGTTGCCAGCCTTTGTAACGGGCACACTAACCGGTACGGTCGTAGCAACCGCCGGTACGGCATCGGCTGCCAATCACGCGTGCGGCTTGCCCATTGGGTTGGCGGGTGGCGATCGGGTAGCATCGGACTACGTGGTCGACGGATCAAGTGTATGGATCGACGGCGCTGCTCTGGCAATTGGTGGTGCGGCTTTGGCTTATTCGGTCGGCCCGAGAGTGGTAAGCAGGCTGAGTAGCCTTGGCAGCTCAGGAGCTAGCGCCGCAGAGAGAGGAGTGGGTGGCTCATTGCCCAAAAAGCTCGGCCAGGCTGGTGAGATTGTAAGTGCTAGCGTAACTGGACTCCCCAAGAATACTTTGAGGATTCCGTCCGCTTCCGGAGCTCGGAATTATCGTGTGCCTGACCACCTTGAGCCTTTGGCTCAGCGATACGCCGCCGAAACGAAGAATGTTAATTATCAAACTCTCACGTCTCAGATTTTAGATGACGTAGCGCATGTGAATCGGAGTGGTTATCCTGGCAGAGTCGATGATTTTAGATAGCAGGACGAAGATCAGCAGACCATTGCTTCAGGAGCATTTAAACCCATGAAGTCCGATAAAAATCAAGGTCGCCGATTTTAATCGTCGATAATAAGGTGGTTAATATGAGTAGAAAAGATATTGACGCAGTTCTTAATGATGGAATTAGCGCTGCCGTTCACTTTATCGAGAAGAGTGGAGAATTCTTCCCCTTCGGAGTGGTCAAAACTATTGCAGGTGAAATTCGCCATATTCAGACCTTGATGCCAGATGCTCTACCCACTTCAGATACCGTATCCGAAGCTCTGGAAACATCCCTAAAAGAGGGTGCTGATATCGGAGAATATAACACGGTGGCGATTGTATCGAATGTTGAAGTTACTGACAAAAAAATGAAACAAGATTCGATGCCATAAGTGTCTTGTTAGATAATAGAGATTCTGATCCAGTTCAGTGTTACATCGCTTATAAAATTCAAAATGGATTAGCTATCCTAGGTGATCTTGAAGCAGGGATCGGTACTAGAATTGCCTTTATGAGTTTATTGCCGCAGAGAGGGGAGGCGCGAAGTTACTTCCTACGAAAGGGAATGTGGGTACCTATCGCGACCTAATTCGCGCTGGCTCGAAGGGCGACGATATTACTCCCAACCATATACCTTCGGCGAACCGCATGGCACGAGAGGGCGTTTCAAGGGGGGATGGCATTGCGACAAGCATCAAGAGCATTGACCTTGATGCCCCCTCCTATTTGTCTGGCAATGGGTTGCGGAGCACACTGACCCGCTACGTGGATAAGGTAGCTGCGTTCAATGGTAAGAAATGGGCTGGTAAAACAATCCGCGCAGATAGCGTCACGGGGCGTTCGCTCGACGTCGTTGTACCGCATGGCGGAACTGCGGCGCAGCAAGCGACCTTGAACGACATGATACAATATGGTTCAAAACAGGGCGTGACCGTAAGTGTCATCCCCTTTCCATAAGTGGAGAAGGTTGAGTGGGCAAACTGGCATCAATTTATGAGCGAAGAGGTTCGCTGTTCGTTTCAGCCTCCCACGAGACTGAGGCGGGGTTTTGAGTGGCGGACACCGAGGTCGAAATCGTTGATCCCAATGATGAGCTGGGCCTGGAGACGGCAATCGTTCATGCCCTTGCGCGATCGCGTGGAGGGGTTCCGACGCCCGCGCGCGATGCAAATCATATTACCTCTTTACTCAAAGCCGCTAACGTCTCTTCGTGGAGCACATTTGTTAAACTGGCGAAATGTGTTGAAGTATTTGCAAAAGAGGGAGTGTTGGAAATTACCCCCTACCAAAATCTTGGAGGCAGCGACGGCTTTGAACCCATGACCGAAAGTGTGACTCATTTGACCGAAGACGTTACTGGTCTCGGTGCTTCCGTTCTGAAAGCTCTTGTCGTGGCGAAATGAGCCTCGCGGCGGCGCGCGCGGCAGTTGCTTCCCAATCTCGCTTCCTTACTCTCCTCACATTCGCCACTTGGTTCCGCCTGTCGCCGGGTTGCATGCGGTGGAAACCCCCACCCACATCTCAGCGGCCTAATGGCCCTAAAATGGCGGTCAGCGCGGTAGTCCCTTAAGTGTGCACACCCTATACGGTGGAACCGTGCGTAGTTGTAATACGAATAGTGATTGAATCCAGAGGGTCATGGGTGCTCAAGGTGTGTGCGGATGCGTTGCAACGGGTTGCAACGAGGCTTGGCCCGCGCGGTTGTGGCGGGATATCAGAGGGTTGGCGTTGCAACGGGTTGCAACCGGTCGGCGCGCATGGCGGGGTTGCAACGGCGATGCGTCGTCCTGATCCAATCGTTTTAAAGCGGCAAAAGGCTCTGCCGTGGGGCTTCCGATTGCCATTTTCCTACACGCAGCCAATCCGCTAGCCCTTCGCTTGTGACCCATGTGATTGTCTCTGACCTTGCTCCCGCCCACGGGTTTTTCTTGACCAAGTGGGAACGCGATTTTGGCGCGGTGGGAGGGCTTTTGTCCACCGGTGGGTTTTCGTTCTTAGACACTGTAACCTGTGTCTCCTACACGCAGCGCGAAAGGCACGCTCGGGGCGGCGCTGGCGATTGGCGCACAACCGCTTCGAGACCCTCCCCATGGCGCAGAGGGGGCGGCTCGTCCGAGGCGCAAAACCCTCACCCCATCTCGCGCATGTCGTTCAGGCGCGCGCGCAGGTCCGCGTCTTCCCTCAGCGCTACAGCGGTGCGGTCCACCACCGCCTGGAACTCTGCAGAATTGGCCAGCTTCTCTCCAAACTCCTCATTTGATCACCGCAGATGGTCCGCTACCGGGTCGTGAGCTGACCAGCCGCTTTCGGCTGGCACCTGCATGAACCTGTCAGTCCGCAAGTAGCACTAGCTCCGAGGCTCGAAGGTGACAGCTTCGGGGGGTGGGAGCGGACCTTGCATCGGCTTCATGCTGGCAGTGAGAACGAGGCAGCCGCGCCCGCGACTGCCTCTTCCATTGATCGGCGAACGCAGCCTTAGCGAGTGCGCGTGCCTGCTCTCACCCATTCGGTGTAATTGCCCATCCGCGCTTTGAGCTCTGGCGGCATATTGATGAGATTGGGTTTAGCGACATTGATGAACACAAGGGCGTTCTCATTCCACTTCGCCGCGCCGTAAATCTGGCCAGGATCGCGATCGGGATGCTTGGGCGAGAACACTTCGCCGCGCCCGGCTGCAAAGGACCAGGTGTTGCCTGTCGGGTTAAGGCGCAGGCCGCGCAGGATAGCCATGCCTCCGGTAAAACCCTGGTCGCGCATGATCGGGTTTGCCGAGACGACATAGGCGCTTACTGTATCCTCACCGTCCTGACGAAATTCTACGATGCCGCCATGGGTGGGATTGGTCCATGCTCCCAGCACCGGTTCAAATGTGCGGCAGTCCGTGTTGGTGGTCGGACACGCATCGCTCGTACCGGGACGCACCCATTCGTTGTAATCGGAAAGATTGCCTTCAAGCGTGGCCGGCAGGTTGAGAACACCGGGCTCTTTCACATTGATGTGAACCAGCGCGTCGGGCGTCCACTTGGCTTGGCCCAATGATCCGGTTGCGCCGGGTTGGGCTGCATCAAAAGCTTCGCCGCCACCTGCGAAAAAGGACCAGGTGCCCCCGCTTTTGGGCGTCTTGAGACCGCGAGCAATCAACATGCCCTTGGTGTAGCCTTGCATCCGCATACGCTCGCTCACCCGTGACACAAAGGCCGAAACGGTGTTGTTACCTTGCAAGCGAAATTCAATTTCACCGCCAAATTCGGGGCTGGTCCAAGCGCCCAGCAGCGGGGTCCATGCACGGCACATCCGGTCCTCTTCCTCTTCATCGCAGTGCGAACGGCCAGGATTAGCGGGTTCATCGGGCAGGTAAGCAACCGGTGTTGCACGCAGGGCTCCAGCAGGAGTTTGCTCGCTCGATTCATCCGCGCTCGCGATCTCGTCAGGCGGCGTGCAATTTTCGAGCATCTGGTCCGCTTCGCGCAGCGCCCGTTGCGCAGCGTCATAGCGTGCCTTTGCCAAGGGCTGTGTCAAGACGCCATGCGTGCCGTTTTCATTTACGTGACGCAGCTCGAAATCAGCATAATCCGAGATGACCTGCAGGATCGTATAATATTCGCGCATAGTGGGAAGATCACAGTCAAGCGAGATGGCTCGGATTTCGCGCAGCGCCCATTCGGGTTCACAAAACAGCTCTAGATCACGGGGCAGGGCCTGCGCATTGGCAATGTTATTGCGTGCAGAGCGATAGGTGTCTGCGTCGGCCTCGTCCGGGCCGAGCTCGAAGAAGACAAAGTCGATCATCTTCTGAAGCCGGCTTACATCCTTATTGAGCCGGATATAGGTGTTGTAGGGACATCCATTGCCAAGCTGTGCAATCTGGCTGCGAAGACCGCCAATGTCAGCCTCAAAGTCGAACCGCGTGCTCTTGAACATATCGCTTACACGCATCGAGATTGCATTCTGAAGCGGCGTGCCCGTCAGCGCATCGCTTTCAAGCAGGCTTAGCTGGTTACCAAGCCGCTTAAGCTCATCGAAATAGGCGCGGTCCTCTTCCTCGAAACTCGCCGGATCGATTTGCTCAAGCCGATCGCGATAAAAGCCCGTAAGCCCAGATAGCTCGGCAATCTCCGAAAGGCTGACGCCGACATCCCCGTTAAGAACGGCTTCGATCGCCGCATTCATTTGCTTAATGTCATCCAGAGTGGCGACAGAGGGGGCACTGGGGCTGTAATTCGTCTTTGCATTATCGCTTCCAGCATCGATCGTGATGACGTCTTCGAGATCATCGATCACGCTGTAGAGGCCATCGTCGACGACCCACGCGTCCAGTTTTGGCTGAGGTTTCTGGGAATGCTCATCGTCTTCATCGTTTGGAGCGGCAATGATGATCCCCGCTGGTTCCACCGATTGGGCTGAAGCGGGATCAAGAGCGATGCCTTGAGGCATTGCGCCCATGCACACAGCGCAGGGCACAAGGCCATAGGTCACGAAGCGGCTTACGCGCTTCAATTTATCTGAAGTCTGGATCATTTCGTGTCTCCTTGGTTTCGTGGAGACCGATTTATCCAAGGGTGCGCGGTGTTTCTGTGATGCCCATCACACTTGCGCGTTTTTTCTCTTGTTCAAGCCTCATCACCAAATTCGGCGAGCATCTGCAGATAGTCTGCATCGCGCACCAACAAAGCCCGCCCTCGGCGCGCAATGACGCCATGCTCTTCCCATTCGGCAAGCAGTCGGCTGACATTCTCACGCGCAAGCCCAGCAAAGGCACCCAGGTCACCTTGGCTTGGATTGTAGCGAAGCCGCCCATCATCGTTGTCCTCGTCGATCAAGCGGACGAGGGCACGTGCCAAACGGGGGGCCATTGAAAACGTTCGATCGCTCTCGACGACAAGGTCTAGCTCGCGAACACGGCGCGCCAGCTCGCGAAGAACGCTCACCATCGATTCAGGGGTAGCGGCAACAATATCGAGAAAAATGCGGGAGGAAATCAGCAGGACCTTCGAAGGCTCAACCGCCGATACACTCGCGGTGCGCGGTCCGCTATCAAGCAACGCGATCTCACCCAATAACTCACCTGGTCCGCAATAATTGAGGATTATCTCACGACCGGTTGCACTGACCATCGCGATCTTCAACCCACCCGAAAGGACAAGAACGGCAAAATCACCTTCTGCATCGCCTTGATTGATGATGACGTCGCCTGACCCAAGCGTCCGGCTTTGAGCGCGCTGCAGGAGGGTTTCGATTTGATTGGGCGCAAGGGTGCGCAAAAGGCTATAAGGGGCAAGCTCCGCAACGACTTCGTCAAATCCACTCACGCCATCCCCCATCGAGGGCGAACCGTTAGCTTGCTGGCCGATCACAGACAAGGATCTGCTATTTGTGAGACCGCAAATCGTCTATGCAAGTTACACTTCCAAAGAATTGAGGCATTATCTGACCAGTCGCTTTTGGCTGGAATGCCGCGAGAACTGTCGGTCCGATGCACGATAGCTTATGGTTGCACTATAGGGCCGTTCTAGGCGTGGAAAGCGGACAGGGAAAGCGGACAGGGAAAGCGGACAGGGAAAGCGGACAGATTGCGAGCATCTAAATCCGTTGCGCAAACTGGGGCAGCTTTCGTTTCATCTGTGTGCTAGAGGCCCTGCCCGAAAGGGAAGCAACGATGTTGATCGACAAAGATTTTGGGCCCGAAACCGCGGATTCAGAGCCTCAGGGATCGAACCCGCCTCGCAAGACGGCCATTGTGATTGGCTCAGGCATTGGTGGCCTGTCTTGCGCGATGCGTTTGCAAAGCCTTGGCTTTGACAGTCAGGTTGTAGAGGCGCTCGATGCTCCCGGCGGGCGCGCCTATGTCCGACGCGCTGATGGCTTTACCTTCGACATGGGTCCGACCGTGCTGACAGTGCCGCATTTCATCGAAGAGCTCTTTAGCCTTGAGTGTGACAAGCCAAAGCTCGATGAGCCCGACTTCCCGCCCCATGTTCTGGGCGACGACGTACGAGTGCGCAGCGGCGTTTCCGGTGGTCCCAATACGAGCAGGTATGTGGACATCATCCCGATCCTGCCGTTCTATCGGATCTATTTCGACGACGGCACTTTCTTCGACTACGACGGAGACCCGGTGAACACGCGCGAACAGATCAAGCGCCTGGCACCTGAAGATCTGGAAGGATACGAGAAGTTCCACGAGCACGCCAAGGCGATCTTTGAGCGCGGCTTTCTGGAACTGGGCTACACCTACTTTGAAAGCATCGGATCGATGATGCGGGTGCTCCCCGACCTTCTGAAACTGGGGGCAGTCCGCTCTTTGTTCGGCTTGGTCAGCAAGTATTTCAAGTCGGACAAAATGCGCCAAGTGTTCAGTTTTGAACCGCTTCTGGTCGGCGGCAATCCGCTCAAAGTACCGGCGATCTACGCCATGATCCATTTTGTTGAGAAGACCTGGGGCATCCACTACGCCAAAGGCGGCACCGGAGCCCTCGTTGCGGCGATGGTGCGCAAATATGAAGAGCTGGGAGGGCGATTGCATCTCAACGCCGAAGTGGCTCGGATCAATGTAGCAAAGTCTGACGGCAAACGCGTCGCTACCGGGGTAACGCTAAAGGACGGCCGGACGCTGGACGCCGATATCGTCGTTTCCAACGCCGACTACGCCACCACCTATCTGAAGCTGATCGACAAGACGCATCGCAAGATCAACCGCGA
>JBCCJS010000005.1:0-150786 GCA_039027675.1 Pseudomonadota bacterium
CGGCACGAACACGCAACCCTTGCCGAATACGCGGTGGCGGTGCGCGCATAGCCATTGATTGGCTCGCGATAGATATAGGCAGCGATGCCGGCCGCCAGCGCGGCAAGCAGCACAAACCAGCCCAGCAGACGGACCGCGCTGAAAGGTTTCGATTGTGCCGATCTCGCTTTTGACATTGCCAACCTTGCTCGATTGAGGAATTGAAGCGGAGTAATGAAACACCGCCACCACCGCTCTATCGCCGCTCTCGCCTCCTTGCCAGCCCTTGCTGTTCTGGCAGGGTGCGGACCTACCGCAGAACCGCCGCAAGCCGAGCTGACGGAGGAAGCGCGCGCTGCGGTGACCGCAGATGCAGGCGCGCCGGTTGAGGAGCTGGCGCGCGAAGTGGACGATCTGTTCTCCAAGGACGGTCTTGGCGAAACGCGCGCCGTGCTGGTCCTGCGCGATGGCAAGATCGCCGCCGAGCGTTACGCCGAGGGTTACGATGCCGACACGCGTTTTGTCAGCTGGTCGATGGCCAAGACAGTCACCGCGGTGCTGGTCGGCATGCTGGTTGCGGATGGACGCCTCAGCCTAGACAAGCCCGCGCCTGTCGCCATGTGGCAGCGCCCCGGCGATCCGCGCGCAGAGATCACGCTTGAACACCTCTTGCAGATGCGCTCTGGCCTCGACCACACCGAGGCAGGCGAGATCCCGTATGAAAGCTCGGAAGTGCGCATGCTCTTCCTTGATGGCCGCGATGACATGGCACGCTGGGCCAAGGAGCAACCGCTGGAGGCTGAGCCGGGTGAGCGCTTCGAGTATTCGTCCAACACCACCGTCATCCTCGCCGATATCGTCGCGCGCGCTTTGACCGACAGCGAGGACCCCGATGCCCGGCGCGAAGCGGTCACGCAGTTCATGCGCCAGCGCCTGTTTGGTCCGCTTGGCATGACATCCATGGTCCCCGAATTCGACGCCAGCGGCACGCTCATCGGCGGCAGCCTGATCCACGCCACCGCGCGCGATTATGCCGCCTTTGGCGAGTTTCTGCGCGCCGGCGGCCAGAGCCCGGACGGCCAGCAGCTTGTGCCCAGCCAATGGGTCGCCAGAATGACCTCACCCAGCCCGACAGCTGCGCATTACGGCTTCCAGACCTGGCTGAACCGGCCCGAACAGCGCCTCGAAAACGGCCACCCGCTTTTCCCCGATCGCGCGCCCGGCAGCCTGTTCGCGATGATCGGCCATATGGGCCAGTACGTTCTCGTCTCACCCGAGCAGAAGGTGACGATGGTGCGCCTTGGCCATTCCACCAGCGCCGAGCGTCCGCCCATGCTGCAGGAAGCGGCGGACGTGATCGCGCTTTATCCCGGAGCGGGTGAGTAGGGGCCACAGCCACCCTCACAGCGTAAAGACGCCCTCCACCACTGTGATGCATGGGCCGCCCAACCAGGAACGCTCGTGCTCGCCATCTCTTTCAAGCCGCAACGACACATCGCCGCCGCGCACGCTCGCCTGATGCGCGGTAAAGGTCTCGCGCCCCAGCCTGTCAGCCCAATAGGGCGTGAGCGCGGCGTGCGCTGAGCCCGTCACACTGTCCTCATCCACGCCGCCGCCCGGCACGAATACCCGGCTGACGATATCGGTGTTGTCGCCAGGAGCGGTGCAGATGAACTGGTCCGCGCCCAGCCTCTCAAGCCCGCGAATGTCCGGCGCGAGAGCGCGCACCGCAGCCTCGTTTTCGAACAGGAAGATGTTGTAGCCAAGCTCGGAGCGGTGGACGCTGATCGGCTCTGCGCCCAGCAACGCGATCGCTTCAGGATGCTGCGAAGGCTCGCTGCGGATCGCGGGCAGCGCCAGCTCATAGGCATTGCCCAGCCGCCGCACTTCGAGAATGCCCGATTTGCGCGTGCGAAAAGTCACCCGCTCTGTGCCATCGCGCGTCAGCAGGACATGCCCGCTCGCCAATGTCGCATGGCCGCACAGTGCGATCTCATAGGTGGGCGTGCACCATCTAAGCTCCCAATCAGCCTCGCCGGTCGCATCGCGCACCACGAAAGCGGTTTCAGCAAACAGGTTCTCCGCACCGATATTCACCAGCGTCTCATCGCTCAGCCATTCATCGAGCACCATGACCGCCGCCTGATTGCCGCCAAAGGGCTGCGCGCTGAAGGCATCGACGTGCCAATATGGGAGCTTGAGGCTCATCGTGGTGTCTCCGTCACGGATAGAGCAGCGTGTCTGACCAATCCGATGCGCCCGTCGCGCGGGTGAACAGGCGGCGGTCATGAAGGCGGTTGTCGCGGTCTATCCAGAACTCCATCCGGCGCGGCGACAGCGTAAAGCCGGTCCAGTGATCGGGGCGCGGAACCTCGCCTTCTGCTTCATGACGCTCCCACAGCTCCTTCACCCGCCGCACATACACACCGCGTTCGGGGAGCGGGCGCGACTGATCGCTCGCCACTGAGCCAACCTGGCTCTTATAGGGGCGCGAGTGGAAGTAGGCATCGGCTCTAGCAGGCGAGACCTCGGTAAGCTCGCCTTCAATCCGGATCTGTCGACGCAGGCTCTTCCAGTGGAACAGGATCGCGGCCTGTTGATTGGCGGCAAGATCGGTGCCCTTGCGGCTGCCCATATTGGTGAAGAAGGTGAAGCCCCCGCCTTGAACGCCGTAATCCGCGCCCTCATCGCGGCCATGCCCCTTGAGCAGCACCATGCGCACAGACGGCGCAGCGCTCGCATTCGCTGTGGCGAGCGCCATGGCGTTGGGATCGTTGGCTTCGCTTTGCTGAGCCTCGGCCAGCCAGGCATCAAACAGCGCGAAAGGGTCTGCACCTGACGGGATCTGGCTATCGGCAAGTTGCGCGGCGTTTAGAGAATCGGGGGCGTTCACGGCAAAGAGGTCCTTCCGGCAGGTCGGCTTTCAAGAGGCGCGTGTAGGAGACACAGGTTACACAGTCCAAAAAAGGAAAACACACCCCCGCCAAAGCCGTGCCCGAGGCATTGAAAAATTTCCTGCCAGACTGGGGGATGGGGGGAGCCGCGTCGATCATAATGCCTGTGACCATAGGTCGCGCCTTGCGTGTAGGAAAGCGGATTACAGCTTGAGCGGGCATTACGCTCAGCGTAACGTGTGGCTGTGCCGCTTCTCTACCTCTTTGTCGCCTTTCTCGTCGGCAGCATGGCCCTTGGCGTTTGCCTGTGGTTTGCAAGCCAAGGGAGCCGCGCCACCTCTCCTTTCGGCAGGCCCATCCCGGAACTTTGGGCTGTGTTCGCGATCCTCGTCGCTTGGCGCTGGGGATGGGCGATGCTGATTGACCCGGGCTATACCGGCCAAGCGATCGCCATGAGCTGGGCCGGACCGTGTGTGGCAGCGGTCTTAACCATCTGCTTCTGGATAGGCCACTGGCGCGCGGGTTGGCGGTCCGCTCGCTAAAGGTGCCCGGCAAGCGGGAAGCTTGGGCAACGCCGGGAAGCCCGGCAGCGCCGTAGTTCAGAGGTGGGAGCGCGCGCGGGTGTCCGAGGGTGCCCTCATGAACCCGCGAAAAACACTCGCCGCTTGCACCCCTCCACCGTCTCACCTAGCTAACACGCCATGGCTGATCCCTACCGTACCCTTGGCGTTGCGCGCACTGCGTCCGAAAAGGATATCAAGAGCGCCTATCGCAAGCTCGCCAAACAGCTGCACCCTGATCGCAACAAGGACAAGCCGGGCGCGGCGGAGAAGTTCTCCGATGTGACCAAGGCCTATGATCTGCTCTCCGACAAGGACAAGCGCGCCCAATTCGACCGCGGAGAGATCGATGCGGAAGGCAATCCTCTCAATCCTTTTGCGGGTATGGGCGGCGGTATGGGCGGGGGCATGGGAGGCGGCCCGCGCGGCTTTGGACGCGGTCCGGGAGGAATGGGAGGAGGCCAGCGCGGAGGCTATCGCGCTTCCGAATCCGGCGGGTTTTCCCCCGATGACATGGATCTGGGCGATCTGTTCGAAGGGCTGTTCGGCGGCGGGCGAGCGCGCGGCGGTGCGCAAGCGGGTGGTCCGCAAAATGGCGGGCGGCGCGGCTTTGGTGGGCGCAGCGCTTCTCCGCCCAAGCGCGGCGCTGATATCCAGTACCGGCTTGCGGTCGCCTTCGTCGATGCCGCCGCCGGGCGCGATCAGCGCATCACCTTGTCAGATGGCAAGTCTATCAGCCTGAAACTGCCGGGCGGTGTCGATGATGGAACGCAGATGCGCCTCAAAGGAAAGGGCCATCCCGGCCCCGGCGGGCACGGTGATGGGATTGTCGTCGTTGAGATCGGACCTCACCCCTTCTTCACGCGCGATGGTGACAATGTGCGCATGGACTTGCCCATCACCCTTGATGAGGCTTTGCGCGGCGGCAAGGTCAAGTGCCCGACAGTCGATGGGCCTGTGATGCTGACGATCAAGCCGGGCACGCATGGCGGCACCGTCATGCGCCTGGCGGGGAAGGGTTGGACCAAGGCCGGCGCAAGCGACAAGGACGCATCGCAGCCACGCGGAGACCAGCTGGTGACGCTTGAGATCCAGCTGCCCGAGGACGATGCGGACCTCGCCGAGCGGCTTGAAGGGTGGAGCGATCCGAGCAATCCGCGCGAAAGGTTTGGCCTGTGATGAGCGGCGCCGAGCCAACTCCTCCGACGAGCGCGGGGCACGGCTGAGACCGGGCGATGAACAAGCCGCGCAGATTTGGCCCGGTGTCAGGGAGCTTACCCCGCCATAAGGCTCCAGAAATCCGAGAGGTTCACTCGCTCTCCCCCGAGGCGCGGCGACGCGAGCGGATGGCGCTGATCAAAGCCCGAGCCCTCGCAGATACCCTGGAAGCCGATGACCGGGATACAATTGCGAGAGATGCAGGCGCGAGAGAGGCAGGGGGCAGAGATACAGGCGGCAGAGATACAGGCGGCAGAGAAACAGGCGCAACTAGTACAGGCGGCCACACAGACAGCGCAGCGCTAAGCTGGCGCGAGCGCTTATCCCGGGCGCTTCAGCCCGGATCGCGCGCCTTTGAATTGGTCAAGCGCACCGTGCTGGGCACGTATCGCGACGGCTTCATCCACGCAGGCAATCTGGCCTATCTCTCCCTGCTGGCGATCTTCCCGTTCTTCATTCTCGCAGGCGCGCTGTTCCAACTGGTGGGCGAATTGGAAGAGCGCCGGATGATCGTCGAGACCGTCGTGCTCTCCATGCCTCCCACCGTGCAGAGCGTCATCGCGCCTGTGGCTGAAAACGTGATCGATGCGCGCAGCGGGTGGTTCTTGTGGTTTGGAGCAGCGGCGGGCCTTTGGTCGGTCTCAAGCCTGATCGAGACCATTCGCGACGTGCTGCGCCGGGCTTACGGCACCCGGGCCGTGCTGGCCTTCTGGCGCTACCGTCTGGCGTCTGCCGGGATCATCATTGGCGCGGTGGTGCTGCTTTTACTCTCGCTCTTTGCGCAGGTTGCCATCGGTGCAGCGCAGCAGTTTATCCTCGCCTGGCTGCCTGAGCTTGGTGCAGTCACGCGCTCGCTTGGCCTTTCGCGGTTTGTGCCAGCGCTCGGCCTGTTCGGATCGCTCTACCTTTTGTTCTGGGCGCTCGCCCCGGTTGAATACGCCCCCAGCCGCTATCCCAAATGGCCCGGTGCGCTGTTCACAACTGCATGGTGGCTTGCCGTCAGCACTGCCATGCCTCCGATCTTGAGCAGCTTCTTTGTCTATGACCTCACCTATGGCAGCATGGCTGGGATCATCATTGCCTTGTTGTTTTTCTGGCTCGTTGGGCTTGGCGTCGTTATCGGAGCGGAATTGAACGCGGCATTGGCGGAACCCGAAGATGGCGAGCGGGCCGCTGATGAGAACGAATAAGGAGAACGCTGCATGAGCGGTCTGATGAAGGGCAAACGTGGGCTGATTATGGGGCTGGCAAATGACAAGTCGCTGGCCTGGGGGATTGCCAAGCAGCTGGCAGAGCAGGGCGCTGAGCTGGCTTTCTCCTATCAGGGCGATGCATTGGCCAAGCGCGTCAAACCGCTGGCCGAGCAATTGGGCAGCGACTTTACCTTCGAATGCGACGTATCGGACATGGCAGCGCTCGATGCCGCTTTCGCGACGCTGAAAGAGCGCTGGGACACGCTCGATTTTGTGGTCCACGCGATCGGCTTTTCGGACAAGAACGAGCTGCGCGGCAAATATGTCGACACCAGCCTTGATAACTTCCTGATGACGATGAACATCTCGGCCTATTCGCTGGTCGCGGTGGCCAAGCGTGCGGCGGCAATGATGCCGCCCGCCAGCGAGGACGGGACCGGCGGCGGTTCGATCCTGACGCTCACCTATTATGGCGCGGAAAAAGTGATGCCGCATTATAACGTGATGGGCGTTGCCAAGGCCGCGCTGGAGACCTCGGTGCGCTATCTCGCCAATGATCTGGGGCCCGATGGCATTCGCGTGAACGCGATCAGCGCTGGCCCTGTGAAGACGCTGGCGGCGAGCGGGATTGGCGATTTCCGCTACATCCTCAAGTGGAACGAACTCAACGCGCCCTTGCGCCGCACGATCACGATTGACGATGTGGGCGGGTCAGGCCTCTATTTCCTGTCGGATTTGTCCTCAGGTGTAACGGGCGAGGTGCACCATGTTGATGCGGGCTATCACACGGTGGGCATGAAGCAGGTTGACGCGCCTGATATCGCACTGGAGAAGTAAGACGCGCGCGTTACGTAGAGCGCGATTGAACTAGAGCTCACGCGAAACAGGGCACGCTCGAAACTACGCTTAGTGCAATAGGCCTTGGAGGAATTGGCCTTGGAGAGAATGACCATGCCGAAATTGGGCGCGTTCAAAGGCTGAAGCGCACCTCAGAAACAGCAGGCGATATGATGAACGGCAGCGCGAAGCCACCAGCGCGATGGCGTGAAGGCCCGATAGCGCCAGGGCTCTCGGCTTACTTTGCGCCCATTTTGAGCAGCATCACCTTCACCGTCTTGAGCGCAATGACGACATCAAGCCACAGCGAATAGTTCTTGATGTAGTAAAAATCGTACTGAAGCTTGCGCATCACATCTTCTTGCGAGGCGACATGGCCCTGCTTGACCTGAGCCCATCCCGTGATGCCGGGCAGCACGATATGGCGGTAGGCGTAGAAATCGATGTTTTCTGCGTACCAATGCGACAGCCGCTCCGTCTCGGGGCGCGGGCCGATAATGCTCATATCTCCGCGCAGAACATTGATCAGCTGGGGAATTTCATCGAGCCGCGATGAGCGCAGAAACCTGCCAAGGCGCGTAATGCGCGGATCGTTTTCGACCGTCACATCATCCTCACGCGTGCGCGGGCCGGTCGTGTGCGACATCGTGCGCAGCTTGCAGATTGTGAAGGGCCTCCCCCGATAGCCAATTCGAGTCTGGCGAAAGAGGCTGGGGCCAGGGCTATCAAGCCGCACGGCGATGACAGCGATCAGCATGATCGGCGCGGTCACGATCAGCACTATCAGCGCCGCCAACCGCTCAACCATTGATTTCAGAAACGCATAGGAGGAATCGGGCGCCAGCGAGCCCAGCGAGTTTTCGCTCAAATGCTCAATCTGCACGCGGCCCGTTAGCGATTCGCCGACATGCTTGACATGATAGATCGGATTGCCGCGCAAAGCGGCCTGTGCGAGCGCATTTTCCCACTCAGCCGGAAGATCAGCGTGCAAATCCGCCACAATCGCCGTTTTCGCTGCGTCGATATCCTTCACGCTGTGGCAGGTTGTGACCTTGAGATCGGGCAGCTCGCTCAAAATGGATTTCACTCGCTTGGACGGGACAACCAGAAACGGTGCCATATCTGGCCGACGGTTCCAGGCGTTTAGCAGAAGAGCAAGGCCCAGCGCGCTCGCCGAACCAACGGCCAATTGAGCAGAGCTATAGGGGATGCGGGCTGCGACGATCACTGCAAAGGCCAACGACCATGCAATAGCAAAGGATGGCAGAATGAACGCCAGACGCCGTGTGCCTGGATAGAGCCTGAGGCGGCTATAGGAAAATAGGCCAAGTAGATTCGCAACAAGTGCAACCAGAATTGAGTTCTGTACGTTGTCCGGCAGAGGCCATTCGCCGTAAAGTGGCAAAGCGATTGCCGATTGAACAGCGATGGTTGTCAGCAGGATGAGTGGAACCTGAACGCGGTACTTTTCCAGAAAGTTCTGGCGACCAATTCCATTCTGGTCCGCATAATCGATTACTTCGATACTTTGGTACACTCAGGATACCTTAACTGGCTCGAATCGTTACCTCAACGCCCGGCGCTTATGTGCAATGCAGCATTAACCCAAGGGCGTGCAAGTCACATTATCGCCACTTTGGTACCATTCATCGCGGTTTGGCGCCTAACGCCGCTTGAACTCGCCTTTGAAGCCACCCTCAAAACCGCGGGTTTTACCGGCGCCGCCGCGCTGGCCCCGGGACCGTCTCGAGTCGCTGCGCCCGTCAGCGGCGTTGGCAGCAAATCGCCTCGCCTGCAGCGCAGGGCTGCGCTCATCATCTTCCAGCACCAGCAACAACCACACAATCGCGAATTGAAAGATCGGCGTGCGGATGGGATAGTCAATCAGCGAAGCCGCTGCCAGGATCGCCAGCACGGACAGCCAGAACACTACGATCGGAAAGCTTGCCTCGCCGCGTTTGATCAAGACCAGCAACTTACGGCCAATCCACCCGGCAAGCCCAAGCGCGATCGCCACTGCAGGCAGGCCCCCTTCCAGGATTAGCTGCCCCCAGTCATTGTGCGCCTGGTTTATGTAGAGCGGGAGGAGCAGCTGCGTGGGCTCGTAAATATGGTAATACTCTTCAAACGCGCCAAACCCGATCCCAAACAGCCAGTTTTGCTGAATCATCTCCAGCAATACCGGCGCCAGTTCCCACCGCAGGTCTTCAAACGTGTTGCGCGACAAAATCCCATCAAAGCTGGCGCTACGCTCAAGCCAAAAGAACAGGCTGGCAAGCCCGACAAACAGAAGGCCTCCGGCGATCAGGAACAGCCAGCGCAGCCTGTCGTCGGTCGCCAAGCTCGCCTGCGCGCTGCCCTGAGGTCCTGCCGCGCTGGCTCGGGCAACCGCGCCGGGTGCGCGGTGATTTCGCAGGCTCAGAAAAAGTACGACCCCAGTGCTAAGCAAGGCACCCAGCCCCGCGACAAGCGCAGCGCGTGATCCACCCACAAGGACAGAGAGAAACAGGATCAGGTAAGCAGCGCCATAGGCGATGTTCTGCCAACCTTGAGGCTTGGGCTTGGGCATCAGTAACAATCGCGTGGTAATCAAAAGGCCCAGCGCGGAGAAAACACCCGAATGGTTCTCGTTTGAGAACACACCGTCCGTCTTTCCGGGATGCGGCTTGTAGAAATAGAAGGTGTCCTGCCCTTGCGAAGCGAGCTGCAAGAAGTTCATTAACGCATCGATAAGAGCAACGCCCAAGATAAGGCTGAGAAGAACTGCGCTGCGCCCGCGCAAAATCACCGCCAGCGCCAACGCGGTGAACGGCACGATCATCCCCGCAAGGGCGTTCCATCCGCGCGTCGGAACCCAAGAGATCGGCCGCCACACTCCCTCAAGCCCAAGCGCTGTATCAAGCTCAGCGATGGGCGTGCGGCCGGGAAGGCTTTGCCATGCCCATTGCGGCAGCGGCACCAGCTGAATGAATGTCCATCCCGCCCACGCCGCGAGAAACACAAAAACCGCGCGTCCGGTATAAGCCTCTCCACTTCTCCATCCGTAGAGCGCCGCCACCAGGATCAGCGCGCATAGCGGCCGCAGGATCACATCCTGCAGCACGTTGGGATTGGACGTGCCACCACAAAACGTAACCAGCAGCGCAAAAGCGATGAGCGCAACGAGCTGGAGGTTGCGGGCTGGCAGATGTGTCTCTTGATCCATAGCCTGGAGTGCGTTGTTCTTGGGTTCAGGTCGCTTACAAAGGTGAAGTGGCTTTTGGCGGCGCATCTTGCAGCGCGCCGGGTTGCTCGGTGGCGGCGGGGCTGGAAGCGGGCAACATTACCAGTTTAAGCGGATCAAGGTCGGCCCGCAGAGTGGGCTCATCGCGAAAAGAGCGCGCGTAGACTTGCAGCCGCCACGCCTCGCACCCATCGGGCGCAGGCGGGACATCAAGCGCGTTCGATCCGTTAATGAGAGCCAGGCTCGCCAAGGCATCGGCTGTGCCCGGACAAAAGACCTCAAGCCGAACCCGTCCTAAAAGGACAGTGCGCGATGCCTTAAGCCGGGTCACCAGCCGCACGCCCTCTTGCATGGCACCGATGTAGCGCCGCGCTACAACGCCGCCTTGGCCGGGGCGCACAAACAATTCAAGGGTATCGCCGCTCAAACTCTCTTGCGCGCGGATTTCGCGTCTGGAGGCGAACTGCCAGTCAAAGGGGGGATACTGACCCTGCCAGGCAAGCAGCGCTGCATCGCCCTCTTCGCCCGCTGGATTGTCTGATTGCAGGAATGTGTAGAGCGATTGCGCGCGCCCTAATTCCCCTTGCTCAGCAAGTCCGGCAATCAGGCGACGGTCAAACAAAGGGTCCGTCACAGTGATCGCAGGGCGAATTGCAGCCAGAGCGATGCGCGCGGCCTCATTGCGTACAGCACCGGCAAGAAAATCCTCGTGCCAGCCCGATGATCCGTCGATCAGGTCTTCGAACACCTCTTTAGTACCTGGCTCCACCAGCGCCTCCTCGAGGAGCGGGAAGAACTCAGGCGAATATTCGGGATGTACGCGAAGAATCTGGTCAAGAGTGTCGACAACGCCAGCATAGTCATTGTTGGCCAGCCTCTGTTCCATGACCAGCCCCTGCAGCGACAGATCGCGCCGGTTCAGCTGGTTTGCGGTGGCAACGATGCGGGCTTTGGTCGCCTCATCAGAAGCAGAGAGCGCGGCGATCATCAACGCTTTGGGCACGAGCGGATCCGAGCGATATGCTGCGATCGCAATGTCCACGCTGCTCGCTGCGGCTTGGGGTATCTGCTGGGTCGATGTCGCCGCATCTCGAAACCTGAGAGCAGCAAGCTGCTCGCGCGCAAGACCGTTCAGGCCATTGAGCGATACGGCAATCTCGGGATTGGCGCGCGTCGCGATCCCGCTCAGCGCCTGAAGCGCGAGCAGGATCGCCAGTATAGCCCCAGCGAAACCGAAAGCGGCGCGGCGATAGAGTGTGTTCTTCAATCGGATTCTGCCTGCGACCGGGTTCTACACGTTACGCGTCTTGTGTCTCTTTAGCGCCATAGCCGTAGCCATAGCCGTAGCCATAACCATAGCCGTAGCCATATTCTGCCGCGCGCTGATCAAGCTTGGTGAGCACTGCGCCGTAGACCTTTGCTCCGGAAGACCGCAGGCGGTCAATCGCAACACGGATCGCTTTCATTTTGACTTGGTCGAACTCGATCACATAGATAATGCCGTCAGCCGCCTTGGCGGTTTCCACAGCGTCGGCGAGGGACAGCAGCGGCGCTGCATCGATCACGATATGATCATAGTGACCGCGCGCCTCTTCAATGATCTGCAACAAACGCGAGGTCGCCAACAGGTCAACAGGGTTGGGAGGGCGAACTCCGGGCGAGACATAATCGATGCCAAACTCTTCGAGAGTTTCAACCGTCCCGGCAAGCGATGCTGTGGCATTGGTCAAAAGCCCCGACAGGCCAACCCGCTCGCTCTCTTCAAGATCCAGCGTGTCCAACAGCCGCGAATTGCGCAAGTCGGCATCGATGAGCAGCGTGCGCTTGCCAAACTTGGCGAGGCTGGCGCTAAGCGCGACCGCGCTCATGCTTTTGCCCTCGGCGGGCACGGTCGACGTCATCATCAACACGCCAGGCACGCCCTCCGGTGACATGAAGGCAAGGTTCGAGCGCAAGGACCGATAAGCCTCGCTCAGCTCGGAGGATTGCTGGCCTAGTTCATCGAGGATGTCGCCGCCTTGCACCAAGGGAATGGCCCCGAGCACGGGCAGGCCGAAATTGTCCGTCACTTCATCAGGACTGCGCACCGTCTGGCTCAGCAGAACGCGCAGATAAACCAGCGCGAACGCGCTCAACGCGCCAAGCACTCCACCGATCAACACATTGAGAAACAAAGATGGAGAGGCCGGCTTCTTGGGCGCCTGCGCGCGATCGATCAGCTTGATATTGTTCTGACCCGCACCAGACGCCTCAAGCTCTTTGAACCGCTGCAGCAGGCCATCATAGAGCGCGCGATTGGTCTCAACCTCGCGCTTGAGAATGCCGTATTGGATGCTTTGCCCCTGCTGGCCAAGGAAATTGGACTTGGCGCGTTCGAGAGCGGCGCGCAATTCGCGCTCGCGCGCGGTCGCGGACGCCAGCGATGCGCGCGCTTCACTTAGGAGCGCGGATTTTTCATCATCCAGAGCTTGCGACAAGGCAGCGACTTCGGCGCTTTTCTGGCGCACCGGCGCGTAATCGGGACCGAAATTCTCCCTTAGCGTCGACAATTCCGCTTCGGCGAGCGCCAGCGCCGATGTAAGCTGGGGATTTTTGCGCCGTCCGAGCAGATCGCCAGCCTGCAGCGCCGCTTGTGCCGTGATCCGATCCGTCACGGCCTGCGCCAAAGCTTCGTTCAGGGCCGTCAGATCGGTCGCAGCCAGCGACTGGGCTGCGGTCTCTGAGCCTTCGCCATCGCCCGTTTCCAGAACCAGGATCTCGTTATCGTTGGCATAAGCAACCAGCGCGCCTTCCGACTGAGCCAGGGTCTCACGCAGCTCAGACAGCTGCTGCTGCAGGAACTGGCGCGCCTCAATATTGTCACCAAAACGCTTGTCGTAATTGGCGGCAATGAATTCCTCCGCCCATAGAGTGGCCACCTCAGCCGATACATTCGATGAAGGGCTGGAGAAAACGATGTCGATGAGGCTGGATTTGAGGATACCCTGAATGGAAACCTGCTCCAAAAGGAGGTCTTCGATATCCTGGGTCGACAAATCCTCCTCTTCGAGCAAGCCGAACGTATTCAAAAAGGCTTCATCGCGCATGAGGTTGCCCGCTTCGATCACCCTCTGGGCCATAAAGCGCGATTCGAGCAGTTCGTATTGCGTGTTCAGATACTGACTCTCCGAGACGCTCGCTCCCGCATCCAGAGGATCGATATCCGTCACATTGGCGGTAATTTGCGACACTTCTATGCGTGACTTGGCCTCGAAAACAGGCTGCATGAGCAAAGTGACGATCAGGCTGAGCAGCAGAAATCCGGCATTGATCCCAGCAATCCAGAACTTGAGCACCCGCGCTTCGAGCCAGTAGCGCTCCAGATCAAGGGTGATCGTATCGCCCGCCCCTTCATATTCCGCGCCGGGTCCAATGACCACGCCCTGTGCGCCGCGATCGTCAGGCACTGCCGGGGCGCTGAGCGATTTCTGGTCATGCGCGGAGTTCATCGGCCGATCCGATCGATAAGAATAACGGAGGATGTCAGGATAGGTGCAAACTGGAGAATATTGTCGATCCGGCGCCGCCCGGGAGAATCGCCCACCATCACGATGTCATTGGGGTAGAGCCGCGGGTCGGGGTAATTGCCCCGCTCAATCGCTTGCAGGTTATAAAGCCCGATATAGCGCTCCCCATCGACCGTGCGCATGATCAGGACATCGTCCTTCTTCGCATATTCATCGAGGCCCTGTGCCTGGTTCACAACGCGCAGCAAGGTCGGTCGACCGATCGCGGGATAGGCACCGGGAAGCTTGACTTCGCCACCGATCGAGATTGATGGTTCGGGAAATTCCTGCGGTATAACGCGCACTTGGGGGTCGAGCACCACCCGACCTTTAAGCCCTTGTGCGATCAGGGCTGAGGCCTCGTCAGGAGACTTGCCCCCGGTTTCCACCACGCCGGCATACGGAAAGATGATATTGCCGTCCTCATTGGTGAGATAGGTCCCACTCAAATCTTCCGCGCCAACGACGAATACGTCGAGCGATTCCTGCGGCCCGATCGAGTAGTAAATCTCGCCGCGCGGTTCAGGCAACGATTCCAGATTGGTGATTTCGACCGCGGGATCGACCCCAAAGGTTCGATCCACCCCGCATCCCGTCAACACCGCACAGGCACCGAGGATGAGCACCGCCCCCCTCAGATTGGATAGAAAAGAAGTCATAGTTCGAGCGCCCTAGCATTTTGGCGCTCCAAGCCAAGGGACATAAAGGCGAACTGGAGGCTTTTAACGCCTACCTGTCTGATTCGCGCTCGAACCGGCCAAAGCAAGTGACGCGTGCACCCAATGCTGTTCATCCTGAGATGGACAGCCCCCCTTGAGCACCCCCGCGCGCGCCTTGTGACAAACGAGGTCAGAGGCGTGCGCTAACACTGTGGTCGAGAAACCAGCGATAGGTCTCTTCAACACCGCTCTCTAGACTCACCTTCGGAGCCCAGCCCATAGTCGTCAACCGGCTTACATCCATCAACTTGCGCATAGTGCCATCGGGTTTTGAGGAATCGGTCACAATCTGGCCCTTAAAGCCGGCAATGCGCGCGACAAGCTGCGCCAGGTCCCGTATTGCAATGTCTTGCCCGCAGCCAACATTGATGTGGCTGAGCATGGGCTGAGTGCTCGCCTCGTAGCGCTCGCGCGGCAGATCGAGCACGAACAAAGAGGCCTCAGCCATATCATCGACATGGAGGAATTCTCGCCGCGGCGATCCTGTACCCCAGATCACGACTTCCTCAAGGCCTTGCTCAGCGGCTTCATGAAACCGGCGGATCAAAGCTGGAAGGACGTGGCTGTTCTCAGGATGGAAGTTATCGCCGGGGCCATAGAGGTTGGTTGGCATGACCGAGCGGTAGTCGGTCCCGTGCTGGCGATTGTAACTCTCGCACAGTTTGATCCCGGCGATCTTGGCAATGGCGTAGGGCTCGTTGGTGGGCTCAAGAACCCCGGTCAACAGAGCATCCTCCGCCATCGGCTGCGGGGCGTCCTTGGGATAGATGCACGAGGAGCCGAGGAACAGCAGCCGCTCGACATCCGCTGCGTAGGCCTGATGGATAACATTGGCCTCGATCATCAGGTTTTCGTAGATGAAGTCTGCCGGATAGGTGTTGTTTGCGTGAATGCCGCCAACCTTGGCCGCCGCAAGGATCACCGCGTCAGGCCGCTCAGAGAGCAGAAACGAACGCACCTCTGATTGGTCTGTAAGGTCAAGCTCACCATGAGTGCGCGTGACAAGCTCGAGCTCTTCACCATTTGCGCTCCGCTTCTCGAGTTGGCGCGCGATAGCGCCTCCCACCATGCCGCGATGACCTGCAAGGTAAATCTTCATTGAGAGCCGCCCCTAGCTCTCGATGCTGACCGGCTGCTCAAAACCGCTTGCCTTGAGGAAGGCGTGCCGCTTGGCATCTTCAAGGTCAGCCGCGACCATTTGCGCGCACATCTCGCGTGCGGTAATCTCGGGTTCCCAGCCCAGCTTTTCTCGCGCCTTGCTTGGGTCTCCCAGCAACGTTTCCACCTCGGCCGGTCGGAAATAGCGCGGATCGATGCGGACAATCGTATCACCCACTTTGAGCGCAGGCGCTTTGTCGCCGGTAATGCTGGCAACCCGCGCGGTTTCTTCGATGCCTTCGCCCGAAAACTCCAGTTCGATCCCCAACTCCGCTGCCGACCAGCGGATGAATTCGCGCACGGAATATTGCTGCCCGGTGGCGATGACAAAATCTTCGGGCGCATCCTGCTGGAGCATCATCCACTGCATGCGGACATAATCATGCGCATGCCCCCAGTCGCGCAGGGCATCGATATTGCCCATATACAAGCACGGCTCGAGCCCCTGAGCGATATTTGCAAGACCACGCGTGATCTTGCGTGTCACAAAGGTTTCACCACGCCGCGGGCTTTCGTGATTGAAGAGGATACCGTTGCAGGCATAGAGGTCATAAGCCTCGCGGTAATTGACAGTGATCCAATAGGAGTAGAGCTTCGCCACCGCGTAGGGTGAGCGAGGATAGAACGGGGTGGTCTCCTTCTGCGGAACTTCCTGAACGAGGCCATAAAGCTCCGATGTTGAGGCCTGATAGAACCTCGCCTTCTTTCCCAGATCGAGGAAGCGGACCGCTTCAAGCAAGCGCAACGTGCCAAGGGCATCAACGTCAGCGGTGTATTCAGGAGACTCAAAACTCACCGCGACATGCGATTGGGCTGCAAGGTTATAGATCTCATCGGGCTGTACATCGTGAATGATGCGCGTGAGGTTCGAGGTATCCGTCAGGTCGCCATAATGCAGCGTCAGCTTGGGGTCGGGTTGATGCGGGTCTTCATAAATATGATCGATACGCTGGGTGTTGAATGAGGAGGCCCGGCGCTTGATCCCATGGACTTCGTACCCCTTTGCAAGGAGAAATTCAGCCAAATAGGAACCGTCCTGTCCGGTGATCCCGGTGATGAGCGCCGACTTCGGCATCGATCATCCTTTCGTCAGTGTTTCGGTCGACTTACAGTGTTTGCGCTGGCCCGCAGCGAGTGCGCCTTAAAGCGCGGGTTCGAACGGCCACAAGCGACCTTGCTTCAGCCCGTAACTCCGCGATTGCTCCAAGAGTCAATACCGGGATGAACCCGGACCGCTTAGACGGGAGAATGCCGATTGCCAATGCGGATAGTCCCATGTGAAGACTGCGCCCGGTCACAGCCTCGCAGCCCCGCGCAGCGCGGGCGAGATGGAGGCCGCAGCCTGGTCAATCCCGGCGAGCTCAACCGGATAGGGATTGTCCCAGATAACGTTTTCCCCCGCGATCCCGGTACACGGCACGCCGGGGCGTGGGGGCTGAAAGACACTGCCCATCAGCGCAACGTGTTCGCCCGCACCATAACGTCCATCGGCGAACAGGAGCCCGGGGGCCCTCTGGTTCTGGAAGCGGAAGATCCCTCCGTGTACTACCAGAGACCGGACGCCCGGCTTGATCGCGATGCCGGTTTCAAAGCGCTCGAAATAGGGGTTGAGAAACTGCGCCTGCGCGCCCGGCTCCATCACCACGCAGGTACCCGTCTTCTCAACATCGATGTGCGAAAAATGGAGCTGGCCAGCCTGCGAGGAATTGGCGATCCGCACGCCGCAGCAGCCTGGACCCGGCTCCTCCCCAAGGACTGTGAGCCGATCGAAGATCACGTGGTTTTGTTTGCCGGAAATCTCAACAACCGATCGGGTCCGATCGCGCGACACGCCGTAGCCGCGCAGCGTCACGTTCTCAATCGCGGATCGGTAACACTGGTCAAGCTTCAGCGCATAAGGCTGGGGTGAGCGAACCCGGTCACCCCAGATGGAAAAATCGCGCAGAAGGACGTTGAAAATCCAGCCATTTTCCGCGAACTGCCCATCCAGCACAAGCGCGGGGCAGTCGACCGGCCGAAGCCCGCTGCGAAACCCTGAGCCCAGCCCAACAAGCCCGGCATTGACGCCCACCTTCAGCGGCTCATCGATATCGAAGCGTGCCGCCAGCCGGACGACGTGCTGGCGCGCCGAGGACCAATTGAGCGCCTGTTGCAAAGTCTTCGTCGCCTCCGCCGCTGTGCCCGTGGGCCCAAACATCCGCACGTCGAGCATGGCTTCAAAAGGCTCGATCAGTCCGGCGCCGGGCAGCAGCGCATCAGCGCGCGCCAGCGCCACACCACGAAACCCGCCGCCATCGCCCGCGTCCTGGTGACCAAGGATGTCAACGACCACATCCGCACCGATTTCGCCCCGCGCATGAGCGCGTTCGGCTTTAGCAAGCGATGCAAAGACCGGTACGCGTGCCTTGGCAATGACCTGACCGCCCTCGTCGGCCGCGCTATCGTGCGAACCGCCCGCCGTGCTTGCCAGCGCAGCCCTCGCGCCAGCGGCCAAGCCGAACACCCCAGCAAGGCTCTGCAAAAGACCGCGCCTTCGAGGCGAAAGCTGTGTTTTGCGATCGGACATCGAGAACGCTGACCCTCCTATTGTCCAACCGGCGCCGCGCCGCCCGCGGGCTGCGTGGCAGGCGAAGTGAGCTCCGGATCTGACCGGCTCTTGTTCAACTGCGAGGAACGGGATTGGCAGACAATAAAGTATGCGGCCATGGCAGTTGGATAGGATAATGTGTTGTCGAACACCATGGATACGCCCAGAACAACTGTAGCGAAACGCGTAACGTCGCCCCTTTGGCTAAGCAGGACGACTGCGAGGAGTGTCGTGATTAATCCGATATATCCAAATTCGCTGTAGACACGCAGCCAATCATTGTGAGGCAATTGGAAGAACCCGGCAATCTGTTCGATTACAAGGAGCGAGTAACCAGCGCCTGCACCAATTGCATCCGGCGGGTTTTCGAGCAAGCCGATCCAAAAAGCGGTGCGCCCTTTCATGTAGACTGCCTGATTTTGGAGGTCCTGCAAGTATTCGTAGGCAAGCACTGCTGCGCTTCCGCTGGCAACCAACGCGAGCAGCCCGATCAAGGCCGGAAGCGATAACACTGCACGTAAGTAGCGGAACTGGTCCCAAACCACGGCTAGGATAAAGCCAAGAGCATTTGCACGTCCGCCGGAAAGGAACATGTAGGCTGCCACCATAATCCTTTGATCATGGCGCTGCGAGATCGCGAAATAGGGTGCGAAGGTGAGGCCCATAATCTGGATGATCGCCTCGACGTCAATGCCAAAGACGTAATAGGCTGAAAGGCCCGTAATGGCGAAAGCGAGCATCAGAGCATCGACCAGGCGGGTGGCCTGCAAGGCGATGTCCTGCTTCAGGAAGAGCAAGCTCAAGACAATCAGCCAGCCAAAAGTCGAATTGTAGGCGTTCAGGCTCTGCTCGGGCGACAGTATCTCTCGCACGGGAGACGCTTCGACAAGGGCATAGGCAGCTCCCGCTGCGGTGAAAAAAAGCAAAAGCGCAATGAACTTGCGGTTCAACACCAAGAGACCGACCAGCAAGCCGTATGCCAGAAGCGCTGGCGCAAAAAATGTGAGCCAGGGGAGCAGCGCGAACACCACAAAAGCATTGAGCTGAGCAATCTTGATCTTAATCAAGATTCATCGCCTCTCGCCGGGTCAGCTGCTGCGTCAAGATAGTCCGTCGACATGACAGATGAAGAGACCAAACCTGTCGCCGCGAACCGACGGTTGAGAACGGCGAAATGCGATCGGACTCGCTCTCTGAGGGTTACGTCCATCCCGATCACCTCGGCATTGCCGAAACTGATGGCCGAAAGAACGCGCTCGGCAAACTGGCTAAGGGAATTAGGCAGTTTGAATTCGGGGAAAAAGCGATCCTTGAGCCGAAGAACGACGATCCTGATGCCCTTCCTGTCCGCGCGCTTGCTCCCTTCGCCAGCAGCCCGAACATTCTCGGCGCCTGTCGGATGCGCGAATTCAAAATCGCACAGATCGGACCAGAATTCGACTTCCTGGTCCGGTTCCGAGACAAGGTTCTCATATCGCCTGAGATGAATCGCGGCTTTGGGAAACACCGCGCGCAGGAGATTGAACGTGTTTGCAAAATCATAGAAATAGCCAGGCTGGTCCGAGCGATCGGCCTGCGTCAGCACGGCTTCGGCATATTTCTCAAGCGTATTAAGCGCATCCACCGTGTCATAATGGTAGACTTTGCTCTCCGCATAGAGGGAGTGCATCAGATGGTCCTGCCGGCGGAGATAGACTACGATATCGATCCGGTCCTGCGGCACGTCACGGCAAAGCGACTTGAGCCCTTCCAATGCCTGAGCAAAGCCCGTCGGGGCAAATCGCCCGTGACTGTAAATTCGCAGGGCATCGAACAGATAGCGCTCACTCGAAAGTAGCAGTGGCCGGATCATGATCCTTTCCCGAAATTCGTCAGATATGCCCCCGGCCTCGATCTGCGATGCGGTCTTTTTAATATTTATGCCGCAATTCTCGAATTCGGGCGTAATTACCGTGAAGTCCTTCGCAGCCTGCGGAAACAGCCTTCGTTGGAGATAGGTGGTGCCGGTTTTTGGGTAGCCAAGGTGCAGGACCGCTCTCATCGTCAACTCCGATCCAGGTCAGGCCGAAGTCTTGTCAAAAGACACGCAGCGCTCCAGCACCTGTTCGTACAGCCCATGGGCCGAAGCGATAGCTGTGGCGTGGTGGTTTTTCAAATCGTCGATCGCAATCTGCTTGCCGCTTTCCTTGGCCGCAGTTGGACGCGCGACAGAAGTGGCGAAAGCTGCATCTTGTTCAGTGGATCGCCCCGCTGGCCGTCCTTGTGCCAGCCGCAGATTTTGCTCGGCCTTGTCTACAGCATCGAACACACGCGAGACGTCGATCGGACGTCGAGCGTCCTCGGGCGTGCCGAGCAGATCATGGATCCGTGCCAGCACCGCATCGGGCTGGCCGATCACGTCCTCATAGCGCAGAAGCAGGATCTGGTCGGCAAGTTCGAGCACTCGGCCATAGAAACTTGCGTACATACTGTGCATGGTCGACACATTGAGCTCCGGGCTACGCAGGCGATAAGAAACAAACGCGTCGAGCGGATTGCGGATGATGACGACGACTGGCAACTGGTAAATCAAGCCGCGCTCGACCTGGATCAAATCGTGCAGGTGATGCGCAATCCGTAAAGGCCGATCAGTGGAGTCCCGGAGTGCCCATACAATGAAAGTGTTGGCCGACCGCGGGAAAGCCTCAATCACAAGATCAGAGGATTGATCGACGAGTCTTTCGAGCAACCGCGGCCGGCTTAAGCGCACAAAACGCTCGTAGATTGCGTGCCAGGTCGGCGACGTCCAAAGCGCAACCCGCAGCCGCCACCATAGGTTGAGCGGGAGCGAGGACCTAAGGTGCCTGTGCATAGCGTGTTTCCCGGTAGATTAGGAATGCCGTCGCAATACACACGAATAGGAGCACGGCAAAAAGAGCAATGGGCGCACCCAGAGCGCCAAAATAATGGATCGAAGCCGGGGCGCATAGCACGGCGACGGCAACGCCAAGCAGAGACCTCTTGAGCACCGGCGTCAAATCGCCTCTTGCGTAAAAATATGCGTCGAGCGCGGGGTTAACGGTAGAGATCACGGTGCATGCGAGAAACAGTAAAATGTAAGCAAGTGGCTCGCTGCCGGGTCGCAGCCCTTCGGGAATTACAAGCAAGACGGCTAGCACGAAAAGACCGCAGACGAGGGCCATTAGTGCCAGCTTCAGAACATAGTGCATCACGTGAGACACAAGGTGCTGTGTGCCTCCGCTTGTGAACGCAATCGCGCTCTTGGCAAAATTGTTGAGACGAAAGGCGTTCAATGGCAGCCCGGCAAAGTTCGCGATTGTCTGGCAAGTGCGCAAGACGCCGAAGACCTGTTCCCCCAAGAGAAACTGCGCCAGAAGTAACGGCGTGTTAACCTGAAAAAATCGCACGATCGCAACGAGCGTCGTCAAGCCGCTGCGGCGACGATGCACCGCAAGTGCGGAGAAGTCCAACGTGGCCCACAAACGCCTTACCAAGCAGTACAGCACGAACAAGAAGAGATAGGCTCCCAGTGCCCCGGTCTGCAGCGCAATAACGCCGGCATAAGGATCAAATGCATGACTGGTGATTGAAGCAACCACCGTACCAGCGAGCGCCGATAGGATTAGAACCGTTCGCACGATGTCGTTCGCCAGCAGGAAGCCGCTTGGGGCGAATGCCTGCAAGAACGCACGGAGCAATCCTGCGCTGAGCTGAACGGCAACAAAGCCCGTTATGAGGTATTTGTTGACCTTCGCCGTCTCAAAAAAGCCATCATGGATCGCGATCAGCGCGAAATGAAGCGGCACGAGCGAGAGCGCGAGGAGACCAACATAGCTTAGCGCCAGCGCGGAAAAATAGGAGTGTCGCTCATCATCGGCCATCGGAGCAACGATCGACGTAGCCGTCTCCACAAACGCAGCCGTAAGACCGAGGATCAGCAACAGAGCAACCAGCGCAAAGAAGCTGTAAACCCCAAAAACCGCTGGCCCGAATACCCAGGTCACGCTTAGCGCGATTGTAAGGTTTGTGGCGCTGACCATCGCTTGCCCGATCAAGCGCGTGCCCGAAGGGCTCGCGGCCAGTGCGAGGGCCTTTGCGATCGGGATCGGGAAACGGCTGTGCGACAAGTTCCGGCCTATCAACCCGATCAGCGCCTACCGCCGGCTCGCCCGAGCCGTTCGCGCACGACATCCGTGACGAAAATCGGGGCCGAGATCAGCATCCGCCGCCACAATCGGCGCGGCTCCTGCACAAGGCGCGGCAGCCATTCCAGGTGCAGGTTCTGCCAGACCGGCGAGGAGCGTTTGACATTGCCGATGTAGAAGTCAAACACCGCGCCGATAGCTCCTGCAAACCGGATGTCGAGCTGATCAATATGCTCAGCGATCCAAGCCTCCTGTTTGGGCGCGGTCATGCCAACCCACAAGACGTCGGGTTTTGCTGCGTTGACGGCGGCAACCATCGCGGCCTTGTCTTCAGGAGTGAATTCGGGCTTGTAAGGCGGCGAATAGGTCCCGGCGAGTTCGAGATTTGGGTAATCTTTGCGGAACTTGTCCGCGATCCGATCGAGCGTCGCTTGTGTCGAGCCAAGGAAGAACACCCGCCCCTTGCCCGCCTTTTCGAGCTTCGCATTGAGGCCGAAGAAAATGTCTGCTCCCGTGATCCGTTCTGCCACCGGGTCGCCGACGAAACGCGAGGCGAGCACGATCCCTGCCCCGTCCGGCACGATCCAGTCCGACGACAAGAAACCTTCCAGCAATTCAGGGCGCTTCTTGATTTCAGCGTAGGAGTGCGGATTGATGCAGGCAAACCGCTTCCCGCGCCCAGCTTCGCCTTCCCCCTGTGGCGCTTCGAGCACCCAGCGGGCAATGTCCTCGACCACACGGGGCCCAGGATCCTTGGCAATCTCAAAGCCGAGCAGGTGCATGGTCGAGAGTGCATCCGGGCTGCGCTGCTGCGGATCGGCGGGAGGGGTAGGGGAGTGCATCATGGCGTCAAGCGGTCCTGTTTCACCGTCATCGCAGCCTCGTAAATCTCCAGCAAGGCTTTGAGATTAGCGCCTTGGGTATACTGGCTCTCGAATGTCTTCCTAGCGCATTCAGCCTTGCGGGCGAGCGCGTCTTGGTCGCTCCAGAGCCGCTGGATTTCGTGGCACAGGGAAGCGGGGTCTTTGGGACGGAAAACCCCGCCCAGTTCCCCCTCTTCAACAAGGCTCGGCAGCGGACCGATCTCAGATACCGCCGCCGGGGTTCCCAGTGCGAACGCCTCCTGCAGCACCATCGGGAAGCCTTCAAACCATTGCGAGGGCACCACCACCAGCCGCGCATTGCCGACTTCGCGCACAACAACCTCAGGATCGACCTGCCCAAAAAATTCGATCGGCAGGCCCGCCGCCTTCTCTTCAAGCACGCTGCGCAATTCCCCGTCGCCCAGAATGCGCAAGGGTGGCGCTGTCTCGCCCCATTGGCGCCACGCCTCGATAAGGGTCTGGACGCCTTTTTCCGGGGTCAGCCGTCCGACAAACAGCACCCGCTCAGCCCGCTTGGCAAAGGGGATCATGGCCGGGTTGTCGGGAAAGAAGTTTGGCTTGATGTGGATCAGTTCACGCGGGAAACCGGCCTTGGCCATCAGCTCGCGCTGAAACTGGGTGAAGACGATGAATGCATCGACATGATTGCGCCAGGTCCCGGCCGCCCGATGGGCCATGACCTTGGCTGCAAGCGGAAGTGTCGCCAAACGGCTGGAGCGGTAGCAACCATATCGCAGCGCTGGGAGCGCGGAACGCGTGTCGATGCACTCGGTGCACACCTCACCTTCTCGCATGGGCAGAGCCGCGGGGCAGACGGTGCGATAATTGTGGAGCGTGATAACCCGCCCCTGCCGGCCCGAAATCGCTGGGAAAATGGCCGGCGAAAGCTGCGGGAAGGTGTTGTGCACATGCACGACATCAGCGTCGAAATCGGCAAGCGCGGTCTTCATGGCCCTCCTGGCAAAGGGGTTCCATGCCGTAGCCGCCGCCCCGATCAGCGCGCCCTTGGCCCCCATGCGATCAAGATCATCGTTGTGCCGCACCAACATTTCAACGACGTGTCCATTCTCGCGCAAGAGCTTGCGCTCAGCATCGACGACCTTGTTTTCACCGGATGGCGCGGACGTGCGATAATAGTTGTGAACCTGGAGAACCTGCACGGGTTCGGGGACCTTTCTGCGTGGCGCCTTCTTTTTGCGTCTTTTGCGTGGGGCCTTTGTGCACGCGCCTATCGCCCGGCTCCTTGCAAAAGCGGACAGGTTCAGCAAGCGGAAGTTGGCGGCCGCCCCGCAGCGGGCAGACCTTCAGCAATGGGTGATAGAGCTGGGCGCATCACAGGTATCAGAAGCGGGTATCATCGACTTCTCGTGGCCGAGCGAGGGGCGCACCGGATTTCTTCAGTGGGCGCCACGACGCCATCAGGCGGGCGATTTTCGAACAAAGGCGAAGAGGGTCGGGGCGAAGATGCGAGGAAGTATCCAGTGGAGGAAGCGAAAGGCGGAGTAGGCGAGGTGAGAGCCGAAGTAGTATTCCGGATTGCTGAAGTGTTTGGTCACATAGACCTGGTGACTTGGGAAGAGCGTGCGAAAATCGCCGCGCGTATTCATCCGATAGTAGGTCGGGAAGACATCCTTTTCTGCGCGCCCGCCTTGGATCCAGGTCAACGCCTTAGCGTGCAAATCATTGGGCACTAACATGGCTGCCAGCGCCACATAACCCCACTTATTGGGAGTGCGAACGCATATAAATCCGCCAGGCCTAAGTATCCGCAAGAGCTCGTCGCAAACCGGCTTGGGCTCATCAATATGCTCGACAGTCATGTCCGAGACAATGATATCGAAGCTCTCGTCTTCAAAAGGGAGGGGTTTTCCGGGAAAGATCTGGACCTGATGGTCAGAGACCGGATTGGTCAGGACGACCGGATCGATGTCGCAGGCAGTCACTTCAAGGTGAGGCGCCCGAAGGTCCTGCATGGATTTGCGCAAAAGAGAGCCGGTCTCCTTGTCGTTGGTGTACCAGAACCGGCCTCGTCCAGCGCCGAAATTGAGGACCTTCTTCGCGTCGGTCTGGAGCATTGCTGCCCTGACCAGCGAATAGAACGCAACAGCCCCCTCGTGGACGCTTGTTCCGTCGATGTTCGCCTCTGGATGGTGTTTCGACAAGAACTTCTTTTTGCCCACTCGCTTGGCTCCTGTTTCGAAGATGGATTTGTGGCTGGAATACCGAATACGACTACTCGCATCGCTGGTGAAACTTCCGTGTTCGACCTCGTAGAGGCAGCAAATCAAGCCACTAGCCTTGGGCGGGGGAGCGGGCAATCGTCAAGACGATAACCCCCTAAGGTTTTATCGCCCCTTTGTGCTGACTGGGTCTTCATTGCGGATGTCGGGCTTCAAAGCCGTGTGCTCCCACACTCTGGTTGTGAAGCATCGCCCTACCGGTTTGGCTCTGCTAACCGTGACATCGGATTGCAGAAAGCGGGTAGGCGCGCACGGTCAGCCGAATGGGTCGCGCTGCGGCTCCAAGGAATATCTTTAGCTGGAATAATTCTGAGCGTCCTCTAACCGTCGCCCATGCGCACAGTCCTCATCACCGGAAGCGCCGGTTTCATTGGTTTTCATCTCTCGAAGCTCTTGTTGGCGGAGGGGTTTCGCGTGGTCGGCTATGACGGGATGACCGACTATTACGATGTGCGCCTTAAGCAGCGCCGTCACCAGATGCTCCAGCAGCACGAGCATTTTCATGCGCATGAGGGGATGCTCGAAGACTTTGACACTCTCCATGCCTTTGCCATGGCGCAAGAGCCTGATGTGATCGTTCACTTGGCGGCGCAAGCGGGCGTGCGCTACAGTCTGGAGAACCCGCGCGCCTATATCGACGCCAATGTCGTTGGCACGTTCAATGTGATGGAATGCGCGCGTGAGCTTGGCGTTGATCACCTGCTGATGGCCTCTACGAGTTCGGTCTACGGTGCGAACGATCAGATGCCGTTTGATGAGCGTGAGAAATGCGACACGCCGCTTACGCTCTACGCTGCGACCAAGAAAGCCAATGAGGTGATGGCGCACTCCTACGCGCATCTGTGGAACCTGCCGACGACAATGTTCCGGTTCTTCACGGTCTATGGGCCATGGGGGCGGCCGGACATGGCGCTGTTCAAGTTCACACGCGGCATCCTCGAAGGGACGCCAATCGATATCTACAATGAGGGGGAGATGTACCGGGATTTCACCTATGTGACCGATCTCGTTCGGGGCATCCGCCTGCTTATCGATGCGGCGCCTGAGCGCCCTGAGACCCCCGAAGCCATTGCCCCTTATGACAGCCTGTCACCCGTAGCGCCCTGGCGCGTCGTCAATATCGGGAACTCGGACAAGGTGCGCTTGATGGACTTCATCACCGCGATCGAAGAGGAATGCGGGCGCGAGGCGATCAAGAACTTCATGCCGATGCAAAAGGGCGATGTGCCGGCCACCTGGGCCGATGCGACCTTGCTCACGGAGCTGACAGGCTACGCGCCGCAGACGCCTTTTCGCGAAGGCATCCGCCAGTTTGTCGAATGGTACCGCGCCTATTACGAGCGGTAAGCCGCCCAGCGGTGCTTAGCCGCCTTCGTCAGGCGTTAGCGTTGGCCCCACGACGGGCGGCGGCGGAGCGCGGTCAGCGGGCGCGGTTTGTGCCGCATCCGTTTGCGCGGTTGGGGGCGCATCGGGCGAAGGCTCTGAACCCACGCTGGGCGCCTCAACGGCTTCACCGGGCAAGGCTGCATCACGCTCACGCTCAAGCCGCTCCAAATATTCGCGCTCGATCTGCTCGACACGCTCCTGCATTTCGGCCGCATCGCCATCGATCGCAGAGAGGCGCTGTTGTCGCTGCGCTTCGATGAGTTGGCTGAAACGGATGGTCTCTGCCTCTGACTTTTCTTGATAGGCGCTCTCGATAAACTTCTGGTTGCACCCGGTGAACCCGCCTGCCCCCGCTGGGCTGCATGAGAATGCGCCAAAATCGCCGACATATTTCAACTTTTCGACCTGTTTGACGCGCGAGACACTCTGCGGGGAATCGCTCGTGCGCAAGTTCGAGGGAATGCGATAACGCTCAGCCTCGACAAGGATCTGGCAAACCACGATCTCGCCTTCCTCGGTCTGCTCGGGGCATTCGTCTTCGCTGTAGGCGATCACCATGTTCACCCGATCCCCTCCCTTGCTCTGCGAGTGCGCCGGCGCGCTTGCAAAGACAGCGGCGGCGCCAAAAGCTGCCGCTGGAATAAGAAGCTTGGCATCTGAAATCATGAGCTTTTGTCCAGTCTTCTGAGCGCTTTTGGTCACGAGCGCGCTCTCTTCGATATTGCCGTCTCCTACATGGACCGTGCTGAACCGCCTGTGAAGGGCATTTGCGATGCATGGTTAGCGAAATGTTGAGTATCTTAGGGCCATAAAGCGCGCCATGAACGCCCCGTTTCGCTCCGATCAGTCCCAAGCCTCGCCCGCCGCCTCGGTCGCCTCTGACCCCAGCACCGATCCCGTTGTGGAGACGATTGCGATTGTGGGCCTTGGCTATGTCGGCCTGCCGGTGGCAGTGGCGATGGCCGAGCGGCTGGGTGATGAGCCGGGCCGCGTGGTGGGCGTCGACATCTCACAACAGCGCATCGCGACCCTACAGGCAGGCAACGATTACACGCAGGAAATCGACGACGCGCGCCTTGCCGCGAGCGGCCTCACCGTCTCGGATGACCCGGCCGTTCTGGAAGGCGCGAGCCTTGTCATCGTCACCGTGCCAACACCGATCACCGCTGAGCGCCGCCCAGACCTGTCGCCCTTGCGCGCCGCATGTGAAGCGATTGGCCCTCGCATGAGCGAAGGCGCGCTTATCGTATTTGAATCCACCGTCTATCCCGGCGCAACCGAGGATTATTGCGGGCCCATTCTTGAAAAACACTCAGGCCTTCAATGCGGGCGCGACTTTACCTTGGGCTACAGCCCTGAACGGATCAATCCGGGCGATACGGTTCACCGGCTTGAGACGATCACCAAGATCATCGCAGCGCAGGATGAAGCCTCGCTTGCGCGGATGCGCTCGGTCTATGGCGCGATTGTCGATGCGGGGCTGCACGAGGCGCCCTCGATCAAGGTCGCTGAAGCGGCCAAGGTGATCGAGAACACGCAGCGCGACCTCAACATCGCGCTGATGAACGAGATTGCACTGATCTTCGACAAGATGGACATCCGCACCTCGGACGTGCTGGCGGCGGCGGGGACGAAGTGGAACTTCCTGCCCTTCACGCCGGGCCTTGTGGGCGGGCACTGTATCGGGGTGGACCCCTATTACCTCACTGCAGCGGCTGAAAAGCTCGATTATCGACCCGAAGTGATCCTCGCCGGGCGGCGCATCAACGATTCCATGGGGGCGGCGGTGGCACAGAAGCTGGTGAAGCTGCTCGCTTCGCGCAAAGTGCCCTTGTCGTCAGCGCGCGTGGGCGTGCTGGGCCTTACCTTCAAGCCGAACGTGCCCGATATCCGCAACTCCAAGGTGCCTGATATTCTCGCGGAACTGAGCGAATATGGGGTTGAGGCATTGGTCAGCGATCCGCTCGCCAGTGCTGAGGAGGCGCGCCACGAATATGCGCTGAACCTTGCGCCGGACGATGATGTGCGCGAACTCGATGCGCTCGTTCTGGCGGTCGATCACGATGCTTACGTGAGTGCTCCCACACAGCTGATAGCGCGGCTTAAACCCGCCGGAGTGCTGATCGATGTGAAGTCCGCTCTTGATCCCGCGCTTATCGGCCCGGATCAGCTCTACTGGAGATTGTGAGCAGCGCAGCTCGGCAATGTGGCGCGCCGCTCAGATCCGCTCGCTCACCTTGATCGCCACCTTGCAGCCCAACCGGATTGCGCCGGCTAGCAGCGGGTAGGCAGGCGCTTTCTCCGCATCATTGGCGAGGGCTGCGTCGCGATGTTCGCGCTCTTCATCGCGGAAGCGTTCGATCATGTCTGCAAGCTCAGGGTCGACGCCGCTATCCTTCAGCCTGTCAAGCTGCTCGGTGTAGTGGCGGTCAATCTCTTCCTCAACCGCGGCGGTGCAAGCCATTGCGGCTTCCGGGCCCAGCAGCGCCGTGCCAGCGCCCAAGGCGTATCCTGCCGCTGACCATAGCGGGTGCAGGGCTGTCGGGCGCACGCCGCGCTTGGCCATCAGCGCGTCAAATTCCTTGCGATGAACCTCTTCGTCTTCAGCCATGTGGCGGATTTCAGCCGAGTGTGGCCCGCGATCGCCCATGACCGCAAGCTGGCCCTCGTAAATGCGGGTCGCGCCAAATTCGCCGGCCTGGTCAACCCGGATCATGCGATGGATTTCGTCACGTGTCATGTATTTGCTCGCTTTTTCGATCCCACTGTTGAACTCAAAATGGCGATCCCACCCAGACAAGAAAAGAGAAAATTGAACCCGGCGAGCGAAATTCCGAAAAAAGTCCACGGCGCTTCGTCACAGCGAACGAGCGGGACAGCTTTTGGGTCGAGCACGTCGAGCCCATAATCGACCGTGGCGCAGCCCGTAATGCCTTCCCACCACTTATATTCAACGCCCGCATGAAACCCGCCGATCAGGCCGGAGGTGATGATCGCGATCGCCGCCAGAGCCGTCCAGGCGCGCGGCGCTGGCGCGGCGAAGGCAAGAGCTGCGAGGCCAAGGGCGGCGAAATGAGGCCAGCGCTGCCACCAGCACATCTCGCACGGGAAAAACCCGAAGACATACTCAGAGATATAGGCGCCGCCCAGAAGCCCGCCTGAGAGCACGAGCGCAAACAGGCGTCCTTGATCCAATCCGGTCATGGCCTGACCCTCAAAAGGGTTTAGTCAAGCAGCGCGACCGAGCTCTTCGTGGTGCGACGCAGGGTTTCCAGCGCATAGTGCAGCTGGAAGTCTTCAATCCCTTGCTCATCAAGCTCTTCAGCGGTCAGCTGGAAGCGCGGATCGTCGATCTTGTCGGCTTCGAGCTCTTCGTCCTTCAGGCCAAGCTCGTTGACAAGGTGTCCGCGCAGATCGCTCTCGCGCGTCTGGTATTTCTCGCGCAGCGCAAGATCAGGGTCGGAAAGCTGCGGCACGCGAATGTCGGGCATGATCCCGCCTTCCTGCACCGATTTGCCAGCCGGCGTGTAATAGCGGGCCGTAGTCAGCTTGAGCGCGGCATCACGGCCCAGCGGCAGCAGCGACTGGACCGAGCCCTTGCCAAAGCTGCGCTCACCCATGACCAGAGCCCGGCGGTGATCCTGCAGCGCGCCCGCAACGATTTCGGAGGCAGAGGCAGAGCCCGCGTCAATCAGGACGATGATCGGCACGCCTTCGGCCATGTCGCCGCGGAAAATTTCCTCGGCATCATAGAGGAGCGTTTCACCGCGTGCGCGGCCCCGCTGCGACACGATGCGGCCTTTGGAGAGGAACAGGTCCGAGAGAGCCACCGCTTCATCAAGACTGCCGCCCGGATTGGAGCGCAGATCAAGCACCAGCCCGCTCATCCGGCCGGTCGCCTCTTCCTGCATCGTGCGCCAGGCACGGTAGACATCGGCGCCCACATCCGCGGAAAATTCGTTGACCATGATGTGGCCGATATTGCCGGGCATCAGTTCGTGGGTGACCGGCTCAAGCTCAATCACGCCGCGCGTCACATCAACATCGAACGGCTCGTCGCGGCCCGGACGGAAGATCGTCAGCTGGATCGCCGTGCCTGCCTTACCGCGCATTCGCGAAACTGCGTCATCAAGCTCCCCGCCGTAAATCAGCTCCCCGTCAAGGTGCGTGATGTAATCGCCAGCTTTGAGGCCCGCTTCGTCTGCCGGAGACCCACGGAACGGCGAAATGATTTTCACCGCGCCATCATCTTGGACAACCGAGAGACCAAGGCCGGAATAATTGCCGTCGATCATCGTCTCGAGGCGTTGGAGATCACTCCCGTCGAGATAGCCCGAATGCGGATCGAGCGAGGAAAGCATCCCGTCAATCGCTCCGCGCACCAGCTGATCATCGCTTACATCCTCGACATAGCTCGCCTTGATCCGCTGATAGGTTGCGAACAGCTTCGAGAACTCCGGGCCGGCGCGGCCATCAACCTGCGCCATTGTGGCGGTGGTCGCCGGGATAAGCGCGACAGCGGTGACCAGAGCGGCGGTGCGAGCGAGAGCGGCAATTTTCATGGGGTTGAGAGGCTCCTTTTAAACACATTCGTATAGATTTGTGCGCCTTAACGCCAGATGAGAGCTTGTATCAGAGTGTCAGGCGTCCCGCTTCGGGCCAACTACGACTGAGGGCTCTTTTTAAATACGTTCGAAGGCCGCGCTTGGTTTCGAGCGTTTATTCCAGATAATCGAGAGGGTTAACCGGTTCACCGTTTTCGCGAAGTTCGATGCCTATGGTGCCGCCTTGGGCATCCGCTACGCCGAGAGGGGCTCCGCCAATAATCTGGTTTCCCACCGCCACGTCGCTGCGCGCAAGGCCTGTGACAAGACTGCTCCACCCGTTCGCATGCTCGATAATAACGATTCGGCCAAAGCCTTCATAGGGTCCGGCGAAGACCACGCGGCCGCTCGCAGGGGCAATGACCTGAGCGCCGGCCTGAGGGAGCAGCGTGAGCCCTTTTGAGCGGATACCGCTTGAACGTTGCTCTGCGAAACCCGTCACCGTTTGGCCCTGCACCGGGAGCTGAAAATCGAGCGGCGCGCTGTCGGTGGGTTCAAGGACAGTTTCTTCGCCCTCTGCGGCGAAAACGCCGACAGCATCATCCGAACTGCTCAACGATGCGGGGCGCAAGACCGGGCCGGGCAAGGCCGCCAGAGCCTGCCGCCGCTTGGCATTGGCATCCAGCCTGTCGATCAGGCCATCCAGATCACGCGCTTCCTCCGCAAGCGCTAAGGCGCGCTGTCCTTCGCGGGCGGCTTCGCTGCGCGCTTGGGCAGAAGCCAGCTTTTGGCTCGCGGCAAGCGCCACCATTTCATTGCGTTTGGCTTTGAGCTCATCTTCGCTTTGGCGCAGCTCGGTCAAAACGCGGCGAGCGCGCCGCTCAAGCGTCAGACCCTCCTCCAGCTCACCGCGCAGGGCGGAAGTGCGCGCCTGAATTTGCGGGACAGCGCTGTCGAGCACCGCGCGAACATAGACAAGATCTTTGAGCGAACCGGGCTGCAAAGCCGAAAGCGCCAGCGGGCGGCGAGCGTTTGTCTGAAGCGCAGCGGTCAGACGAACAAGCGGCTGTTGTCGCTGCGCCAACCGGTTGGCGAGACGCGCGCGCTCCACTTGCGTGAGCGAATAGCGCGCGCGAGCGGCTGCGATTTGCGCCTCGTTTTGCTGAATGCGCGCGGCCAGCGCTGCCTCTTCGCTGGCGGCGCGCTGGGCGGCTTCGTCAGCCTGCTCAGCATCGCGCGCAAATCGGGCGGCGCGCGCTTCAGCCTCCTCGTTGGCTTTGGTTGCGCGTTCGAGCTGCTCGCGCGCCTCTTCAGGGGCCAGGATCGTCACTTCTCGCTGCGCCTGGCTTTCGGGCGCCAACGCGATCAAAGCCGCAATGCCGCAAGTGGTGAGCGTTAGCGCGAAGAGATGCGTGTGTTTCACTAAGGTGATCATGCCCGATGATAGGGATGGCCTGCAAGAATGCTCGTTGCGCGATAGAGCTGCTCCATCAGCATCGCGCGCGCAAGCAGGTGCGGCCAGGTTGCCGGGCCAAAGGCGAGCCGGAGGTCAGCATCGCGGCGTTCTTCGGGCGAATGGCCATCCGCCGCCCCAAGGACAAAGCGCGCCTCGCGCATGCCGTCATCGCGCCATCGGCCCAGCAATTGCGCAAATTCCTCAGAGCCCATGGCCTTGCCGCGCTCATCGAGGAGGACTGTCTTGCATGGCGTTTGGTGCTCGGGAACGCGCCCGCCGGTTTCAGGCAATTCGGTGAGCTTCAGCGGCCATGCGATCCGCTTTTCATAGCGCGTCACAAGTTCGGCCTCGGGCGAGCGGGCGATCTTTCCGCGGGCGATGATGTGGAGGAGGATGAGAGAGAAGTCCTTATTTGTGAGAGAGAGTCTTTGTTTCATGCAGCCCCATCCGGGGCTGCGTCCTCGGTGCTCTTCCCTACGCCGAATCTTCGGCTCCGGGGCACCTGCGGGCGGACGGTCGTCCTTGCGAAATCATAGATTTCGAAATCGTCTCCACCTCCGACGTATTCGCAAGCAATGGTTTGCGACAGCAAACCGCAAGCCCGACTGGGTGCCCGCAGCGGGTCCGCAGGGGAAGATTCCCCGGAGGACGTCTAGCGAGTACGAAGGCGCGGATGCGCCTTCGAAAAACTAGGACACCGCCGCTTCTCCGCTCTCGAACGACCACATGCGCTCAAGGTTGTAGAAGCTCCGCACTTCGGGACGGAACAGATGCACGACCACATCGCCTGCATCGATCAGGACCCAGTCCGCTGCCGGAAGCCCTTCGACCCGCGCCGGGCCGAAGCCGTTCTGCTTGACCTTTTCCGCGAGCTTTTGCGCCATCGAGGCCACTTGACGGGTCGAGCGGCCGCTGGCGATCACCATGTAATCAGCGACGGAACTCTTGCCCTCAAGCGGGATCGAGACAACGTCGAGCGCCTGATCGTCATCCAGCTGCGCAAGAACCAATGCGTGCAGGTCATCGGGCAGGTCATCGGGCAGATCATCGGTCGTATCAGCGTTCATGACGGGCAAAGCCTTGGCGGCATCGCTTAAGGGTGTGACGGTGTTTGCCTGTGTGTGTGACAAGCATCATTCTCCAGATTTCAGGGCAGTGATGTGGGATGTGTCCGCGAGCGAACAAGGGGGCGGGGCCAAAGGCGGCAAGCCTCATGCCTCGTCCCATCCTTGAATTCGGCGAAAGGTGAGCCGATCCCGCGGCGCTGCACCTTGGCCCGGATTGTGCCTTGCGCCCGCAAGATCAGTCGCCCATTCGGCGTTGGCACGGCGGATGGCCGTGGCCGAGCGATGATCCGGATCGAAACGCAAAAACACCAGGGCCGGTGCGCTCCATTGCCCCCGTTTCCGAAAACCAGCCGCAGACACCGAGTAGCGCCTGAGCCAGGCCATGGCGGGGCTCGTCATGGCGCTTGCACTATAACCCGGGCGCGCGATCACTGCAATCGGCATGGTGCGCGCAATCGTGCGCCAGCCTTTCCACAGATGGAATTGAGCGAGGTTATCAGCACCCATGAGCCACACAAATTGGCGGTTTGGATACCGGTTCCTGAGCTTTCTCAACGTATCCACAGTATAGCGCGTGTCGAGTTCAAGTTCGATCGCGGTGGGCACAATGCGGGAACGGCGCGCTTGCTCCTCAGCCGACTTCAGCCGTGCGCGCAGGCTGCCCATTTCATCGCTTGGCTTTAGCGGATTGCCCGGAGAGACCAGCCACCACGCAGCGTCCAGCCCCAAGGCATCCATAGTGAAGTTCGTAATGCGCCGATGCCCTCCGTGCGCAGGATTGAAACTGCCTCCGAGCAGGCCGATGCGGCGGGGAACAATGCTCATGATCGATTGGGAGCCGAATGCTTCTGGCCAGTCAAAGCAAGACTGTCCTCGCAAGTGTGACAAGCAGATTGCGGTGCGATGCAACAGGGGAGGGCTCTAGGTTCGACATGAGCTTGGACTAGCAGCCTTGCAGAGCACTGTCAGTCCCTTGAGCCTCCAGCCGAATCGACACGCTTCAGCCGATGATCGGGGCAAGCGCAGATCAGTCTTTCCTCAGCCTTTCAGGCAAGATTCGAGGCGTTTGACCGGGCGGCAAGCAATTCTTTCGCCAAGATGAACCGTTCATCGCGAATTAGGTTCGCTTCGGCTTTTCCTCAGTTGTACGCAATCGACCATTAACCCTCCTCTTGATAGCCAAAATCAATCAAACGCGAGAAAACACAGGGTCGCTTTGCCAGATAACACCTCTCCCAGCGCATGGAGCGTCCGCAGCACTGCTGAGCGGGTACGCGGTTGGTTTCCGGATCGCGAGTTCTTCATGCGCTCGGACGGACAGGTTCGCTTCATCAAGGTTTCCTCACGACTGCAAATGACGGCTGCCGGCGCGGTGCTGGCTGTGGCGCTGGGCTGGGTCGTTTCATTGGGCATCATGGCCTGGAACCAGTACGAGGCCGAAGCCAACCTTGCTTCGTTCGAAGACGAAATGGCGGAGGTCGAGACCAAGGAAGAGCGGCTGGAAGCCTACGCCAGCGACATGGAAAGCGTGGTCGAAGAGCTGGACGCGCGACAGGACGTGCTCGACGCTATGCTTCCCCTGCTGCCAGATGACATCCGCGATGCAGGCGTCAATGTGACCGATAGCTCCAAAGAGACGGCTGAAACCGTTGAAAAAATTAGCGAGCTCTTCCCCGAAGCGCGCGGCCTTGCCGAAATTGAAGCGCGACAGATCGCTGTTGTCGAGAATCTTACCCGCTATGCTGACTGGCGCGCCAAGCGTGCTGAAGCGGCCATGCGCAAGCTCAACCTCGACCCCAAAATGCTGGCGCGCAATATCGACCGCAACGCGGTGGGTGGTCCTTTCATTCCGATCACGCCGGGCATGGGTGAGCTTGATCCGCGCTTTGAGCGCCTTGGCCTCAGCCTATCGCGCATGGCAACGCTTGAAAGAGCACTCGATGGCATCCCGCAGGTTGTCCCGCACGCCAATGTCTCGATCACATCCAATTTTGGGTACCGGCGCGATCCCTTTACGCGGCGCGGGGCTATGCACCCGGGGATCGATTTTCGTGGTAAGGTTGGCTCGCCGATCTTCGCCGCCGCTCCGGGTACTGTCGTCTATGCCGGTTGGCGCGGAGGGTATGGCCGCCTTGTCGAAATCCGTCACGATAACGGCCTTGTCACCCGCTATGCGCACCTCTCGCGGATCGATGCGAAGGTCGGCGACAGTGTAGCCGCTGGTGAGACGGTGGGCGGCCTTGGCAGCAGCGGACGTTCCACCGGCCCGCACCTGCATTTCGAAGTTCGTATCAATGGCAAGCCGGTAAACCCGCGCCCATTCCTGGAGACCGCCCCTGATGTTCTCAAAGAAGCCCGCAGAAGCGGCCCGTCCAACCTCACCACAACGCCCATCCGCTAACCCTCAGCCGCAAGGAAAATTCATGTCCGGCAATGCCAGCTCCACCTTTTCTGTGATCGGACCCGATGTCTCGGTGAAAGGCGACGTTAGCGCTTCGGCAGATCTGCATATTGACGGCACGATCGAAGGCGACATCAAATGTGCCAGCCTCGTCCAAGGCGAGGGAAGCCAAATCAGCGGTTCGGTCGTCGCTGAAACCGCGCGCCTGTCCGGCAAGGTAAGCGGGACGATTTCCGCACGTGAGCTGACGATCCTGAAGAGCGCCATTATCGACGGCGATGTGCATTACGATGCGCTCACCATCGAACAGGGCGCACAGGTCGAAGGACGCTTTGCCCCCAATTCGCAGCGTCAGACAGCCAATGCGGTGCCAAAAGTCGAAAAAGCGGCCAAGGTAGACGAGCAAGCGTCGCTCCAGATCGCTAATTGACGCTTTCCAGCCCGAGCTTAAGAAACGCCGCCCCCTAATTCGGGCGGCGTTTTTCGTTTGAGGCGGTCTAAAGAATTTCGGCGCGCAGAGCCTTGCGGTCGAGCTTGCCAATCATCGTTTTGGGAAGAGCGTCCCGGATGACAACTTCATCGACGCGTTCATGCTTGCCGATCCTGTCGTTGAGCCATTCTTTCAGGGTGTTGCCGTCCGTTGCGCTTGGCTCATGCAGAGTGACATAGGCTCTCGGGACTTCGCCGCGATAGTCTTCGGGTACACCGATCACGAGCGCCTCTTTCACCGCGTCGTGCTCAAGGATCACATCCTCAACAACGCTGGGAAAGACCTTGAACCCGCCGACCGAGATCATGTCCTTGATCCGGTCAACAATCTGGAGAAACCCGTCCTCGTCCATCACCGCGACATCGCCAGTGCGCAGATATGTTGTGTTCCCGCGCGTGACGAAAATGTCGGCGGAGACTTCAGGCCGGTTCCAATAGCCGCGCATGATCTGGGGTCCGCTTACCGCAAGCTCACCCGGCTCGCCTTCGGGTGCGAGATTTGATGGGTCTTCCTTGTCGAGCAGAACGATCTCGGTCCCCGCAACCAGCTGTCCGATCGTGCCCTTCTTGCGCGTACCGGCATAGGGATTGACCGAGACAACGCCCGAACTCTCCGTCAGGCCATAGCCTTCGACGACGCGCACACCGGTGACCTCTTCGAACCGCTCATGCACTTGCGCGGGCATCGGCGCACCGCCGGAAATACAGACCTTAAGGCTGGAGAGGTCAGTCTTGGTGATGTCGGGGTGGTCAAGCATCGCCTGAAACATCGTCGGCACGCCCGGAAACCCTGTGGCCTTGTATCTCTCGATCGTCTTGAGGACTTGGCCGGTTTCAAAGCGCGGCACCATCGCGATGGCTCCCCCGCTGACCATAGCGTGGTTCAGCAGCGCGGTGTTGGCGAAAACATGGAAGAAGGGCAGCGCCCCCATGAACACTTCTTTGCGGGGCTCTCCAAACGGGTTGAGCGCGGCGGTCTGCTGCGCGTTTACTGAAAGCTGACTATGCCCCAGCATCGCGCCTTTTGGCCGCCCCGTTGTGCCGCCGGTATATTGCAGCAATGCCAGATCATCGGGGGTGATGGGGCTGGGCACACTGTCGGACGCATCGGCTTGCAAGCTTGTCCATCTTACGGTCGCACCATCCCACGCCACCTTGGCAATATCGCCGCGCTTGAACAGCTTCATGGCCAGCCCCGTGAGCGGGGGCAGCATATCGGCAATGCGCCCGACGATCAGCGTTGCAAGCTCAGAGCTATCCAGCACGGCGGCGGCGGTCTTGTAGAGTTCGGGCGCGTCGACCGTCACGAGCACCTTGGTCCCACTATCAGCCACCTGCCAAGCGAGCTCCTCTACCGAATAGAGCGGCGAGAAATTCACCACCACAGCCCCCGCCATCATCGCCCCATAATAGGCCGAGGCGTAGATCGGGACATTGGGCAGGAACAGCCCAACACGGTCGCCTTTCTCGATGCCGATTTTGCTTAGCCCGCAAGCAAAGCGCTTCGCTTCGGCCTCAATCTCGCCGTACGAATAAGTACGCCCCATGAAATGGAGGAATGGCGCATTCGGATCATGCGCAACCGTTCGCGCCAGCATCCCTGGCAGCGTCATGGCTGAGAATTTCGTGTCCCAAGGCGTGGGGTGGTGGTATTGCGACGCGTTATTTACATTCATGTCAGTAGCCATGGATGATCCCGCTCCTTGGCACAAGGGGCCTTAGACCCGATTTTGGTCGGATCGTCTCACAATCTCGTCGGCGCGACCAGCCAACAAAAAGGGGCTGCCGAAGCCGCCCCTTTTCTCGTGTTCTTAATGTGTGTTCCGGTTCACTCGCCCTGAGGCTCTTCCACTTCAGTTGCGGGTTCAGGCGCGGTGAAGGCGGAGTCCGGTTCAACCGCAGGCGCAGCGGCGTCCGCCTCTTCGGCTTCACGCTTGGCGGCGAGCCAGGCCTCGGCCTCCGCTTCCTGAGCTGCTTCAGCCGCCGCCTTGGCGTTGGCGGCACGCTCGGCGCGCAGCTCTTCGATCAGCTTGTCCTTTTCGCTGCGGCTGTCTTCGGTCACCTCGGGCGCCTCTTCGACAATGCCAGCGCGCTTGGCGGCCTTGGCGACGACTGCATCGAGTTCGCGCTGCGAGCACAGGCCAAGCGTCACAGGATCCTTGGGCTGAATGTTCTGGATGTTCCAGTGCGAGCGCTCACGAATGGCGCCGATCGTGTTGCGCGTCGTGCCAATGAGCTTCGAGATCTGCGCGTCGGAGACCTCAGCGTGGTTGCGCAGGATCCAGGCGATGCCATCGGGCTTGTCCTGACGCTTGGAAACAGGGGTGTAACGCGGGCCCTTGGTGCGAGCCACTTCGACCGGAGCCTTGTGCATTTTGAGAACGTATTCAGGGTCACTCTGGCCCTTTTCGATCTCCTCAAGCGTCAACTCACCGGCGTGGACAGGGTCGCGGCCTGTATACTTGCTACCCGCCAGATCATCCGCCATCGCCTGCACTTCGAGGATGTGAAGCCCGCAGAACTGCGCGATCTGTTCAAAGCTAAGGCCCGTGTGATCTACCAGCCAAGTCGCCGTTGCATGCGGCATCAGCGGTGTGGGCTGTTCCTTTGTGGCCTGTGATTTGGCCATAGTGAAATCTCCGTAAGAAATGAAAGGGCCGCCCCTTGCGGAGCGGCCTTTGCGAAGGTGCAGATAGGCCAAAGCTGCCCTGCTCGCAAGAAATAGCGCTCATTCGCTGCGAATTTCGCTCATTCAGTCCTGGCAGGTGAGCCGAAGGGCGGGCCCCAACAGGTCAGAATTCAAGCGCAGGCGCAGTTTGAAGCGACACGCATTCTTCTTCTTCCAGCGCGACAAGGCCATGAAGAAACTGGCGGGTTGCCGCCTCCCAACTGTAGCCAGCGCCAACCTGCGCGCAGGTCGCGCGGTCGCAATAGCGCGCCGCATCGATCGCTCGGTCAAGGTCTTCTGACATGGCGCCGACGTCATCGTTGAGGATGTCGAGTGGGCCGGGAACGGGAAAAGCAGCAACCGGCGTCCCGCAAGCCAACGCTTCGATCATAACAAGGCCGAACGTATCGGTCTTGCTCGGGAAGACGAACACTTCCGCTCCGGCATAGCATCCAGCCAGATCCCTGCCCGTGCGCTTACCGAGGAACAGCGCATCGGGGAACTTGGCTTCGAGCGAAGCGCGCGCAGGTCCATCACCGACAACCACCTTCGTGCCTGGATAGCTGCTGGTCAGGAAAGCCTCGATGTTCTTCTCCACTGCGACGCGGCCGACATAGAGCAGGATCGGGCCTTCCAGCCCTTCATATTCGGGCGGCCTCGGCGCATCGGGTGAAAAGCACGCCAGATCGACCCCGCGGCTCCAGTGATTGAGGTGGGTAAGGCCCTGTTCGCGCAGCTGCTCGCGGATGGTCTCGGTGGCAACCATGATCCGCTGAGCGGGGCGATGGAACCAACGGATATAGGGCCAGAACGCGCTCGCAGGAAGGCCAGTGCGGCGTGAGAGATAATCGGGAAACTGCGTGTGATACGCCGTTGTGAAAGGCACACGCCGATTAAGACAGTACCGCCGCGCAGCGAAACCCAGCGGACCTTCGGTGGCGATGTGAACGGCGTCCGGCTTGATCTTCGCAAGCTGCCGGCCAACAGCGCCCGGCCATGTCAGAGCCAGCCGGATCTCAGGATAGGTGGGCGCAGGGAAAGAGCGATATTGCTCGGGCGAGATGACGGTGACCTCATGCCCCCAACTGCGCAAGATGTCGCAGGTCGTTGAAAGCGTGCGTACGACACCATTGGTCTGCGGGTGCCAGGCATCGGTGACTATCGCGATCGAGCGAGGCAAGATGCCCCGGCGACTGCCCCGAGTCTGAGCGGTGTCTGAGGCTTTGATGGGCCTGCTCTCGTTCACGCAGCCTCCCGGGCTCCATCCTGAGCAGACGTGTCTTTTGCTGCGGCTTCGCGCACTTCCTCGTTTGAACGGGCGTGTGGGGCCGCGCCTGCGGCGTCTTGCGCCTCGTGGCGCGCTTGGACGATTTCGGGCCAATTAAGGATTTCCATCCGCCCATCATGGTGCTCAACCAGTGCGTTGCAACCTTCAACCCAGTCGCCATCATTCCAGTATTCAACCGGCTTGCCTTCGAACTCGAACTCTCGGAATTCGGCGGTGTGAATGTGGCCGCAGACAACCCCATCCACGCCGCGCTCTCCGGCAGCTTTGGCGACGACTTCCTCGTACTTGCCGATGAACTCGACGGCGTTCTTGACCTTGTGCTTGGCGGCTTTGGAAAGGGACCAATAAGGCTTGCCCATGGCTTTTCGCACGCCGTTCACAATCACATTTACCCACATCGCCGATCGATAAGCCCAGTCGCCTACAAATGCGAGCCAGCGGTGCGAGATCATTACCGCATCAAATTCATCTCCATGCAGCACCATCAAACGCCGACCATCTGCAGTCTCGTGAAAGGCCGCGCGGCGGATCTCGATACCGCCGAAGTTCAGGCCGGTGAACTGGCGGAACATCTCATCATGGTTGCCCGGTATGTAAATGATCCGCGTGCCGCGCTTGGCGCGCTTGAGGATACGCCAGACGATGTCGTTGTGCGCCGCGGGCCAGTAGAATTTCTTCTTGAGGCGCCAGCCATCGACGATGTCGCCCACGAGATACATCGTCTCGCTATCGGTGTTGTCGAGAAAATCGATCAGGAGATCAGCGTTGCAGCCCTTGGTGCCCAAGTGAACATCGCTGATCCAGATCGTGCGGTAACGCGAACGCTTGTTGCCTACCGGCTCAGGCGTGCGAGGCTCGCTAAGCGGGAGGTTGGGTATGCTACCATCTGCGAGCTTATCGGCTTGCACATGGTTGGACAGATCGGACAACATAAAGTCGCTCATGGGAAATCCCTGGAAACCGTGCCTGACGTACCTAGTCCCTTAGCAGTCTAATATTACAACCGATTCACAACCGCGTGACGGTTTTGCGAAATTCCACAGCTGTGTAACCCTCACAATGCAATGCAGCACGAGTAACGCGCCCATTCGCCAACCGGATGACAAATATTCATTTCGGCCCAGGGAAACAAGGCTGCAAAGCACAGCATTGGCGCTGAACGAACCTCAGCGAAGTATCAGCGCCTCATTCGCCCGCGACTTCGAGGACGATCTTGCCGATATGCTGGCCTGCTTCCATGCGCGCATGCGCGTCAGCAGCCTGAGCCAGGGGCAGGGTCTGATCCATCACGGGTTTTAGCTCGCTGCTGGTAAACAGCGGCCAAGCGTTGGCAGCGATCTCATCAGCCAGAGCCGCCTTGAAAGCATCGGAGCGTGGGCGCAGTGTTGAGCCGGTAAGCGTCAGGCGCTTCATCATGATTAGCGGGATGAAAAGCTCCGTCTTGGCCCCACCCAGCACCGCAATTGTCACATGACGACCATCTTCAGCAAGGCACTGGAGGTTGCGAGGCAGGTAATCGCCCGAAACCATGTCGAGTACGACATGCACGCCTTCGCCGCCGGTGAAGGTCTTCACCGCTTCGACAAAATCGGTCTCACGATAATTGACAGCGAGGTCCGCGCCCACCTGCCGCGCCGCTTCGCATTTTGCTTCGTCGCCGCAGGTCGTGATCACCGTCATGTCAAACGCCTTGGCAAGCATGATCGCCATCGTGCCGATGCCGCTTGTGCCGCCATGGACGAGCAGCCGCTCTCCTTCGCGTGCAAGGCCGCGCTCGAATACGTTGTGCCAGACGGTGAACAGCGTTTCGGGCAAGGCAGCCGCGGTCTTGAGCGACATCGTGTCCGGCACACTCAGGCAGTGCTGCCAGGGCGCGGTGCAATACTCAGCGTAGCCTCCACCCGGCGTGAGCGCGGCGATGCGCGCACCGATCATCTCGCGCGGCACCGCAGACCCGGCAGCCACGACTTCGCCCGCGACTTCCAGTCCAAGAATGGGCGATGCACCCGGCGGGGGCGGATAAGCGCCCGCGCGCTGCAGGCAATCAGGCCGATTCACTCCCGCAAAGGCAACACGGATCAGAACGTCCTCGTCACCAAGCGCAGGACGCGGTGCTGTCTCTAGCGTGAGGACATCCGGGCCTCCGGGGGCGGCAAAACCGATTGCGTCCATCGTGCCTGGCAGGTCTTTCAGATCTGTTGCCTCGCTCATCGACCTTGAAAACCCCCATTGCTCGTGATCTGTGCGCCGACCTTCGCAAGCCCGCATGCAAATTTCGCGTGCGAATAGCCCTCTCACGGATTGACAGCAAGCCGCTGCGATTGGATGGTCAGGCGGCAATGGATGATGACGAGCGCCCGAGTCTCTCCGGAGACGCCGCCTGCCGCCTCGGTCAAGAGGATCTTGGACCCTATTCGCAAGACGAGTTGGACGCCCGCATTGCCTTGCTTGAAACCGAAATCGCGCGCGTTCGCAGCCACCGGGACAAGGCGAGTGCGCACCGCGCGGCGGCCGATGCTCTGTTTGGAGGCTCCAGGCCATGAGCTACGCGATTTCCACGGGCGCGGATTCGCAATTCCGACGCGGCGCCCCATATCGATATGAGCCCCTCTCCAGGCCTTGCGTCCTGCAAGCCTTCACTGCCCCAAGATAAGGCGAAAACATGCCAAGCTTTGCCCAAAACCTCGAACGCACTTTGCACAATGCGCTCAGCAACGCGTCTGAGCGCCGTCACGAATACGCAACGCTGGAGCACTTGCTGCTGGCGCTGATCGATGACGAAGATGCAGCCCAAGTGATGGGCGCGTGCGGGGTAGACCTTGCCGAACTGGGCGATGTCGTGAAGCAATATCTCGATCACGAATACCAGTCTCTGAAATCCGAAGACAACGCCGACCCGCAGCCGACCGCCGGTTTCCAGAGGGTGATTCAGCGCGCCATTCTTCACGTACAATCCTCGGGCAAGGACACGGTGACGGGCGCAAACGTTCTCGTGGCGCTGTTCTCGGAGCGGGACAGTTACGCAGTCTACTTCCTGCAGCAGCAGGATATGAGCCGCCTCGACGCAGTCAGCTATATCAGCCATGGCATTGGCAAGGGTGGGCGCCAAATCGAAAGCAAGACCCCGCAAGGCCAGGAAGAAACCGGCGAAGAGACGGGCGAAAAGACCAAGGGCGACGCCAACAAGAAGGAAACCGCGCTCGACCAGTTCACGGTGAACCTCAACGCCAAAGCCGAAGCGGGCAAGGTTGACCCGCTGATAGGTCGTGGTCCCGAGGTGGATCGCACGGTTCAAATCCTGTGCCGTCGCTCAAAGAACAACCCGCTCTATGTGGGCGATCCGGGCGTCGGGAAAACCGCAATTGCGGAAGGCCTGGCGCGCAAGATCGTCGAAGGCGATGTGCCCGAAGTGCTTGAGGAAGCGGTGATTTACTCGCTCGACATGGGCGCGCTGCTGGCGGGCACACGCTATCGCGGTGACTTTGAAGAGCGGCTGAAGCAGGTTGTCTCCGAACTCGAAGGCATGCCGCACGCTGTCCTTTTTATCGATGAAATTCATACAGTTATCGGGGCTGGCGCGACCAGTGGCGGGGCGATGGACGCCTCGAACCTGCTAAAGCCGGCGCTGTCAGGCGGGACGATCCGCTGCATTGGCTCGACCACCTACAAGGAATTCCGCAATCACTTCGAAAAGGATCGCGCTCTGCTTCGCCGGTTCCAGAAAATCGACGTGAATGAGCCGACGATCGATGACACTGTGAAGATCCTCAAGGGTCTGCGCAGCGCGTTTGAAGAGCACCACAGCGTCAAATACACGCCCGACGCGCTGAAAACGGCGGTGGAACTCTCGGCGCGCTACATCAACGATCGGAAATTGCCCGACAAGGCAATCGACGTGATTGATGAAGTCGGCGCGATGCAGATGCTGGTTCCGCCCAGCCGCCGCAAAAAGAAGATCACCGCGCGCGAGATCGAGCAGGTAATCGCGACAATGGCGCGCATCCCGCCCAAAACGGTGTCGAAGGACGACAAGAAGGCGCTCGAAAACCTCGAACGCGATCTCAAGCATGTCGTTTACGGCCAGGATGAAGCGATCACGCGTCTTGCTACCGCGATGAAGCTGAGCCGCGCTGGTCTGCGCGATCCGGACAAGCCCATCGGCTCGTTCCTGTTTTCCGGCCCGACCGGCGTCGGCAAGACCGAGGTCGCTCGCCAGCTGTCTTCGATCATGGGGATCGAGCTTAAGCGGTTCGACATGTCGGAATATATGGAGCGCCACTCGGTCAGCCGTTTGATCGGCGCGCCCCCGGGCTATGTTGGTTATGACCAGGGCGGTCTTTTAACCGATGCGGTTGATCAAAACCCGCATTGTGTCCTCCTGCTCGACGAAATCGAGAAGGCGCACCCTGATCTGTTCAACATCCTCCTGCAGGTGATGGATAATGGCCGCTTGACCGATCACCACGGCAAGACAGTCGACTTCCGCAATGTCGTTCTCATCATGACGACCAATGCCGGTGCGGCAGCAATGGCGAGCCAGGGTATCGGCTTTGGCGACGTGTCGAAGGAAGATGCTGGCTCGGAAGCGGTGAAGAAGATGTTCACGCCGGAATTCCGCAACCGCCTCGATGCGATCGTTCCCTTTGCCTATCTCGGCAAGAGCACGGTTGCGCGCGTGGTCGACAAGTTCATCCTCGAACTTGAACTGCAGCTCGCCGAACAGAACGTCCACATCCAGTTCGACAGCGACGCGCGAACATGGCTGGCGGATAAGGGCTATGACAAGCTCTATGGCGCGCGCCCGATGGGCCGCCTGATCCAGGATCGGATCAAGCAACCGCTTGCTGAAGAGCTGCTGTTCGGAAAGCTTGCTGATGGCGGCGAAGTGCACGTGACGATCAAGGACGGAAAGCCAAGCTTTGAGCTCACGCCTGCGCCGCCCAAGACCAAGCCCAAGCGCAAGCCTCCAGCCAAAAAACCCGCGGCAAAGAAGGCCGCCCCCAAGACGGACGAGCCGCAGAAGGACGGCCAGAAAGATGGAAAGCCTGAGGAATCGGGCAGCGACGCGGAAAGCTAAGCCTGGCCCTAGCCTTCGCTGCGGAAATATGTTGGAACGGCCTCTGACTTAGAAGATCAGGGGCCGTTTCATGTTTTCACGCACATTTTTCCTCGCTGCTGCAACCAGCGCGCTCGCTATTGGAGCGCCTTTGTCAGCCGACAATCACGGCACCGACACAAGCGAGGGCGCATCCAAGCATTTCACAGGCGCGGACATTTTTGGCCTGTCGGTCGCCGCTGACCCGCAGATCAGCCCTGATGGATCGCAAATCGCCTATGTCCGCCGCACCAATGACATAATGACCGATCGCGCGGTGAGCTCGATCTGGCTGATCGATGTCGCCAGCGGAACCGAGACCCCGCTCGTCACCGGCGAGGGCGCGCATTACTCGCCGCGCTGGTCGCCCGACGGCAAGCGGCTTGCCTATATCTCAACCGAAAGTGGTGGCGGCGCCGAACTCCATGTGCGCTGGATGGCCACCGGGCAAAGCGCCAACATCACCGGTCTGCCCGAGGGACCAAGCGGCGTCGCATGGTCTCCCGATGGCACTAGCATCGCCTACACCGCGCGCGTGCCGGGCGAAGGTCTCTCGCTCGGCAAGCCTCCGGCCAAGCCCGAGGGTGCCGAATGGGGCAAGCCGCTGCAGATCATCGACCGTGTCACCTATCGCATTGACGGTGGATCGTATCTGAAACCCGGCGCCACACAGCTTTTTCTTGTAGACGCCAAGGGCGGCGCGCCGCGCCAGCTGACCTTCGGCGAGTATTCGAATGGCGGCGCGGTTGAGTGGACGCCTGATGGCAAAACGCTGCTCTTCACCGCCAATCGCAAGGAAAACTGGGAGCTGGAGGGGCAGGACAGCGAGGTTTACGCGCTCGACACTGCGAGCGGCGACATCACCGCGCTGACAGATCGCTATGGCCCTGACAGCGGCCCGCAAATCTCGCCCGATGGCAAGACTATCGCCTATGTCGGGTATGACGATGTCGGCAATGCCTTCGATCAGGCGAGCCTCTACACGATGAATGTCGACGGCACTAACAAGCAATTGCTGACCGGCGACTTCCCCGCCAGCCCTGACGGTATGGAATGGACCGATGCCGGACTGTTCGTCTCTTTTGAAAGCGACGGCGAGCATCGTGTCGCAAAGGTGAGCGCAAGCGGCGGCCTCACCATGCTCGAACCGCGGCTTGGCAGCACCTATTATGCTCTGCCTTACACTGGCGGCGAATGGTCAGTCAGCGAGGGCGGCTCGATTGCATTTACAACCGCCAGCTCGCTCGCCCCTCCGGAAGTGGGCGTTTCCACCCGGCGCGGCGTTTCTACGCTAACCTCGCTCAACGCGGTGAGCCTTGGGGCAAAGGAGCTGGGCCAGACGCGCGAATTGGAAGTGACGGCCGCTGACGGAGTGAAAATCCCGGCCTGGATCATGCTGCCCCCGGGCTATGAAGAGGGCACCAAGGTCCCGATGATCCTCGAAATGCACGGCGGCCCGTATGCGGCCTATGGCCCGGAATTCTCGGTCGATTATCAGCTCTATGGCGCGGCGGGCTACGCAGTGGTTTTCTCCAATCCCGGTGGCTCCACCGGCTATGGTGAGGAATTTGCCGACCGGATCGAAGACAATTACCCGATCAGCAACCACGATGAACTCATGGCCGTCGTCGATGCAGCGATCGCGGCAGGCTATGCTGATCCTGAAAACCTGTTCGTCACAGGCGGCTCAGGCGGCGGAATCCTCACCGCATGGGTGGTCGGCAAGACGGACCGTTTCAAGGCCGCCGCTTCGCACAAGCCGGTGATCAACTGGACAACGATGGCGCTGATGGCGGACTTCTATCCCTTCTTCGGCAAATACTGGTTGGGTGGGCCGCCCTGGGAGAGGCCGGAGCACTATTGGTCGCGCTCGCCCCTCGCTGCGGCTGCCGATATCAAGACGCCCACACTCGTCCTGGTCGGTGCGAATGATTACCGCACACCTCGAAGCGAGGCCGAGCAGTTTTATGGCGCGCTCAAGATCCTCGGGGTCGACACCGCACTGGTCGTGACGCCGGATTCGAGCCACAACAACCTATCCCAATCGCCGAGCCAGCAGGCCGCGCGCACGGACAGCGTCATCGCGTGGTTCAACAAGCACCGGACGCAAGGCGTCGACGATGAAGGGATCAAGCCCTCCGCGCCAGCGACGATGGATTCCATTGGGGATTCGGCCGACTAATCGGGAACGACAGGGCGCGCGAAGGGGTTCAAACCCTTATGAGCGCGCCCTTTTCCTGGATCCGGCCTGAGCCCTGGGGTGTCCATGTCGTCCCGGCCGATTGCTGGATCGATCCGGGCCGCGCGGTGGACAAGGCCCTCGTCACCCACGGCCACGCCGATCACGCACGCGGCGGCCATGGTGAAACCTATGCGACACCCGAAACGCTCGCCATCATGGAGCTGCGCTACAACACGCGCGAAGGCGCGGTCCCGGTAGAGTATGGCGAGACCATCCGGCTGCCGAGCGGCGTTGAGGCGACCTATATCCCGGCGGGCCATGTATTGGGCTCAGCGCAGATCTTGCTCGAACACGCGGGCGAGCGTGTGGTCATCACCGGAGACTACAAGCGAAGACCTGACCCCAGCTGCGCGCCCTTTGAAGTTACGCCGTGCGATGTGTTCATCACCGAGGCGACCTTCGGCCTCCCGGTCTTTACCCACCCGCCGATTGCGGAGGAAATCGCCAAGCTCACCGCAGCGCTCGACCAACACCCCGAGCAGTGTGTGCTTGTGGGCGCCTATGCTCTGGGCAAGGCGCAGCGGGTAATCGCCGAATTGCGCGCCGCCGGGCATCACGCCCCGATCTATCTTCACGGCGCGATGGAGAAGATGTGCCGCCTTTATGAAGAGCATGGCGTTGATCTGGGCGAATTGCGGCTGGTGAGCGATCATTCGAAGGACGACATGCGCGGCGCTGTGATCATCGCTCCGCCCTCGGCGCTGAATGACAGGTGGTCACGGCGCCTCCCTGGCCCGATCACGGCGATGGCGTCGGGCTGGATGCGCGTGCGCCAGCGCGCCCGCCAGCGCGGAGTGGAGCTGCCTCTGGTGATTTCAGACCACGCGGACTGGGACGAGCTCACGCAGACCATCGGCCAAGTGAACCCGGCCGAAACCTGGATCACGCATGGACGCGAAGAAGCGCTGTTGCGCTGGTGCGAGCTAAGCCAGCGCCGCGCGCGAGCGCTCGCGCTTGTCGGGCGAGAGGATGAGGATGACTGAGGCGGGTAGCAGCCCCTACCTACTCACCTTCTGGCGCAGGTTCAGCGCCAATCTCTTCGAGGTCGGCACCGATCTTGGTGAGCATCTCGTCCGTGATCATGCCTTGCGAAAAGGGGGCAAGTTCCTTCAGGCTCATCGATTTGAACTGATCATACATCGGGTGAGCCGAAACATCCTGCCCGCCCATATTGGCGGTCAAAACGGCATTCGCCTGCTCATCAGCGACCAGCTGCTCAATCGGCGTATCCGTGGTGTAAGCGACCGCCGGTGCGCTGAGATCAGCTTCGATCTTCGCCAGCATGTCTTCGGTGATCAAACCTTGCGAAAAGGGCGCGACCTCTTTCAAGCTCATCGCCTTGAATTGGTCGTACATTGGATGCTCAGACACATCTTGCCCATCAAAGTGCTTGGTCACGATGGCCTTCGCCTGTTCGTCCGCCATCAGCTGCTCAATCGGCGAATCAATCGTAAGCGCTTCTGCTTTGGCTTCAGCATCCTCCATGTGTCCATCCGCAAAGGCTGGAGCGGCGGCGCCAAGGGCCAGCAATGCGGCAATAGCGGGAGCGAGAACGGTGGTCTTCATAAGGTGGGATTCCCTGTTCGATGGGCGGAACGCTATGAAGTGAACCCTAGCGCTCTTAACGCTTCGCGCAAAGGGAGTTCCGAGCGAGTTGCGATGGGCGCTGTTTCATGAAGCGTTTTGCCGACTTGCTCGATGCGCTGGTCTACACCTCCAGTCGCAACCGCAAGCTCGCTTTGCTGAGCGCCTATCTGCGCGACACACCCGATCCCGATCGCGGCTGGGCGCTGGCCGCGCTGACCGGCGAGCTTGATTTCCCTGCGGTCAAAAGCTCAACCGTTCGCAACCTCCTGATGGAGCGGGTGGACCCCGTTTTATGGACGCTCAGCCGCGATTTTGTCGGCGACACAGCGGAGACGGCGAGCCTTTTGTGGCCCGAACCAGAAACGCACCACAAAGCGACTGAAGAGGACACACCGGGCCTGAACGAGACTGTAGAACTCTTATCAGGCCTCACACGCGCTACAGCGGCCCGAGAGCTTCCCGCACTGCTCGACCGGCTCGATTCCTCAGGTCGATATGCGCTGATCAAGCTGGCAACCGGCGGCATGCGAATTGGTGTTTCGGCGCGTCTTGCCAAGACCGCGTTCGCGCAGGCCTTCGATGTTAGCGTTGAGGATGTCGAGGAATATTGGCACGCGCTTGAGGCCCCCTATCCCGAACTCTTCGCATGGGCCGCTGATGGAGCCGACCCACCTGATGTATCAGGCCGACCGCTCTTTCGCCCCTTCATGCTGGCCCACCCGCTTGAGGATACGGTGGTTGATCTTGCCGATTACGCCGCGGAGTGGAAGTGGGATGGTATTCGCGTGCAGCTGGTGCGGGTTGGTGGCGAAACGCGGCTCTATTCGCGATCGGGCGATGATATTTCGGCGACTTTCCCCGAATTGCTCGACGTTTTGCCGATGGACGCGGTTCTCGACGGTGAGTTGCTGGTCCGCGGAACCACACAAGGCGGCGCAGAAGGCGGCGCGGCCAGCTTCAACGCGCTCCAACAGCGCTTGGGGCGCAAGACCGTCTCGAAGAAGATGCTTAGCGAGGCACCGGCCTTTGTTCGGCTGTATGACGCGCTCATCCTTGAAAGCGAGGACCTGCGCGATCAACCCTGGCACCAACGCCGCGCTCGCCTTGAAGCGTTAATGCCGCGCTTGCCTACGTCTCACTTTGATCTCTCCGCCCTGGTGGAAGCGCGCGATTTCGAGCACTTGGCCGAAATCCGCGAGACCGCCCGCGACGAGGCGATCGAAGGGCTTATGCTCAAGCGCCGCGACAGCGCTTACATTCCAGGTCGCAAGGTCGGGCTGTGGTACAAGTGGAAGCGCGACCCGCTGCTGATCGATTGCGTCCTGATGTACGCCCAGCGCGGAAGCGGCAAACGATCAAGCTTCTATTCGGATTACACGTTCGGCTGCTGGGATGGCGACCCTGACGCCTCTCCCGATCAGGGGGGCGCAGAGCTCCTGCCCGTGGGCAAGGCCTATTCGGGCTTTACCGATGCCGAACTCAAAAAGCTCGATAAGCTGGTGCGGCAAACCACGCTCAACCGCTTTGGCCCGGTGCGCGAGGTGGAGCGAACGCTGGTATTCGAAGTCGCCTTTGACAGCGTGCACAGCTCAAAGCGGCACAAGTCCGGCCTTGCCATGCGCTTCCCCCGCATCCACCGCATCCGCTGGGATAAGCCGGTGCACGAAGCGGACAGGATCGAGGCGCTGAGGGCGCTGGTGCGGGATTAGGTTGCCTGATGCGGTGCTAGGCCTCATGGGCAAATGAGAGGGAAGCACCGCATGAACCTGTATCACCAATCGATCGCCACGTATCGCTCGCGCTTAAAAACGCTGGGCGGGCTGCTCGCCAAAGCCGAGGCGCATCCCGAAGGCGATGCCTTGCTCAGCGGGAAGCTCGCTGAGGATATGTATCCGCTGGCGACTCAAATCCGATTTGTTGCCAATATTCCGGGTGAGGCGCTGGACCGCATGGGCGTGCGCGGCTTCGAGTCGAGCAATGTGGAGCTGGCATCTTTGGGCGAGGCCCAAAAATTGGTCTCGCAATCACTGCAAATGCTTGAGACCATCGGCCCCGATGATCTGCCCGCGCCCGATGCGCGCGTTGATTTTTCGATTGGGGACGGCGCCTATCGGTTTGAGATGAGCGCGGAGGAATATGTGCGCGAGTTTTCGCTGCCCAATTTCTATTTCCACCTCTCCACGGCCTATGCGATCCTGCGGATGCGCGGGCTGGAGCTGGGGAAAGCGGACTTCATACCGCACATGATGCAGTATTTCAAACCACCGGAAGGCTAGCCCAGCGCTGCCGCCACCGCTTCTGCGTGATGCTTCGCGTTCTCGGCATAATGCGCGACGCCCAGCTGCATCCCTGCGATTACCGGATCAACCAGCTCGCGAAACATCTTGGCCGGGCGGCCCGTCCATAGCTCACGCTCGCCCATCACCTTTCGCTCGGTCAGCATGGCGCCTGCACCCAGCATCGCGTCCGAGGCAATCACTGACTTGTTCATTGCAATCGCACCCAGCCCTACAAAACCGCGATCGTGGATCGTGCAACCATGCACCATCGCCATATGGCCGATCAGCACATCATCGCCAATGATCAGCGGGCAGCCCTCCGGGTCCATCGGAGAAGGGCCATCGCAGTGGAGGACGCTGCCATCTTGCACATTGGTCCGCTCGCCAATGCGGATGAACGAGACATCCGCGCGCAGCACGCAATTGTACCAGATCGAAGAGCCCGCGCCGATTTCGACATCGCCAATGATCGAGCATCCCGGCGCGATGAAGGCGGTCTCGTGGATCCTGGGCGCTTTGCCGTGAATCGGGATGATGTTGACGCCGGGGCGAGTGGTCATGGTCGGCTGGCTTTCCATTGCTCTTTGGTGATCGAATAGACGATCGCGTTGCCATATCCGACGTTCCAGAAGGTTTCTTCAAAATCAAGTTCCGGTCGGCGCTCGAAACCCAGGCGATGCATCAGACCCCAACTGCCTGAATTGCCTTCGACGGTAATCGCGATGGTCTCTTTCGCCCCAAACTCGCTGAAAGCGGCATCAAGGGTGGCTGTGGCAGCTTCCTTGGCATAGCCCTTTCCCCAGGCGTCTTCGCGCAAACGCCATCCGGCCTCCATCATGCCAAACGGACCGTTCTCATCAGTGCAGCGCTTCAATCCGCAAAAGCCGAGTATCGCGCCATCTTCACGGCGCTCGACTACCCAGAAGGTGTGGCCGAAATCGCGCTTGAAGCCCAGCCAGCGCTTCTGCATCGCGGCCATACCTGCATCATCAAGTAACCCGCCGAGCCATTGCATTACGGCAGGTGTGTTGGTGCCTTCCCAGAACGGTGCCCAGTCCTCGTCGCGCCAATCGCGCAGGATCAGCCGCTCCGTCTCCAGCCGGAATTCAGCCATTAAGGAGCCGCGCAGCAAGCGGCGCGTGATAGGTAAGGATACCGCTGCACCCGGCGCGTTTGAACGCGAGCAAGGTCTCCAGCACCAATGCCTGGCGATCGCCCGCGCCCACCTTGGCGGCGGCTTCGATCATCGCGTATTCGCCGCTCACCTGATAGACGAAGACCGGCACATCGACATGATTGGCCACGGTTTTGGCGACGTCGAGATAGGCAAGGCCGGGCTTGACCATGACGCTGTCCGCGCCCTCGGCGATGTCGAGCTCCACTTCGCGCAAGGCTTCCTGAATGTTACCCGGATCCATCTGGTAGCTTTTCTTGTCGCCCTTCAAAAGGCCGCCCGAGCCGACTGCATCGCGGAAAGGACCGTAGAACGCGCTAGCATATTTGGCCGCGTAGCTCATGATCTGGACATTGTGATGCTCGCCCATCTCCAGCGCCATACGGATCGCGCCGATGCGGCCGTCCATCATGTCCGAAGGCGCGATGATGTCCGCACCCGACTGCGCCTGGTTCAATGCCTGATCGACCAGCACCGCAACAGTTGCATCGTTCACGACATAGCCCTTTTCATCGAGCAGGCCGTCCTGTCCGTGCGCGGTGTAGGGGTCGAGCGCGACATCGGTCAGCACGCCGATATCATCGCCGCACGCATCCTTGATCGCCCGGATCGCGCGGCACATGAGGTTATCGGGGTTGAGCGCTTCTGCCCCGTCATCAGAGCGCCGCTGTGCTTGCGTGTTCGGGAACAGCGCCACCACCGGCACGCCGAGCGCCACCGCCTCCTTGGCGCGCGCGACAATTCCATCGATGGACCAGCGTGAGACACCGGGCAGACTGGGAATCGGCTCTTCAACCCCCTCTCCCTCGGTAATGAAGAGCGGCCATATCAAGTCAGCAGGCGTCAGCATTGTTTCGCGATGCAGCGCGCGGCTCCACGCGGTCGCACGGGTGCGGCGCAGGCGAGTGTTGGGAAAGCGTCCAGTCATGATGGCGCAGGTAGCCGTAATGCGGGGGTGATGGCAATGACGGTGAGGCCGCGAAAAGCCTAGCGGCGCGATGCGGCGGCGGTGATTTTTTCGATCTCGCGCTTGGGTTCCTCGATTTGGGTGTCGATGGTCTCCAGATCTTCAAATGCCGCGCCTATTTCGACTTCTGTGAGATCAATCAAGTTGAGCTTGAAATCGATAAGTTCGCTGCCGGCCAGCGTTGCGCGGGTAACGAATTTGACGCTTGCTGGATTAATGTGCTTGCCGCCGCGATACATCTCGTAGTGGAGGTGCGGGCCGGTTGAGAGGCCGGTTGAGCCGACATAACCGATCACCTGCCCGCGTTTGACATTGTCGCCGCGGCGCACCGCCATGCGGCTCATATGGCAATAGCGCGTGGCCAGATCGCCCGCGTGCTGGACCTTGACGGTGATGCCGCAGCCGCCGGCCCGGCCCGCAGAGACCACACGCCCGTCGCTGACTGATACAATCGGTGTGCCGCGCCGCGCTCGGAAATCCATGCCTGCGTGCATCCGCCGATAGCCAAGAATGGGGTGGCGGCGCATGCCATAATTCGATGAGACCGCACCGGGCACAGGCCGCGCGAGCCCGCTGCGTTCTTCGCCTGCGCCAGAGGCTTCGTAAAAGCGGCCCTCGCTCCCCCAGCGCATCAGCTGCTTCCTCGGCGCGCCTCCGCGATCGATTGCGGCGTAGAGCACCTGGCCCGCCTGGCGCTCACCTGTGGCAGCACGGCGATAGGCAAGGATGATGTCAAATTCATCGGAGCTGCGCACTTCGCGGTTCATATCGACATGATCATCGAGCGCGCGCAGATAATCCTGCACCGCGCTCGCTGGAACGCCGGCGGCGCGCATTGACCGGTAGAGGCTGGAGCCGACCGCTCCGCGCACGCGCAAGGGTGTTTCGTCTACGCGGATCACCTTGCGCTCGAGCGCCAGTGCGCCGACGGGATTGCCCAGCTCATCGCGGCCCTCCCGGTCAATCTTGAGCGCCAGATCAAACCGAGCGCGGAAGGCAAGCGCGTCGAGCGGGCGCCTTGCCCCTGCCTCCGGTCGGCGGCCCAGCACAAGATCCATCGCCGTGCCCGGCTCAATGTCAGTGAGAGGGATCGCTTGCTGGATGAGAGCGCTCACCCGGTCGATATCGCCAGCGGCCACTCCAGCGCGGCGCAACATGCTGGCAAAGCTATCCCCCGGAGCCAGTTTGGTGACCATTTCGAGGCGAGGGCGCTCGGGCGCGCTGGTGAGCGGGATCACGGCCTTGGTCGGTGCCATGCGGCGACCGGTATCAGCGCCAAGGCCCAAAGGGGCGATTGCTTGGCTACGAAACTCTCTCTGAACAGCTTCATCCTGCAGCATCGCCGGACGCGCTTCGAGCGGGGTGAGATCAGGCCAGAAGAGCAACGCAGCCGCGCCCAGTCCCACCATCGTCACCAGGCCGCGAAACCACCGGGGGCTGCCAATGTTTTGTGCCAGGTTGGGCGTCAGATCGAACCGATCGAGCCACGCGCCCGCGCTGAGCTTCCATTCATCGTACCGGTCGCCCCACCCCCTCGCTCGTGCCAGAACCTGACGCCGCGCTTTCTCAGAACCGGAAGGCCGCGCAAATTGCTGCCTGTTTTGAAGATAACCCGCAAAGGCGCCAGGGTCATAGGGGGGATCAAAGGACGGGTCATATGCACGACCTTGGCCCCGCGCGCCCGCAGAGGCCCGGCCCGGAACACTTTCGCCCGGCGATGCATTCTGAATGTTGCGCGATTGGTCCACAGGTTCCTGCCTGATCGATTGCACCTGATTGCAGGAGCATCGTCTGGCGCAAAACCTTAGAGCCGCATAGTAAAGTTCGGCTTAAGCATCGACCAGACGAGTCTGCGGTGCGATAAGGTGTTCTACATAGATCGGGCAAGGACCCGCAAAGCCCGGTTGCCCCATCTCCCCAAGGCTGACACAGTTCCTCCCGTGATCCCGTTCTCTACCGAAATTGCTCCCGCTGGTCCGGGTTCAGGCCGCGTTCGCGCGGTTCTGGGGCCGACCAATACCGGCAAGACCCACCTCGCGATCGAACGCATGTGCGCCCATTCCTCAGGGATGATGGGCTTTCCGCTGCGGCTGCTGGCCCGGGAAGTCTATGATCGGGTGCGCGCGATCAAGGGCGATGATCAGGTGGCCCTCATCACCGGCGAACAGCGGATCGAACCTCCCAAGGCGCGCTATTTCTGCTGTACGGCGGAGGCGATGGACCGGTTGGGTGCCGGAAAGAATGGACGCCACGCTTTCGTCGCGATTGATGAGGCGCAGATCGGAGCAGACCCTGAACGCGGCCACATCTTCACCGATCGCCTGCTGCACGCGCGCGGCCGAGAAGAGACGATGATCCTGGGCTCCGCCACGCTTCAGCCCGTTGTGGAGGCGCTCATCCCCAAGGCCGAGATGGTCGAACGCCCGCGCTTCTCCACGCTCACCCATTCTGGCCAGACCAAGCTTTCGCGCCTTCCTCCGCGCAGCGCTGTCGTCGCCTTTTCGGTTGAGCAGGTCTACGCCATGGCCGAAGCGCTGCGGCGGTTTCGCGGAGGCGCGGCGGTCGTAATGGGCGCGCTTTCGCCTGAGACGCGCAACAAGCAGGTCGAGCTCTTCCAGAATGGCGAGGTGGACTACATCGTCGCCACCGATGCGATCGGCATGGGGCTCAATCTCGACCTCAACCACGTGGCGTTCGCCGCTCTCGCCAAGTTCGATGGCAAGCGCAAACGGCGGCTGACCCCTGCTGAAATGGCGCAGATCGCAGGGCGAGCCGGGCGACACCAGCGCGATGGCAGCTTTGGCACGCTGACAGGAGGCGGAACCCGCTCGGGCGCGCCGCTCGAATTCACCGAGGAAGAGATATTCGCGATTGAAGAGCATCGTTTCGCACCCTTGACCAAGCTCTATTGGCGCGAGGCTGAACCGCGCTTTGATACACTGAAAGTGCTGATCGGTGATCTTGAACATCGCCCGCGCCACGACGTGCTGAAACCCGCTCCACAAGCGATTGACCTTTCCGTGCTCAAGCGCCTCGCCAGCGAGCCTCTGGCTGACAGCGTTCGCGGGTCAGGCGCGGTCCGGCGTTTCTGGGAGGCGTGCTCGCTCCCTGATTTTCGGCAGGTGGGGGTTGATCCGCATGCCCGGTTTGTGGCGCGTTTGTGGGAGGACTTGCAAGGCGGCTATCTGGGCGCTGACTTTGTCGCCGCGCGGATAGCAGAGCTTGACCGCACGGGCGGCGACATCGACACGCTGCAAGGACGCATCGCGGCGATTCGCTCATGGGCGTATATCTGCCAAAGGCCCGATTGGGTGTTGGCGCGCGATGAAATGGCGGCCCGCGCCAGAGCGGTGGAGGCGAAGCTCTCCGATGCGCTCCACGCGCGGCTGACCGAGAGATTTGTGAACCGAAGGACGACGATACTGATGAAATCGCTGGGACAGGACGCCGCGGCGCTGCCGGTCACGCTCGAAGCCGATGGGCGGATGACGGTCGAAGGCGAGGCGATCGGAAGGCTCGATGGCTTTCGGTTTGTCGTCGATCCCAACGCCACTCTGGCGGATCGCAAGATGCTGTTGGCAGCGGGCGAGAAGGCCTTGCCCGGTATCCTAACGCAGCGCGCGAACTGGCTTCTTGGCGAAGGCTTGGCCGAGCTGTCAATCGGCAAGGGCGCGATCTGTTGGCAGGACCGAGCGCTGGCCGAGATCACGATGCCCGATGATTTTGGCACGCCGCGCCTCACTCTGGCCCGCGAAGTGTCGCTTTTGCCCGAAGGCCCGCGTGCGCAATTGGAGGCCGGGCTGACGCAATGGCTCACCGAGCGCCTTGAACCGCTCGCCCCCTTGCGCAAGCTTGCCGAGGCCGCGCGTGACCCCGCGGCGGGAAGCCAGGCGCGCGCTTTGCTCATTACGCTGATCGATGCGCGCGGTGTCGTGAGCCGGGAAAAGGCAGGCCTTGAGCATTTGCCTAAGGAAATGCGCCCGTTTCTGCGACGCCTCGGCGTGACCTTCGGCGCGCTCGACATTTTTGCGCGCGACATGCTGAAGCCTGCGCCGCGGCAATTGCTGCACGCGCTGGGGCTCGACACCCGAGCACTGGAGCCTGCCATGCTACCGGTTCTCGCGCAGCCGAACTGGCTCCCCGCAGGCTATCGGCCCGCAGGCACGCAGGCGATCCGGGTAGACCTTGCCGAGAAAATCCTGCGTGCGGCTTTTGATGCCCGCAGCGCGGCGGGTAAGGATGACAAGAGCGCTGAGAAAGATGCGCCAAAAGGATCAAAGCGCCGACCACCGCGCTTCAGGATCGATTTGGCACTGGCGGTTTCGATCGGGCTTGAGGAAGACAATGCGGCGCGTTTGCTGGGCAGCGCCGGCTTCCGCCTGCAGCGTGCGCGCAAACTGGTTGAAGGTACGCAGGGTCCGGCTGCACCCGATTTCTGGACGTGGCGCCCGCGCCGCGCAGACGAGACCATACGTCATCGAAGGCGCGCAAATGAGAACGAGCGCAGCAAGAACGCAAAGGCACCCAGAGGCGCTCAAAAGGGGCCCAAGAGGAACCAAGAGCCCCACAAACGCCCTTCAAAAAAGCCTGATACAGGCCCCGCGCGCGCTGGCGGTGCGTTTGATGGATTGGCTGACCTTCTCGGCAAATGAACGAACCGCAAGAAAGCAGTCTGCGCGTTGATCGCTTGCTTGTTTACCTGCGCTTTGCCCGGACCCGCTCGGCGGCGCGGGCGATGATTGAGGGTCGATCTTTACGCCTCAACAGAAAACATGTGCTGCGCGTGAGCGAGATGGTGGGTATTGGCGATGTCCTCACACTTATGATCGGGAACGAGATCAGGGTTGTCGAAGTTGTATCGCTGCCGGAACGCCGCGCCTCTGCGGCTCTGGCACGCACCTTCTATCGCGACCTGTCGGAATCGATCTGAGGCCGACTGTTAACTTGACTGGAATCACTAAATCGCCATAGCAGCGCGCTCGGCCGACCTCTTTGCCATCGCGCTTCTTGAGGGAATGAAAGCTATTCAATGACTTATGTCGTCACCGACAACTGCATAGCGTGTAAGTACACGGATTGCGTGGAAGTGTGCCCGGTGGACTGCTTCTATGAAGGTGAGAATATGCTCATCATCAATCCTGATGAGTGTATCGATTGCGGCGTGTGCGAACCGGAATGTCCGGCTGAGGCGATCCTTCCCGACACCGAAGAGGGTTTGGAGAAATGGATCGAACTGGCGAGCAAATATTCGCCTGAATGGCCCAATATCACGACCCAAAAAGATCCTATGGACGGGGCCGACGAGAAAGATGGCGAGACCAACAAATTCGAAAAATATTTCAGTCAGGCGCCAGGCGAAGGGGACTAGGTCCCAAAAGCTTGATCGGGTCACCAAGCATTGCACGATCAAGCCAATTTAAAGCGCCAATGAAAGGCTGCGCCGCATTGCAACACAAGTGACTCGCAATTTTGTTGCTATTGTGTTATATAATGCTGCGACCGCGCTGGAGGGAAGCAGCGCAAGGTTTGAATATCGGAAAGGCCACTCACCACACACGACATCGTCGATGGGTTTCTACAAAGCGAAACTGCGTCTGCCTTCAGCAGCACCAGCCCCGCTGAAAGAGACCGTTTTAGGCGGGATGCGCCCTTTGGGTGCAGCCGGCCTTCTTCGCGACGCTGCATGGGGTGAGTGAGAAAAGAAAGGAATGCGAATGGCTTCGAGCGCTACTGCTTTCACTGTCGGCGACTATGTCGTGTACCCCAAGCACGGGGTTGGCCGGGTCACTGAGATCCAGAACGAAGAAATCGCCGGCATGCAGCTTGAGCTTTATGTGCTGCGTTTCGAGAAGGAGCGCATGACCCTGCGCGTACCGGTCAACAAGGTTGAATCGATCGGAATGCGCAAGCTGTCCTCGGACAAGACGCTCAAGGAAGCCATGGAAACCCTTAAGGGCAAGCCCAAGGTCAAGCGCACCATGTGGTCGCGCCGTGCGCAGGAATACGAAGCCAAGATCAACTCGGGTGATCTGGTATCAATCGCAGAGGTAACCCGCGATCTCTTCCGCCCCGACGACCAGCCCGAGCAGAGCTATTCGGAGCGGCAGATTTTCGAAGCGGCCTCCAGCCGCCTCGCGCGTGAACTGGCCGCGATGGAAGAAACCGACGAGCCTACCGCGCTTGAAAAGATCCTCGAAGTGCTGCGCGAGCACGCGCCGCAATATTACGAGAGCGCCGACGAAGGCTGATCGCCGAAGTCCAGCAATTCACTTGATGAAAGGGCTGTCCGCAAGGGCGGCCCTTTTTTGTTGCGCTCTGGTCGAGCCGCGTCAGCGCTTAGTCCGCGTAGGGATTGCCACAAGGCGAACAGTGTATTACGCCTGCAATACGCCTCAGGGATTTGTCCGATGACAAGGAGTAACACCACCATGAACAATCCAATCGTGCCGCGCAAAGCAAAGCTGTTTGGCGTCGTAAGCACGCTGGCCGCGACGATCAGTCTTTCGGGCTGCATCAATTTTGACACCGGCTTTTCAGGGGTTCCGCTCGACGAGATTGACATGGGCTCGAGCGCCCCCGTAGAATTCACGCTCGCAGGCCCAGATGCGGTGTTCCTGACTGTAGGCGACACGCTCGATATCCAGGTCGAAGGCGATCCAGATGTTGTCGAGGATCTGCGCTTCAATCTCGACGGCGACGAACTCAGCGTCGGGCGTGAGAGTGGCTGGGACTCAGCTGATGGCACGGCAATCATTCGCATCACCATGCCCGCACCGCGCGAAGTCGTGGTCGCAGGGAGCGGCGATATCCAAGCGGCTACTCTTGCCAGCAAAGCTGAGGTTACCGTTGCCGGGTCGGGCGCAGTAACCGTCGAGAGCATCTCGTCCGATGATCTTGAAGCCACCATTGCAGGGTCTGGCTCGCTCAAAGGCAGCGGCAGCGCAAAGACCCTCGAGATCAGCATTGCCGGATCGGGCGATATCGACTTTGCGGACCTCAATGCGGACATTGTTGAGATTTCGATCGCCGGATCAGGTGATGTTGAATTGGCCTCCGATGGGACCGTCAACACCTCAATCGCGGGTTCGGGCGATGTCAGCGTGACAGGCAACGCGACGTGCAACACAAGCGCTGTCGGTTCAGGCGATGTGACATGTCGCCCCCGTCTGCAGACAGCGGATGCGGGTGACGAGAGCGAGGACGCCGAATAAGCCGCACAATACCGGCGTGTATCTGTGTCTGGACTTGGTGCCTTGCTGTAGTAAGCTCCAGCACGGAGGCTGATTTATGCGTATTGCACTGGCTTTGTTAGCTGCGGCGTCGCTCTCCGGCTGTATCGTCGCCGAAGTTGTCACCGCACCGATTGATGCCGTCACGACAACCCAGTCCGAAGCGGATGAGGATCGCGGCAAAGCCTTGCGTAAGCGGGAAGAAAAGCTCGGCAGGCTTGAGCGCCAGTGTCGTGAAGAACGCGAAGACTGCGACAAGGGCGATCAGGACGCATGCGCGAGAGCTTCAGAGATCAACGCTGAGATTCAGGCTATCTTGCCCACGATACCGACCGACCCGATAGACGACTAGGACAGGGTGCGGTTCCATGCGGCGATACAGGGCTCTTTTTCAACTCACTGCCAGTCTTGGCATCATGGGCCTTGCGCCCCAGCCAGCTTACGCGGCCGATGATGTGAAGGAGCTGGCAAAGCTGGAGAAGAAATACGAAAAAGAGCTCAAGCGGTGCCGCGAGGGTGACCGGCGCCAATGTGACCGGGCAAAGATTACGCAGGCCGACATCGAGGCCTTGAAGCGCGCTATCGCCAAGCGTCCGCCGGATTAGTCAGGCGCACTTTCGGGCCCACTTCCGGGCGGCGTTGCAGCGCGGCGAAGACGATCGTTGATGGCCCTTCCAACGCCCTCCTGCGGGATCGGCGCAACCGCAATGCGCGGCTTTGCTGAGGCTGCGCCCTTGTGAAGACAATCATAAAGGCGTGCCGCAGCGTCCTGAAGGTCGCCTTTTGGCGACAGGTTGCAATCCCCTTCAACAGTGCCGAACCCGATGAAAAAGTCGCCTGGCGCAACTTCGCGTGCATTCAGCCGCACTGGCTTTCCCGGCGCATAATGGCTGGCGAGCTGGCCCGGAGCCTCGATTTTGGCGGGCCCGCGCGCCGGGTTGGCTGCAAGATCGATCGGGCCAGGCCGCAGCTCCTCCCAACTTCCGTCTGCGCGCAATGCGGCGATGGTCGATTCCACCCCGGCTTCTGTCGCCCCTCCATCGAGGACGAGATCGATGCGGCCATCGAGCGACGTCAAGACATGGCTTGCGCAAGTGGGGCTGATGAACCCGCTGCGATTGGCGGACGGCGCGGCAAGCGGGAAGTCCACAGCGTCCAGCAAGGCCCGCATGACAGGATGGCGCGGAGCGCGCAGCGCTACGGTTGGCAGACCAGCGGTGACAGCAGGCGCAAGCGCTGCGCTTTTGAGCAATGGCAAGACCATAGTCAGCGGCCCGGGCCATTCGCGGGCAGCAAGGTCTTTCGCCGCCTGGGGCATTTCGGCGTAGAGCTGTGCCTGCTTGACCCCCGAGACATGGACGATGAGCGGATTGAAATCCGGGCGCCCCTTGGCAGCGTAAATCCGCGCGACGGCCCTTTCGCTGTCTGCGCGCGCGGCGAGGCCGTAGACCGTCTCGGTCGGCACCGCCACGATCCCGCCCTCAGCCAGAATCCGGGCTGTCTGCGCGATTCCCACGCGATCTGCCAGCACCACATCCGTAACGTTCTTGCCGCTCATGCCTCGTGCGCTATATTCAAAGGCAACTTGAGCCAAGAGCGCTGCGTAACTGTGCGCGCCACTTTACGAACATTTCGAGGGATCAAAAAGCCTGTGACACCTTACACTGCCCCCACCCAAGACCAGTTGCTTGCCATCCGCGTGAACGCCGGAATTGAGGAAATCGCGCAAAGCGAAAAGTTCGCCCACGCAGAGGCCGATTTGGTCGAAGCGATTGTCGAGGGCGTCGGCCAGTTCGCCGAGGGTGAATTCGCACCGCTCAACCGCATCGGCGATCTTGAAGGCGCCAAGCTGGAGAACGGCGTCGTGCGGCTGCCCGAAGGTTTTGGCTCCGCATACGAGGCCTATGTCGAGCAGGGCTGGAACGCCATCGCCTCACCGGAAGCTTTCGGCGGCCAGGGCCTGCCTTTTACTCTCGCGTGCAACGTGCTTGAGAATCTGGGCGCGGCCAATATGGCCTTTACACTGCTGCCTATGCTCTCGGTTGGGGCGATTGAAGCACTGGAACACCATGGGAGCAAAGACCAGCAGGCGAAGTATCTGCCCAATCTCGTAAGCGGGAAATGGTCAGGCACGATGAACCTCACCGAACCTGCCGCCGGCTCAGACGTTGGCGCGCTGCGCTCCACCGCGGAGCCAATCGAGAGCGGAGAGCACGCGGGCAAGTACACAATCACCGGCCAGAAAATCTACATCACCTGGGGTGAACACGATCTGGCTCAGAATATCATTCACCTCGTCCTCGCACGATTGCCGGGCGCACCGGAAGGATCGCGCGGTATCTCGCTTTTCCTTGTGCCCAAATACCACGTCAACGAGGACGGATCGTTGGGCAATCGCAACGATCTGCGCTGCGTAAGTCTCGAGCATAAGCTGGGCATCAACGCCTCACCCACCTGTGTCATGTCCTACGGAGACAACGGGGAGTGCATCGGGGAGCTGGTCGGGCAAGAGAACCGCGGGCTCGCGGCCATGTTCACGATGATGAACAATGCGCGCATCAATGTCGGCAACCAAGGCAACCAGATCGCTGAACGGGCAACGCAGCAGGCGCTCTACTACGCGATGGACCGGGTGCAATCGGCGCGCGCGGGATCGCCGGACAAGTCACCGGTCGCCATTATCGAGCACCCCGATGTGCGGCGCATGCTGATGCGGATGAAGGCGCTGACCGAGGGTGTGCGCGCGCTGCTCTATTTCTGCGCTGGCCAGGTGGACCGTGGTACGATTGGCCATGATGCCGCCCAGATGCGCGCCGATATTCTGGTGCCGTTGCTTAAAGCCTGGGGCACCGATGTCGGTGTCGAAGTGTCCGGCATTGGCATCCAGATCCATGGCGGCATGGGCTTTGTGGAGGAAACCGGCGCGGCCCAGCACTGGCGCGATTCGCGTATTGCCCCCATCTATGAAGGCACAAACGGCATTCAGGCCGCCGATCTCGTCACCCGCAAGCTGGGCCTTGATGGCGGCGAGGCGATGATTGCGCTGTTTGATGATATCGCGAAGGACGCGAGCGGCGAAGCCACGTTGGCGGCGCTTGCGACAGAATGCGCCAACATCGCTCGCTGGATGCGCGATGAGGCCAGCCTCGATGATCGCCTCGCCGGAAGCGTTCCCTTCTGCACGATGGCGGCTGTTGCGGTTGCGGGTTGGCAGCTGATGAAGCAGGGCGAGGCGGTTTCGGCTGGTTCAGCTCCCGCCCTCGCCGAAACCAAGCCTGTGACGGTGCGCTTCTTCCTTGACCGGATCGTGCCAGAAGCTCTGGGGCAGAAAGCGGGCGCGGTTGGCGGTGCGGATCTGCTTTACACGCTCCCAGCTGAAAAGCTCGCAGGTTAAGCACATGACTGAGCGGCGGGACGTTCTGGAGCGCATCGCCGCGGCGCTCGAGCGTCTGGCACCCCCGGTGTCGCCGCCGCAAGACTGGCTGAGCGCTCCTGCCTATGTGTGGTCGGGCGCAGGGGTGCGGGAAATCGCATCGCTCGATGCGTTACCGCTGGAAACTCTGCGCGGCGTTGATGAGCAGAAAGCGGCACTGCACCAGAACTTGTCGCGCCTAGCCAATGGGGCCGCGTCGCATGACGTGCTGTTGTGGGGTGCACGCGGCATGGGCAAGTCCGCCCTCGTTCGTGCAGTGGCCGCTCAGGTGCAATGCGAAGAGCCCGGTCAATTGGCGCTCATCCAGATCACGAGCGAAGCCTTGCCCGCCGTTCCGCAACTTCTGACCGAGCTTGGTTCGCAGCCGCGCAGCTTCCTGCTGTTTCTCGACGACATCGGCTTTGGCGCTGATGATCACGCTCAGGTTCTGACCTTGCGCAGTCTGCTCGATGGTGGAGTGACACCACGCCCGCCCCGGGTGCGTATCGCGGTGACCACCAACCGGCGTGCAATTCTCGCGCGCGATGCCGGTGAAGGTGCGGCGCTGCACGAACGCGATGCCCGCGACGACGCGCTGGCTTTGGCCGACAGATTTGGCTTGACGCTAGGCTTCCACCCTTGCGACCGTGCGACCTATCTGGACATTGTGCGCGGCTACACCGGGCCCTTGGGCCTCGACATCGACGAAGAGGAAGCGCTTGCCTGGGCGATCGAACGCGGCAACCGCTCGGGCCGCACCGCCTACCAGTTTGCGACTGAGCTGGCGGGGCGCGAGGGCCTCACGCTCTAGATCTCAGTTATCGCCGGCCTGCTGGCGCAGATAATCTTCCTCAAAACTCGCCCGAGGATCGCGCAATTCGCGGCGCGGTGGGATCCTCTTGGTTGCGATCTGCTCAATCCCGGCACCCGGCTCCGCATCGGGGGCAAGAGTGCGCCAGATGATACCGGCAGTGTCGTCCGAAACGAGGAGCGAACCATCGCCTGCCCACTCAACCCATGTCGGTCGGCCTGCTGTCGTGCCATCGTCCTTGAGAAACCCATCGAGAACCGGAACAGGCTTTCCAATCGGAGAGCCACGCTCATCGAACGCGACATAGACGACATCGTAGCCCGAAGGTGGGTTGCGGTTCCAGGATCCATGGCGGGCAATAAAGGCGCCGCTCCCCATCTCATCCCCCATCAGGTGCCCCTCAGCGGTGAACACCAGCCCGAGCGCGGCCACATGCGGGCCCATCGCGTAAACGGGCTTGCGCGTATATTCGAGCAGGAACCGAGGCCTGGGTGCGTCCACGCGGCGATCGATATTGTCCTTATAATAGACCCATGGCCAGCCATACTGCACACCCACCGGCACATTGGTGAGATAATCGGGCACGAGGTCAGAGCCGAGCATGTCGCGCTCATTCACGGTGGTCCAAAGCTCGCCAGACCACGGGCTGAAATCGAGCCCATTGGCGTTGCGCATTCCGGCTCCGTAAGGCCGGGCGCTGCCGCTATCGAGATCGTATTCCCAGATCATCGCGCGACCTTCTTCGACCTCCATGCCCTTTTCGCCAATATTGCTGACCGAACCGACGGCGACATAGAACCGATCACCTTCGGGGTGGATCTCCATATTGCGCATCCAGTGGCCTCCGCCGCCGGGCAGATCCATCAGCTTTTCCGGGGCAGACGTCACAGCGTCAGCGCCCAGCTTATACTCAAAGGCGAGAACAGCGTTGTGGTTCGCAACATAGAGCTTGCCGTCGAGCCAGCTCATACCGGACGGCGAATCCAGCCCTTCGCTCACAATGGTTTTGCGAATCTCAGCCACGCCATCACCATCAGCATCGCGCAAAAGAACGATTGCGTTGGGCGATTCGCCAGCAGCCCCGGCCTCAGTGAACAAATAATCGGCGATCAGCCCCTCAATCGTAGCCATAACGCCGCCTGACCCCTCGTTAGGGTCTTCCGCCGGAGCGCGGGTCAAGGTCACCAACACATCGCCGTTGGGCAGAGCGTAGAGGACGCGCGGGTGATCGAGGCCCTCGGCGAAGCGGTTCACGGTAAGGCCTTCCGCAGTCGCCGGGCTTTCGCCTTCGGCCCAGCCTACGGGTTTGGCGACTTTGATCGTAGGGAAGGTCTGAGGGTCCGGCGCGCTTAGTGTCGGGTCTGCCCCAGCCACTTCGCTCACCGACAATTCGGCCGTATCGGGGCGGGTGATGAGGTAAAGAGCGCCTCCTCCAAGAACGAGAATGACGGCCAAAGCGATTGCGAGTTTGCGAAGAATTCCCATAAGAGGATGGATAATCCAGCCTCGCCCACGAAACAACACACCATTCCCGCTTGCGGGCACACGGATAAAGACAAGAGACGCAAAATGGCAGGCCCAGTGTCGCCAGGAATGACGGAACTTCCAGATGTACGATTTCAAGCCAGAAGCCGGGTCCAGGCCGGATGAGCTCTATCGCCAGTTGAACGACGCTGTTGATGCTATCACAGCCGATGAACCCGATGGCGTTGCGAATATGGCGAATGTGGCGTCGCTCCTGTGGGAGTTTCTGCCCGATCTCAACTGGGTGGGCTTTTATCGCGTGGGCCCAGCAAAGAAAGACGGCGCGTCCGAGCTCGTTCTTGGTCCCTTTGTCGGTCGGCCAGCCTGCATCCGTATTCCCTTAGGCCAGGGTGTGTGCGGCACGGCGGCGGCGAGCGGGGAAACCCAGCTTGTGGCGGATGTCCACGCATTCCCCGGCCACATAACGTGCGATGCAGCCAGCCGCTCGGAGCTGGTTGTCCCGATTGTGCGGGATGGAGAGGTGATTGCTGTCATCGATCTCGACAGCCCTTCGCCAGCTCGCTTTACACCAGCGGACGCGAAAGGGCTCGAAACCGTGGCCCAAATGCTCTGCAATCGGATCTGAAACGCGACTGCTCCGGGCCGTACCCCTAGGTAATCACTCGCCCCGAAACGAGACAGGCTGACTAGGCCGCTTGGCGGTGCGTTCTTCAAAGGTAAATTATACGCTAACCAAAGTTTGCCCGACGAGCGCGAGTCGTGCTGTGTCGAAACCCGGAGGAACTCGCATGCCGCACACTCGCACGTCTTTTCTGACCGCAACGGCGGCCACGGCATTCGTCTTGAGCGTCCCGGCCGCTGCGCAAGATGAGACACTCCCGCCCCTGCCGGAATTGCAGCCTGTGGAATCCGTATCAGCGCCGATGACACAAGCAGAGGTAAGCGAGCTGCCGCCTGAATACCAAAGCCTGCCAGTTGAAACCGAGATTTCAGAAACCTTCACCGGCGTCGATGGGGTGGAAGTCGTCACCCGCACCCGCCGGATCACCGCACCCGCTGCACTTCAGGCGCAGGCCGCTATCCCGGCCCAAGCTACAGCGCCGAATGCGCAAAACGCCTACTACCAGGCGGGCTACGCACAGCCCGCTTATCCCGCAGCTGGCTACCCGCCCATAGTGCTCGATGAAGAGAACTGGATCGCGGAGTGCGAGCGACGCACCGCAGGGCGTAGCGACAAGGAGAAGGGCGGCATTATCGGCGGACTGCTTGGCGCCATCGGGGGCGGGATTGCCGGCAATCAACTTGCGGCTGCTGGTGAAGCGCTTGGTGGCACTCTGATCGGCGTTGGTGTTGGCGGGCTGGCTGGTGTTCTGCTCGGCAATCTGATCGCCGGCGATGGTGACGAAGATGATTACGATTGTGAGGGCGTTTTGAACGCCTATCTCGATCAGCACGGTAAGTATGGAACGCGGTTCGCCAGTCGGACAATCCCAGCACCCGCACCTGCGCCCGTGGCCTACGCGCCGCAGCCCGCCTATCCGGCCTATGGCTATGGATACACTCAGGCGCCCACTTACTACCCGCCGCAGCAAACCGTGGTTCTCGTGCCCATCACCACCTATCAGCAACAACGCGTCGTTGTCCGTGAGGAAGTTAGGGAAGAATTGGTGCCGGGTGCCGCGCGTGAAATCCCGCCTGCTCCTGCTCCTCAGCCCGCTCCTGTGCCGGCTCCTTCACCGAAGATGATCAAGAACTGATTGCCTGGGTTTTTGGGCGGTCCATCCGGCTCGCCCAAGTCGCGCAGCGCAACTTTGGCCGGTGCTCAGACGATTACTCTAACCGATGCCCTTATGGTTTATGGGTAAGGTAAGGAATTTGTAAATCTATCCTCCGTATTCAGACGGAGATGGCACAATTTGTTGATCTCCTTCTGCGGCGTACAGGGGCGGCTGCGGCGTTGGTTTTTTGGGGCATTTCGGGCTTTTCACAAGTCGCGATGGCCCAAGGCCTAGACCAAGATCTCGCCAAAGATCTTGACGGTTGGGAGCTCAAGCCCACGGCGCGCGTCGAACTCGGCGCGATCAGTGCAGAAACAGCCACGCGCGAAGAGCAGATTGTCGTTAACGGCGATGCATTCACCGTCCGCGGGCAGGCTGGTTTCAATTTTGAAGACGATGACACCCGCTTTCGGCTTGAAGTGGACCGGATTGAGGTCGTCTTCCTCGACGATGACCGCTCGGATATCAGCCGGGATCGGATAACAGCGCAATTCGATCAGGAGCTGGGCGACGATTGGGAGGTGCAGGTCCGCGCGCGGTATTATGACGATCTTGTCACCGCGGAATCGATCGACACCGACGAAATTCAGGGCTCGGTTCAGGTCACCTACGAGCCCGAACGCGCGCACCGAGTGCGGGTGCGCGGAACATGGCGAGACCGGGAGTATGATCAGGGCACGGGCGGGCAAACCACCGGGGAAGGCCCACGCGTGGATGTGCAATACCGCCACCGGTTGGGACGCTACAACTACATAAACTTTGATCTCCGGGCGGAGTCGATTGAATCCGATGACCCGCGCCGTGGCTTTTAGCGCCAATCAGCCCGCGCATCCTACACGCAGCCGATCACGCGCGATCTGCGGGTCCGGCCTGCCATTCAGTACCTTAAGACAATCTTTGATGGCCGACTGACCGAAGACGGGGAACGGCGCGAAGAGCGTCTGGTTGTCCCCGAGGTTGAGCTTCACTGGTGGCCTGGCAAACTTAGGGTCGAAGCCGAAGCTAAATATATATTTTCCAACAGCAATTTGCTTCTGCGGGACAGAGAAGGCTACCGGCTGACATTCTCGGTTGGATATGTTTTCTAACCTCGTCTTTACACTGAAGAGAATACGCGAGCGGGCGACACCGCAGGTCAAGCGTCCCTTCTTTATCGGGCTGGGCGTAGGCTTGCTGCTGCTGCTCCTGGTGTTGCTCGGTCTCATGAACACGGGCAGCTTCTTCGCCCTGCCCTCCTCATTCGGCGGACAGGCGACATCCGAAGCGATCTGGGGGCTGAAGCCCAGCAATCTGCTCATGGTCTTGCCTATGGGTGCGTTTCTGGTCGTTCTGGCGCGCAGTTTCATCGGGTTGAAGGCGTTCGGCCTGTTCACCCCTATGCTTGTCGCGCTCGCCTTCCTTCAGATCGGCCCGATCATGGGCCCGATCGTGCTCGGCGCATCGGTCCTCGTCGGAATGATCGTGGCGCCAGCTCTGTTGAGGCTGCGCATGACGCGTGTTGGCTTTCTCGGCGTTCTTATCTCATTGATTGTGCTGGTTCTTGTCGCTCTGCAGATGACGCTCGATACCAAGCTTCAGGTGGACGCCTTCCCTGTCGTTGTCTGCGCACTGGTTGTCGAGCGCTGGTGGCGTCAGTGGGAGAAAGACGGCCCCTACGAAGCCGCTCGCCTTGCCTTCAACACATTCATGATTTCGATCGTCATCCAGTTTGTCATGGTTTCCAACTTGGCGCTGTCGATGATCGAAGCGTCGCCTCTGCTCATGCCCGCACTAACCGGTATCGCCATTGCCATCCTTGGGCGATATCGGGGCCTGCGCCTTACGGAGATCGGCCGTTTCGCGCCGGTCTGGCTTGAGCGGAGGCGCATTGCGCGCAGTAAGGACAATCCTGCCCAATACGAGCTCGACCTTGAGCCTGAACTCAGCGAAAAGCCTGAGATTACCGAGCCGCCACCGCTCGACGGCATTTGGGTGATCGCATCCGCCGAAGACCTCAAACCCAATCGCCGACGCCGGGTCCCTCAGCCAAGGGACATTGCTGAAGCTGATGTCGAACCCAACAGCGAGGCGCAGTTTGCGCCTCGCTTAGGCGCATCTGGCAAACCCCCGATCCACAACGCCTGGATCATTCGCTCAGAAGAGGATGTCTGAGGTGTTTTTCGATTTTGCCAAAAAATTCAGAGCTAAGCCGGTGCAACCGCATACTATCGGTATGCCCCAAAACCCGATGGAAGAGATCCTCGGGATCAATCTGCGCAACGCGCTCATCGCCAAATACAATCCGCGCATCGCGATTGAGCGGGCAAGGGATAAGGTGGCGGCAAAAGTGGCTTTGGAGGCCGCTGGGATTGCCTGCACAGGGACAATTGCCGTTATCGATGATTACCAATCGCTCATGTCGTTCAACCCCGCGCGCGATATGCCAGATGCCTGGGCTATCAAACCTGCGCGCGGATCGCAGGGGGACGGAATTCTGCTCGCGGTGCGCCGTGAAGGGGACACCTGGTTCAAAGGGTCGGGTGCTCCTCTGACCGTGGAGGATGTCACCCACCATATCCAGCGGATCGTTGAGGGGGGCTTTTCGGGCGATTCAGCCAGCGAAGATGCTGCGCTCATCGAACCGCTGATCATTGCTGACCCAGAGTTGGCTGATCTTGTTCCTGAAGGATTGCCCGATCTGCGAGTGATCTGTCTTCACGATGAGCCGCTGATGGCGATGGTGCGCCTGCCGACGAACGAGTCGGACGGAAAGGCAAACTTGCACCAACGCGCCATCGGTGCTGGCGTGTCGCTCGATACCGGTCGCATCATGCGCGCTCTGGTGAAGGGAAAGGAAATCACCCACCACCCTGACACCGGCATCAACCTGATAGGTTTTGAAATTCCTGGCTGGGAGCGTGTTCTGGAGCTTGCCAGCATGTGCGGCCCCGCCATTGGCCTTGGTTACAGCGGGTCGGACATTGTCCTTGACGTCAACGAAGGGCCACTGATCATCGAAGTCAACGCTCACCCCGGCATAGAAATTCAGAATATCAACCAGTTAGGGCTAAAGGCGCAGATGGCACTGCTGGGCGAAGACTTTCGCTGATTTCGTAATTCAAACGCGGACGCCTAGATCTCTCCGCCCGTCAGCCGCTGGCAAATCAGATCAAGCTGATCGAGCGTCTTGTAGCGGATCGTGACCTGGCCTGAGCGCGGGTCCACATCCGCCTTGATCCGCACCGGAAGACCCAGAAACTCCTCCAGGTGGCTCTGAACAGCTTCGATATCGGCATTGCCGGCGGGTTTGGTTGCCTGCTGTCCCGTGGAGCTACCCGTGGAGCTACCATCGCCAGAGACCTGCTTCGCCAGCTTGCGCACCAGCTTTTCTATCTCGCGCACGGAGAGATTGTCGTTGACGGCGGTTTGCGCCAGCTTTGCAGCATTGTCTTGGCCGATCAGCGCGCGGGCGTGCCCCATTGAGAGCTTGCCTGCTTCAACCAAGTCAAGAACGGCACCTGGCAAGCCAAGCAAACGCTGGATATTGGCGACATGGCTGCGCGACCTTTCAACCATACGCGCAATTTCGGCCTGCGTCATGCCTTCATCATCGGCAAGCCTTTGATAAGCCCGCGCTTCTTCGACAGGGTTGAGGTCTTCGCGCTGGAGGTTCTCGATCAGCGCCAGAGCCATAACCTCGCGCTCACTGAGCTCGCGCACAAGCGCAGGAATTTCATGCAAACGCGCCTTTTGAGCGGCACGCCAGCGACGCTCCCCTGCCACAAGCTGGTAGCGGCCCGCACCTTTCGGGCGAACAATAATGGGCTGGATCACGCCGCGTGTAGCGATAGACGCCGCGAGTTCCTCCAGCGCCGCTTCGTCAAAATGCTTGCGCGGGTTACCTGGCAATGGCTCAATCGAAGCTATGCTAAGCGATTTCAGCGGAGAATTCGCGCCTCCCGGCTCGCTTTGCGCTGCCAGTGAAGAGCCAGAGGCTCCGTCGCTTTGGACAAGTGGTTCTTCACGCTTGGTTTCGCCCATCAGAGCGCCCAAGCCTTTACCAAGCTTCTTCTTGCCCTTGCGATCGGCCGCAGGACGCTGCGGGACGGAAAAACGGATGGGTTCGTGGTTCTTGCTCATGCCGCTTGCCTTTCAGGGGGGAGACGCCCAATGAGCTCTCGCGCGAGTGCGATGTACGCCCGGCTCCCACTACAGCCATGGTCATAAACCAATGCGGGCACACCGTGGCTAGGCGCCTCCGAAAGACGGACATTGCGCGGAATGACCGTTTCGAAAACCAGCTTTCCGAGGCATTCGCGCACGTCGTCTGAAACCTGATCCGTCAGGCGATTGCGCCGATCAAACATGGTCAGCGCTACACCAATTATGTCTAGCGAGGGGTTGAAACGCTGCTGGACAAGCTCGACGGTCTGCAAGAGCTGGCTCAGCCCCTCCAGAGCGAAAAACTCGCATTGAAGCGGGACTAGCAGCGTATCGGCTGCACAAAGCGCGTTGAGCGTCAGTAGACCAAGCGAAGGCGGACAATCGATAAAGCATAGATCATGGCCGGAATGGGCCTGGAGCGCGTGGCGAAGACGGGCCGTGCGCTCTTCAGCCGACACAAGCTCAACCTCAGCACCACTGAGGTCTACCGTGGCAGGGACGATGTCGAGGCCAGGGATACTTGTCCGAGCGATGGTTTCGGTCAGCGGACGCTCATCAACCAAAAGATCATAGCTGGACATTGCGCGATCTTCAGCAGCGACACCCAACCCGGTCGAGGCGTTTCCCTGCGGATCCAGATCGATGAGAAGCGTACGCCAGCCAGTCGCAGCCATCGCGGTGGCTACGTTGATTGCGGTTGTGGTCTTGCCCACCCCACCCTTTTGGTTGGCGATAGCGATTGTCAGCATAGCCATTTTCCCTTTGAGGCCCACAATTCACCCTTAATTTGGGCAGATCAGGCTCTGATCACGACACTTAGCGGCTTAGAATGATGCCTGCTTCGCCATCGGTCAATGAGTGTTCCACGTGAAACATGGTCCGAATCGTCTTTGATTGTACCCTCAATTCGTGCGCTGCCGAACGCCCCTTCGGCAATAGGTAGCGCGTAGCCTTTGTGGAGAAGGGTGCGGATAAGCGGAGAAGTTTTTCCAAAGGAGCAAATGCCCGTGCAGTAATGAACGCCGCATCAAACGGCTCAACCCGCTCAAGCCTCTCCCCCCTGACCACACATCGTTTGAGATTAAGCTCGGTGATGCAGCGCTGCAAAAAATCAACACGGCGCCCGCGCGATTCAACCAATACGAACGAGGTTTCTGGTAGAAGTGCAGCGAGGACAATACCCGGAAAGCCCGCCCCCGTGCCCAGGTCAAGCCAGACAGCGCCAGGTGAAGCAACGAGTGTTTCACGTGGAACAAAGCGCAAAAGCTGCGCGCTGTCGGCGAAGTGCCGCTGCCAAAGTGCAGCCTCTGAAGGTTTGCTGATCAGATTCTGCCGCTGGTTTTCTTCGAGAAGAAGGCTGAAAAACAGCTCCAGCCTGTCAATCCCCACTTGATCAGCCCAGTGGGCAACATAGGACCGAGCGCTCTCTTCGTCTGTCAGCACTTCCGGCCAAGTCCAGGCGTCCTCACTCATGCCGCTTGCTGTGAACCCTCTGCACTTGCGGCTTCCATACGCCGCGCGTGAACCAGCAGCGCTGCTAGGGCGGCAGGCGTTACCCCGGGCACCCTGCCCGCTGCCGCCAGCGTTGGGGGTGAAGCGGCCGTGAGGCGTTCCACCATCTCATTCGAAAGTCCGGGGATTTGCGCGTACGGAAAACCGTCGGCCAAGGCCAGATTTTCGCTCGCGCGCAGATCCTGAAGCTCGGCCTCCTGCCGGGCAAGATAAGGCGCGTAGACTTCATCCTCAGCCATTTCCTGGGCCAGAGCCCGGTCGCTGTCGAGGTCCTCGCCCACCCATGGACCCAGCGCCGCCAAATCCACGCCATCGTGGCGCAGCCAGTCTGCTATGCGCTTAACCCCGGTGTCGCGGCGGACATTGAGGCCTTGCTCCGACAGATCCTTGGCCGAGATTTCGCGGTCGAACACATCGGTAAACTGCTCGCGGCGCTCTTCTCGAGCTTCGTACCAATTCCGCCGTTCATCCCCAATGCACCCTGCCTCCAAACCGAGGCCTGTAAGGCGCGACGACACGTTGTTTGCCCGCAGGCGCAACCGATATTCCGCGCGCGATGTTAGCATGCGGTAAGGCTCCGATACCCCTTGCAGGGTAAGATCATCCACCATCACCGCGATATAAGAATTTGCACGATCAAGAGCCGGCGGTGCTTTACCCAAAGCATCACCTGCCGCAGCGAGGCCCGCCACCAACCCTTGAGCTGCGGCTTCTTCATATCCCGTCGTACCATTGATCTGGCCAGCGCAATAAAGACCGGGGATCGCGCGCAGCTGGAGATCGGGAGTGAGCGCGCGTGGGTCAATGTGATCGTACTCGACGGCATATCCCGGCTCGACGATGCGCGCCTCAGCCAAACCCGGCATCGAGCGCACCATCACATCCTGCACATCGACAGGAAGCGAGGTGCTGATACCGTTGGGGTAGACGAGGTGCGTATCGAGGCCTTCGGGCTCAAGAAAGACCTGATGGCCGTCACGATCACCAAATCGATGAATCTTGTCTTCGATCGAGGGGCAATAGCGAGGCCCCGCAGCATCAATCGCCCCTGAAAACAGCGGAGAACGATCAAGATTGGCCCTGATCACGTCGTGCGACGCCATCGTGGTCCGAGTGATCGCGCAGAAGACTTGCGGGTTGCGGCGTCGTGACGTCAGCGCTGACATCGTCCACTCATCCGCATCCGAATGCTGTTCGGGCAGCGCAGCCCAATCGATTGTGCGCCCATCAATGCGCGGCGGTGTGCCTGTTTTGAGGCGCGCCATCGGCAAATCTGCACTGCGAAGCTGCTGAGCCATGCGGGTTGCGGCGTTCTCGCCTATGCGCCCGCCCTCAATGCGTTCTTCGCCTCGGAACAACACGCCACCCAGAAAGGTGCCGGTGCACAAAATGACGCGCGGCGCTTCAATACGTATCCCGTCTGCAAGCTCGAGCCCGGCAACCCTGCCCCCTTTGAAGATCAGACCAGCGGCCTCCCCCTCAATCAGCGACAGGTTTTCCTGCGAGCCGACAATCCGCTGAACCTCGGCCCTGAACAGGCGTCGATCGGCTTGAACACGCGGGCCCCAGACCGCGCTGCCCTTGGACCGGTTGAGCATGCGGTAATGAATGGCACCCGCGTCCGCCGCCCGCCCCAGAACACCGTCGAGCGCGTCGACTTCGCGGACAAGATGTCCCTTGCCCAGCCCACCAATTGCGGGATTGCAACTCAACGCGCCGATCGCAGCGAGGTCAAAGCTGACGAGAGCCGTATGCGCTCCCATGCGTACAGCACCGCAAGCCGCCTCCACGCCAGCGTGCCCACCACCGACAACCAGGACATCATACTCGTGCATGGCGCCTCAGATAGTGATCAAGGACCAATGGGTCAAAGGTCAATAGGTCAAAGGTGTTTCACGTGAAACAGCTCGGAAGCGAAGCGCCTACTTTCCGATGCAAAACCGCCCGAACAGCGCATCCAGCATATCTTCTGTGGTTGTTTTTCCGAGCACACGGTCAAACGCGAGCCGAACCCGGCGCAACTCCTCTGCCACCAGCAGTGGATCGCGCATCTGTGCAGCACCGGCCAGCGCCTCGCGAGCCTCGCTCAAAACAGCGTGCTGGCGCGCATTCAAGGCCGCCTCACCAGGCTTGGGCAGTGCCCCATAAGCCACTTTCACAAGCGCATGCTTCAAATCACTCAATCCCTCAGCAGTGAGAGCCGACAGCGTGTGAGCGCCCGGCTTCTTGGGTCGAAAGTCAGGCGCATCGCTGCGAGCGGCCACTTCCCATGCGCCATCCGGTCCCTCGCCCTCATCACCGAGCCAAAGCACCAGATCCGCCCGGTCAATCTCAGCCCTTGCCCGGTCAATCCCGATCATCTCGATTGTATCGTCGCTTGCATCGCGCAGTCCAGCTGTATCAACGAAGCTGAACGGAACGCCAGATATCGCGACCCGGCGCTCTATCGCATCGCGCGTCGTACCGGCTGTGGGCGATGTAATCGCCGCCTCACTCTCAACCAAAGCATTGAAAAGTGTCGACTTTCCAGCGTTAGGTGGGCCTGCCAAGGCTACTCGGAAACCCTCTCCCAATTTCTCTGACCTCGGGCGCTCAAGCCAGGAACTAAGATCTTCTCGAAAAGCCCGCATGTTCCTTGAGAAACTCTCAGGCAAATCGTCAACATCACCCTCATCCGAGAAATCAAGAGCCGCCTCGACCAACGCGCTAAGCCGCAAAACCTCGTCGCGCCACTGTGCGACCTTGCTCGAAACAGCACCTTGCGCGTTCGCTATCGCCGAAGCGCGCTGCATCTCGGTTTCGGCTGCGAGCAAATCACCCAGACCTTCTGCCTCAGCCAGATCGATGCGGCCATTTGCAAAGGCGCGCCGAGTAAACTCCCCTGGCTGCGCCGCGCGCACGCCGGAGATCGCTGTAAGTTCGCGCTGAATCGCCTCCACAACTGCACGGCCACCATGGCAATGAAACTCAACCAGATCCTCTCCCGTCGCTGATCGAGTGCCCGGGAACCAGAGGATCAGGGCTTCATCAAGAATATCGCCTGTGCCGTCCCTCAAGAGCGCGACACTTGCCCGGCGCGGTTCTGGAATGCGCGCTGCCAGTGTTTGCAAAGCATCATGCGCAAGCGGTCCACTAACGCGAACAACACCAATAGCCGCTGGAGGTGCTCCACTGGAGAGCGCGACAATCGTATCGCGCAATTTTCCGACTTCGTGCATTATCGCTAAACCAACGATGCGATCAGACGTCAGATCTAACTATCGTCCGACTTCTTTTTCGTCGTGGAGGAGGCAGCGGTCCGCATGCCGCCTTCCACAAAGCTCTGAAACAGCTTGAGGCCCACCTGACCCATCGGAGCCAGACTTTCGGCATATTCGCGAAGTTGGGTAGGGTCAGCTGCGCCTTTCATCGCCTTCGATACGGTCTCGACATAAAGCGAGTTGGCCTGGCTGACATCTGGAAGACCCATGAAGCTGCGCGCTTCTTCCGGTGTGCAATCGACTTCGATGGTGATCTTCATAGCCCTCTCGCTTCTACCGTTCCGGACCTATCACCAGATGCACCCCAGAAACGACCTGCGCAATGGCTGGTGGCCCTTCGACACCGTAAGCTAGCCACACAAAAGCGCTGGGCTGTTAGTTCAGGACTACAAAATTGGTGATGATCTTTCGCGTTTGCGGATCAAGGCTCGCGGGAAGATCAGCTTCTAGTGCCTCTCGGCGCTTGTCCACGCTCTGAGCGATCATTACCCGGCGCATGGCCCAGTCCGGGCAGGCGCGCGTTTCCGCGGTCTTGCGGTCAATCATGGAAATGCCCGTATGCCGCGGATCATGGCTGATACGCATCATCAGCGAAACGAGCTCGGATTCCTCGCCTTCGAGCAATTGCAGAAAGTTGCGCCCATTATAGAGCAAGAGGCCCGTCACGCCGCGTGCCGGATTATAGCGCTGGCTCGACGCAAGGATCGCGTCCACGTCTTCACGCGACAGGCTGGGCGCGGTGCTGATGTAAAGATATTGGCTTATCACGGCTTGCGGGCCCTCCCCTCAGATCCCGCTTACTGGTTCATCGTATCGAAGAAATCTTCGTTGGTCTTGGAATCCTTCATCTTATCAAGAAGAAACTCCATCGCATCTACGGTGCCCATTTGCATCAGGATGCGGCGAAGAACCCACATTTTCGAAAGTTTGTCCTTCTCAACCAGCAATTCTTCCTTGCGCGTCCCCGATTTGCCGACATCGAGCGCGGGGAAGATCCGCTTGTCCGAGACCTTGCGATCAAGCACGATTTCCGAGTTACCGGTGCCTTTGAACTCTTCGAAGATCACCTCGTCCATCCGGCTGCCGGTATCGATCAGCGCGGTGGCAATGATGGAAAGCGAACCACCTTCCTCAATGTTGCGCGCAGCACCAAAGAAACGCTTCGGCCGTTGCAGAGCGTTAGCATCCACACCCCCGGTGAGAACCTTACCCGAGCTCGGCACCACTGTATTGTAGGCGCGTCCAAGGCGGGTAATCGAGTCGAGCAGGATGACCACATCATTCTTGTGCTCAACCAAGCGCTTGGCTTTTTCGATAACCATTTCAGCAACTTGAACGTGACGGTTCGCCGGTTCGTCAAAGGTCGAGGAGATCACCTCGCCCTTCACGCTGCGCTGCATATCGGTGACTTCCTCAGGCCGCTCATCAACGAGCAGAACCAGCAGAAAGACCTCAGGATGGTTGTCCGTAATCGCTTTCGCGATATTCTGAAGCAGAACCGTCTTACCGGTGCGCGGAGGCGCGACGATCAGAGCACGCTGCCCCTTACCCTGCGGCGAGACAATGTCGATCACCCGCGCCGACTTGTCTTTGACCGTCGGGTCAAGCGTATCAAGCGAGAGCTTCTGGTCGGGATAGAGCGGCGTCAGGTTATCGAAATTGGTGCGCAGACGAACCGCATCGGGATCTTCAAAGTTCACCGTACTCAAGCTCGTCAAAGCGAAATAGCGCTCTCCATCCTTGGGAGCGCGGATCTCACCTTCAACGGTATCGCCAGTGCGCAAACCCCATTTGCGGATCTGGTTGGGCGACACATAGATATCGTCCGGACCGGCAAGATAATTTGCCTCTGGCGAGCGCAGGAAACCAAAGCCATCCTGGAGAACTTCGATCGTGCCGATCCCCATGATCTTTTCTTCGTATTCCTCATCCTCAGCAAGTTCGCGAAGAATGCTGAAGAGCAGATCCTGCCGGCGCATGGTCGATGCGCCCTCAACACCAAGCTCTTCGGCCATCTTGACGAGATCAGCGGGGGCCTTTTGTTTTAACTCTTTAAGATGCATGGGATTTTATAGTCCAGATGAACGCGTCCACACTGGAACGCCAAAGGAGAAGCCGGCAGTCAGTACCTCTTTGGACGAGGCGCCTTGCTGCAAGAAAGCGAACAAAGCTGGGCTTGGAGAAAGCAGACAGGCCGCGCGCGGATCGCACATGCCTTAACCGGTTGCGGTTGAAATACGAGCCGATAGGCCCGCGGTCAATCCATCTTTGCGCACCAAAGGTCAACCGAGTGCTCTCAAACGAGGTAGAGGCGGCCAATATACAGCGTGACAATAATCAGGATGAGCAGGATCCCGGGGACTTCGCCCACCAATCTCAGTGCTTTGTCGCTCAATGGCCTCTCGCCGCGCGCCATCTTTTTCGTCTGAGCGACCAGCCATCCGTGATAGCCGCTCAGCAATAAAACAAGCGTCAACTTGATGTGCAGCCATCCCTGAGAGAACATCTCCATCGCCCAGGCCTGCGTTAAACCCAAAACCCAGACGATAATCAGGCTTGGTGTAAGGATAATCTTGCGCAAAAGACCCATTCGATGCGCCCATTTGGCTTCCTCGGCTGAACCCGAAGCGGCATCGAGCATGTAAATGCACTGGCGCGGCATCATGAAAAGGCCTGCCATCCAGAAGACGATGAAGATGACATGCCCCGCCGTAAGCCACGGATAGATCGTCAACAGCGCATCTTTCACGTCAATCAGCCCCGAACCGCCGTGAGCAATTCTTCAACATGGTCAATCGGCGTAAACTGGCCGATGCCATGTCCGAGGTTAAAGACATGCGGTCTGTCCTCAAACGCATCGAGGATCGCCTTGCAACGCGCCGGGAGAGCCGGGCCACCCGCCTCCACAAGCAGCGGATCAAGATTGCCCTGAACCGGCATGCCTTCGGGAAGCGAAGCATGCGCCCAAGCGGGGTCGAGCGTTTCGTCCAAGCCAACCGCATCGACGCCAGTCTCGCGCGCATAGGCTGGAAGCTTTGCGCCTGCTCCCTTCGGAAAGCCGATCACAGGTGTGTCTGGATGCGATTGCTTGATCGCTGCGGTGATCTTGGCGTTTGGGCCGACAACCCAGCGCTCAAACTCGTCCGGAGCCAGACTGCCCGACCAGCTATCGAAAAGCTGGACCGCTTCCGCACCTGCATCGATTTGTCCGCGCAGATAGGTGATCGAAACGTCAGCGATTGCATCACAAATAGCCTGCATATGTGCCGGGTCGCGATAGGCCAGAAGCCGTGCGGGACCCTGATCTTTCGACCCTTCGCCAGCGATCATGTAGGTTGCGACAGTCCAGGGCGAGCCTGCAAACCCGAGCATGGTCACCCGATCAGAAATCATCGCTCGCGTGCGGCGAACCGTCTCATAGACAGGCTCAAACCGTTCAAACGCTGCCTCAAAACTGTCGAGCTCAACCTCAAGCAGTGTGGGACTTAACTTGGGTCCCTCGCCCGCCAGAAACTCAAGACCCTGACCCATAGCGTGCGGCACGATCAGGATGTCGGAAAAAAGGATCGCCCCGTCAAAACCAAAACGACGAAGTGGCTGAACCGTGATCTCCGCTGCTGCTTCGCTATCGTACACAAGCTCGAGGAAGCCACCCTTCTCTGCACGCAGCTCACGATATTCGGGAAGATAGCGTCCGGCCTGACGCATCAGCCAGATCGGAGCGACAGGTTGTTTCACACCCTTCAAGGTGTCGAGCAGAGGGCCGGGCATGTACGATCCTTAGAACAAATAAATGATATTTATAAAGAGTTGATGGAATCTGTTGGCCCTGTGGAAAGCGGGAACAGCGCGCCTTTGCCCGATTTCTCAGTTTGTGAACACCCCTTGTCCACAGGGCCGACTCGGCGCTTTTTCAGAGTCAATCGCTTTGTGTCCACGCTCTTGTCAGGCTGTGCAAAGCGCCGCGCTTATGTCGAGAAAGGGGCCTTCAAATCTGAGGCCATATTCGGGGATTTCTCCTCCTCAGCTTGTCGCCGGACCTATCCCGTGGTTTATGCGCGGGCGTTTCCACAGGGCGACTCCACAGGGGGACTCCACAGAGGGACTCCAAAGAGCGACGAAGGCACATCGACGAATCGTATGAACCGGCTCAACCTTCATCTCGTTTCCGATTCCACCGGCGAAACGCTTGAAATGATAGCGAAAGCCGCGCTTGCCCAGTTCGATGATCCCAGCGTCAGCCGATATTTCTGGCCAATGGTCCGATCTCGCCAGCACCTTGATCGCATCGTGACCGACCTGGCTGAGAAACCGGGCCTTGTCCTCTACACTCTGGTTAATCCCGAAACGCGCAAGCGGCTTGAGGAGCATTGCCGTCAACTTGGTTTGCCGGCTGTGCCTGTGCTTGATCAGGTGACAGCCGCTCTGGAAGCCCAGCTTGGCCAGGAAGCGCATGGGCGTCCCGGGCGACAGCACACGATGGATGCAGACTACTTCAAACGCGTCGACGCCATCCAATACACAATCGCGCATGACGATGGTGTAAGCTATGAAGATTGGGAACAGGCTGACATTGTCCTTGCCGGTGTCTCGCGCAGTTCAAAGACCCCGACCAGCATCTACCTCGCTAATCGTGGCTATAAGGTCGCCAATATTCCGATCGTGATTGAGAGCCCTCCGCCCAAGGAATTGTTCGGTTTGCGCAACCCGCTCGTAATTGGTCTCACCACCGCGCCAGAGCGCCTCGTCCAGATCCGCCGCAACCGCCTCCTTTCGCTCAACGAGGGCACGGAGACATCCTATGTCGACAACGAGAAGGTGAAGGAGGAGCTTCTGTATGCGCGCCGGATGTTTGCCGACAATGGTTGGCCGGTGATTGACGTGACCCGTCGGTCGATTGAGGAAAGCGCGGCAGCGATTATTCGGCTTGTCCAGGATCGCCGACGCCCGCAAAAGCTGGCCGAAGACGGAGTGGCGAAACCGATATGAGCGCGCCCAAACTGATCCTTGCGTCCAAGTCCGCTTCGCGCCGCGCCATGCTGGATGCAGCGGGGGTCGGATATGAAGCGATCCCGGCAGATATTGACGAACGCGCTATCGAGGAGGGCCTTGCCGGTGCTACCCCCCCTGAAATCGCCGAGGCGTTGAGCCTCGCCAAGGCCGCTGCCATCGCTGCTCTTCATCCTCACCGGCTGGTTCTGGGCAGCGACTCGCTGGTCGTTGTCGATAGCCAGCGCTTCGACAAGCCCACCAGCCGCGAAAATGCCTTTGAACACATGCGCTTCTTCTCAGGAAGGCCACTCGAATTGCATAGCGCAGCAGCCTTGGTGCGCGGCGACACCTGTGTTTGGAGCGCCCCTTCGCAGGCCCTGCTGCATGTCCGCGAGCTCTCAGACGCGTTCATAGAGCACTATCTTGACGCTGAATGGCCGAAGGTTGGCTTCACTGTAGGCGTGTTCCGGATCGAGGCGATGGGCGTTCAGCTGTTTGAGCGCATTGAGGGCGACCAGTTCACGATCCTTGGGATGCCCCTGCTCGGCGTGCTGGAGGCACTGCGCGAAGAAGGCTTGCTGATCGCATGAGCCAGCGTCCCTTTGCACATGTGATCGGCGATCCAATTGCGCAGTCCAAATCTCCGGTGATTCATGGCTTCTGGCTCGAAAAGCTCGGAATGGACGGAGACTATCAGGCTTGGCTGGTTGAGAATGATCCCGCCGCCGTCGAAGCCTATTTTCCGTCAGCACTAATTGATGCAGAATGGGTTGGTTGCAATGTGACCATGCCGCATAAAAAAGCGGTTATCCCGGTGCTCAACACCGTTGATCCAGTTGCTGCGCGTATCGGTGCAGTCAACACCATTGTTCGCGAGGGTTACAACCTTGCCGGCTACAACACCGATGCAGCGGGGTTTCTCGAACCTCTGCGGGAGGAACTCGCCAAGCAGCACTATTTTCGCATGGCGCGCATTCTGGGGACGGGCGGTGCGGCGCGTGCCATTGTAACCGCGCTATATGATGAAGGGTTCACCCTCGTTTTAGCGGGGCGAAATCCGGAAAAGGCACGCGCTATGCTCGACGAGTTGGCACCAAAAGGCGAGCATCACGCCGTTGATCTCGCACACTTCGTAAAACCTACCGACTTCGCCTTCGATGATCGTGAGGGTTGCCTCGATCTGATAGTCAACGCCTCCCCCCTCGGCATGAAGGGCCAACCTCCCCTCAAGTTCGACTGGAGTCACGCCCCGCCCGGCGCTATCGTTTATGACATTGTCACAAGCCCTGTTGAAACCCAATTCCTGAAATCTGCACGCGCGGCTGGTTTTGAAACCTTGGACGGTCTCAACATGCTGATCGGGCAAGCAGCGATCGCATTTGAAAAATTCTTCGGCGCCCCTGCCCCGCGCGAACATGATGCGCAGCTGCGTGAAAGGCTGCTCGCATGACAGATGCGTCTGGCCGCCCGCTCATCATCGGCCTCACGGGCTCTATCGGCATGGGAAAGTCGACCGTCGCGGCCATGTTCGCAGAAGCGGGTGTACCTGTGTTTGATGCCGATGCCGAAGTGCGCGCGATGCAGGGGCCGCAAGGAGAGCTCCTACCCGCAATCGAAGCGGCCTTTCCCGGCTCAACCAATGCAAATGGCGTTGACCGAGAGGCCTTGGGCAAGCTCGTCTTTGGCGATTCTGAAAAACTCGCGCAATTAGAGGCGATCGTCCACCCGGCTGTGGGGCGAAAGCGCGGCGATTTCCTGACGCGCAACACCTCTGAAGCGATGCTGGTTTTTGATATCCCGCTTCTGTTTGAGGGCAGCGGCCACGCATCCGTAGACACCATCGTCGTCGTTTCAGCCCCGGCTGACGTGCAACGTGAAAGGGTGCTCGCGCGCTCCGGCATGACGGTGGAGAAATTCGAGCATATTCTGGGCCTGCAAACCCCTGATGCTGAAAAACGCGAGCGGGCCCATCACATCATCGACACAGGCACAACTTTGGTCGAGACGCGCGCTCAGGTGGCGGAATTGATTGAGCGTCTGAAGAAGGTGTGAACCTGATTGATCGATCTGTAGACCCCCTCTTGCGCCAACCAGGGAATGGGCGGATAGTGCGCGAGATGAGAGAAATTGTCTTTGATACCGAAACCACTGGCCTTGATCCCAAAACCGGCGATCGGATGGTGGAAATCGGGTGCGTGGAAATGATCGGACGCGTGGCCACAGGCGCAACCTTTCATGCGTACTACAATCCTGAGCGCGACATGCCAGAAGAGGCCGAGGCGGTGCACGGGCTGTCCTCCACCTTTCTGTCGACCAAGCCTCTATTCTCTGAAAACGCTGACGAATTGCTCGCGTTTCTGGGTGATGCGCCGTTGATCGCTCACAATGCGGGCTTCGATTTTGGCTTTCTGAACAGCGAGCTTGAACGAATTGGCCGCACTCCGGTCGGCCTTGATCGTATGATCGATACCGTTGCGCTTGCGCGCAAGAAGCATCCGGGTGCCAAATGCTCGCTTGATGCGCTGTGCACACGCTATGGCATTGATCGCTCGCACCGGGTCAAACACGGCGCCTTGCTTGACGCTGAATTGCTGGCGCAGGTCTACGTGGAACTGACTGGCGGCCGGCAAATCGGACTGGAATTGGCCTCGGAGCTGGAGCCATCCATCCAGACACAGGCCAGTCCGCCAAGCCCAAAGGAGCGGCAGGTGAATGCGAGGCTTCGGCGCGAGCCTCGTCCCCATGCTGCAAGCGAGCAAGAGTTGTCTCGGCATGCCGACTTTATCGGTGGCATCAAAGAGGCGATTTGGACCCGATGAATTTCAGCCGGGGCAATGATGATGCGCATTGCCTAGGCAATAACAGAGAATGGAGGGCGAAAGACCATGGATATCCGGGTTTCAGGGCATCAGGTGGAAACCGGCGCCGCTCTGCAAGAACACGCCGCTGATCGTCTTGGCGCGATTGTCGAGAAGTACTTTGACCGTGCGCTTTCAAGCCATGTAACGTTCGGCAAAGTTGGGGCCGGCGCGTTCAGCTGCGACATCGTTACGCACGTCACACAAGGCACCATTCTCAAGTCACAGGGTGAAGCCCACGATGCTCACCTTGCCCTCGATAACGCGGCGGCCAAGATCGAGAAGCAATTGCGTCGCTATAAGCGCCGTCTCAAGGATCGACACGAACGCGCTCTGCAAGTGCGCGCTGAGGAGGAAGCCGCTTACACCATTTTTGCTGCTGAAGAGGCTGAAGAAGAGGTGACGATTGACGCGCCACCCGTGATCGCTGAGACCTATGTGGACATTCCAACCGGAACTGTGGCCGATGCAGTCATGATGCTGGATTTGCGTGATACGCCTGCACTCTTTTTCAAAAATGCTGGAACTGGCAGGCATAATATGGTTTATCGCCGTCCGGATGGTTCGATCGGTTGGGTTGAGCCGCGTTAGGGTCTCGCCGGTTCTCTTGTGACAATCACATGCAAGGATCGTGATAGAGGCCCTGCCCGCTGAAGCATGAGAGAGGTGCCGCACCTCGACCCGCGACCTCTATTTGCGCTAGAGCGGCATTCAGATCGTTAATACGGGATTTCGTAATCAAATGGACGTGAACATCGCGGTTCGGCCCGAGGCGGTCGCTTTGGTGCGTTTGGAAAACGCCGCCCTCCTCTCAAAGCAAGCGGTCCTGGCACAATTGTCTTTGCTTTTCAGCGATGTCTATGGGCTTGATGTATCAAGCATTTTGGAGGGGCTGGAGCAGCGCGAGGCGCTTGGCAGCACCGGGTTTGGTCAAGGAGTGGCCATTCCTCACTGCCGCAGCGCTGAAGTGAAGCGCCCCTCACTCGTTCTTATCAAACTCGACGCGCCGTGCGACTTTGCCGCAGCCGATGCGATGCCGGTCAGCCTGGTGTTTGGACTTGTGTCGCCGGAAAATGCAGGCGCAACCCACCTTCATGCACTCGCGGCAATCTCTCGCCTACTGCGCGATGAGGCTATGCGCCAGGCATTGCTCGAAGCGAATGACGCCGAAGCGCTTTTCGCACTCCTCACCAATCAGTTCTTGCGCGATGCCGCCTGATACGGCCGACGTCGCTGCCAAATCGGGTGCCCACATGCACCACCGCGCGCTGGAGCGGCTCTATGCGTCGGCGCCAATCAACAATAAGTTCCAATCCACTCTCGAGATCCCGGGAGAGGGTGTGTCGAGCCTGCACTTCACCATCACTGAAGATGTCTTCCACGCAGCCGGCGCTGCGCACGGGACGATCTACTTCAAGATGCTCGACGACGCCGCTTTCTATGCCGCCAACACGCTCTCAACCGACTTTTTCCTTTTGACCACAAGCTTCAACATGAACTTCACCAAGCCAGTAAGGGCAGGAGACGTGATTGCCGAGGGCCGCTGGGTAAGCGGCAAAAGGCGAGTTTTCGTTGCGGAATCCCGGCTGATCGATGGTGAAGGCGACGAGATCGGGCGCGGCACGGGCACTTTCATGCGCTCGCGCATCGCCTTGTCCGGCCTTCCGGGATATTCTGAGCAGGGCTAGCACCTGCGCGGCCACCGGCCTATCCCTCTCGCACTATGCGCCTGCCTGCTCACCTCGAAGTTGCCAGCCTCATACGCCTTGCCGAGACCAATGGCGGATCGGCGATGGTGCTTGCCAAGGGCGAACCGGACGCTGGAACGATCCTGATCGTAACCATGTATCGCGGTGAAGATGCGAGACTTTACGAAAGAATGCCCCAGCTTGATGGGATACGTGGTTTTGTTCAATCGAACATGCAAGCAATTGAAAAACAATCAGATATGTCGAAATATCTCGCGCGCAGACGCAGCCAAGATCCGGATATCTGGATTGTTGAGGTGGATATCGACGAGGCGGAACGGTTCATCGCACTTTTGCCGAATTAACTTGCTTTCGTTTCTTTTGAAACTATTTGAGCCCCCGCTTCCAGTGCGGAGGCCAGCAGTGTGGCAATTCGGTCGGCTGTCTGGCACGCAGACGGGGGGCAGCCGGCAGGCACTTTAGAACCATCTTACAACCCAGCGAAACAATCGCATCAGGTTCGAGGCCTGCGACGGAGCTCGCTCACCGCACGAATACAGTGTTTACATGAGTCGTCAGACTTACTCTTTGAGCGCGGTCGCGATTTTCGCAGCCGCCAGTTTAGGTTTCTCCAGCGCGGACAGCGCCGAGGCTTTTGCGCAGGATAGCATCGATGGCGGTGCCGCTGAGCAATCGGTGGAGACTGCGACGGATCAAGCGATTGAGGTCGTTCCCGTTGCGCTTGATCGCGCTACCGGCGAAATCTCGCAGTCTGATGTGACTTTTGTCTCAATTCCGGTCGATCAGTCGCTTGAGAGCGATGCCGTGAACGAGACGCCCTCTTCGCTGCGCGAATTGGTGCGGCAGCTTGAGGTTGGCGAAATGACCGATCAAATGCGGTGCCTTGCAGGTGCAATTTACTTTGAATCGCGCGGTGAGCCTCTTAATGGCCAGCTGGCCGTCGCTCAGGTTGTGGTCAATCGCAGCGAAGATGCGCGTTGGCCCGCCAGCTATTGCAGTGTGGTCTACCAGCGCGCCCAGTTTTCTTTCGTGAAAAACGGCAACATGCCGCGCATTCGCACCTCTTCAGAAGCCTGGCAGCGCGCCAAAGCCATCGCGCAGATTGCGCATGAAGGCCTCTGGGAATCCGAGGTTGGTGACGCGGTCTATTTCCACGCCACCTATGTGCGACCCAAATGGAGCCGCCGCAAAGAGCGCACGGCTAAGATCGACACGCACATCTTCTACCGCTGAGGCAACTCGCGCGTAACGCACAAGAAAGGCTCGCCGTTGAGGCGGGCCTTTTTCGTTCAAGTCAGGCCAATTCCACCCAAACCGGGGCATGATCGCTGGCTTTTTCGCGCCCGCGATGGTCACGATCGACACCGACAGCCACAAGCCGATCAGCGAGTTCGGGTGTCAAAAGGGCGTGATCAATGCGAAAACCGTGGTCGCGCTGCCAGGCTCCGGCCTGATAGTCCCAATAGGTCCACACGCCGCCGCGCGGATTGAGAGTGCGCACCGCATCTGTCCACCCGTCCGCTAGAAGGCGAGCGTAAGCGGCGCGGCTTTCAGGTTGCATCAGCGCGTCATTGGCCATCGCCTTCACAGAGTAGGTGTCGTCGTCGAAGGGGATGACGTTGTAGTCGCCCAGTACGGCCGAAGGCACTTCTTCGTCCCAAATGGCGGCCATGCGTGCGCGCAGCTTTTCCATCCAGGCGAGCTTGTAGTCGAATTTGGGTCCGGGTTGCGGGTTACCGTTGGGTAGATAGATGTCGACCACCCTTGCCTGATGATCGCCACCCTGTGTCACATCGACTTCGAGGTAGCGCGCTTGCTCACCCTCCCCCTCTTTGGGCCCATCAATGCCTAAGCCGCGCCGAACTTCTGTGATGGTGAAACCGGCCGTTATATCTGCGAGGATTGCGACGCCGTTAAAGGCCTTTTGCCCGTGCCAGATCGGCTGATAGCCAAGCGCTTCGAACTCATCGGCGGGGAAACCTTCGTCCTGGCTCTTGATCTCTTGAAGGCAGGCGATGCTGGGGCGCGTTTCTTCAAGCCACTCTTTGAGCCGGGGCAGGCGCGCCTTGATGCCATTGATGTTGAAGCTTGCGAGTTTCATGGCGGCTTCCATGCCGGAAACGCGCCCTGGGGTCTAACTCAAATCCCGAAGCTGGAGCCACAGCCGCAGCCCGCCGCTGCGTTCGGGTTTTCGACGCGGAAGGCTGCTCCGCCCAGCGATTCGACGTAATCGACTACGCTGCCACCAACCAGATCGAGGCTGATGGGATCGACAACCAAACGAACACCATCGGTTTCGCTGACCATATCGTCGGTGTCGGGATTGTCGGCCATCTCAAACTTGTACTGAAATCCTGAGCAGCCGCCCCCCTCGACCGAAAGCCGCAAAATGGCAGGTTTGGTCTGCCTTTGTGCGATGACGGCTACACGCTTGGCGGCGGCCGGGGTGAGAGTGAGCATCTGCGACATACTCGCAACTTAGGGTTGTACGGGTTCAATCTCAAGCGACTGAAGTGAAAAGGGCGTCCTAAATCGTCTGAATATAGCTTCGCATGGCTTCGGCTTCGTTCTCGACCTCGTCGATCCGTGTCTTCACCAGATCGCCGATCGAGATAAACGCCCGCAGCGCCCCGTTCTCGACAACCGGAAAATGGCGGAAGCGCCGACGGGTCATCAACGCCAGAGCCTCATCCACTGTGGTGGAGGGTTCGACTGTGATCGCTGGCGAAGTCATGATCGCTTCGACCGGGCCCTCAAGGCACTCACTACCGTCGCTGGCGAGGTGATAGACGATGTCGCGTTCCGAGATAATCCCGGCGACTGTCCCATTGCGCATGACCGGTAAGGCACCAATCCGCTGCTTTGCCAGGATTGCAATCGCGTCAGACACAGAGGTGCTGACATCGCATGATACAATTTCTGCAGGGGACCGGTCTGTGATTAGAGTGCCAATGTTCATGGTTCGACTCCCTTTTTCGGATGATGAAAGTGCCATTGATCGGGAGAAAAGGCGAATCTCTTGCACCTACCAGTGCATTGTACGCCATTGCCAAGCCGCCTGCGCGCGCCCATTGACGAGCTATGGTCAATAAATCGCCTCTCGACGATCCTGAGAACGCCGCTTACGCGTGGAGTCGCTTTCGGCAGATCATGTGGCTGCTGGCCGGTGTCACGGCGGCAACCATTTTGCTTGTGGTGGGTGGGCTTTGGGTCTTCTACCCGCAGGCTTCGTTGCATTTCTTCATTGCAGTGGCCCTGGGTATCGCTCTGACCATGGGGCTAGGCGGCTCACTCATGAGCCTCGCATTCCTCTCCAACGGGACGGGGCACGATGCAGCGGTCGATAACCGATTGCCAAGCGCGGATGAGCTGTTTGGCGGCGGTGGCCGCTAAAAATCAATTGCCTGCATTGGACGCAGGTGAAGACGTCAGGCGAAATTTTTCCACCGGCTGTCCGCTGATGAAATTGTCCAGCATCGCACATTTGAAGGCAATCGGTCTTAGAGCGCTGGGCGCCTCCAGAGCCTTTGCAATGTTCTACGGTGCGTCTGGCCACAATGGGCCCTAACGCGGCCCTGTTCCTTAAGCCGCGTTATCAGATGGTTGCATGTAGCTTCGCCTTCTTCACGTCAGCAGCATTTCCATTTTCCGGAAATGGCGCACCAAAAATGCGCCGTTCAACCGCATCGCCTTCGTCAGCGTCGCCATACTTCGTCGCCAACTAATATCGCGCAGATGCGAGGGCACTCTCAGCCTGATGATGTATCAATAGGGTCGTCCTGGGACGGGGTGCTGCTCAACCCTCTAGCGACGTTTTCCGACAATCCGGGCGATTTCGGCCTGAACCATGGATTCGACCATGGTTGGCAGGTTCTTATCGAGCCATTCGGCGAGCATCGGGCGCAGGAGGTCCCGGGTCAGCCCCTCAAGCGAAGTTTCACCTGATCTCACGATCTGCGGTTTGGCACCCGGTTCGGCCAGCATGGAAAGCGCAGCGAGATTTTCCTGCATGGCGCCGCGCACTTGCTCTGTGACAAGCGGTGTCACGCTTTCCTGCGCTTCTGAGGTCGGGCCATCTTTTTCGGACTCATCTTCTGCCAGCATTTCGGACAGGTCTAGCACTTCGTCGGCTTCGTTATCGCTTGCCGGTTCAGTCTCTGACGCCTCGGACGGCATTGCACGGCGGCGGCGCGCCGCAGAAGCGTCGCTGCGATTGTCGCGAGCAATGACTTTCTTGATCGATTCCAGAATTTCTTCGACCGATGCTTCGTTGCTTTGCGCCATGCCTACCCCGTTACCGCGCGAATCCCGAATCGGGACACGCGCGTATATCACTCAATATCGAGGGGGCCATAAGTCGCGTTAGCGGCTGGAATGTCAACGGTTCTTGTCGAATTCGGAGCGGGTTCAGGATCGCGATCCCAATCCCAGATCTTGCCTTTCACCCGATCATAATTGACGACCGGATCATAGAGGAGCCCGCCAGTATCGAGATTGAGGTCACGCGCTTCCGCCCGGCCCATAGCCGCCAGCAAGGAGAAGCCTGCGACATAAGCGTTGCGCCGCGCAGTCACTAGCTGGGCTTTGGAAGACACCAATTCCTGCTCCGCGTTGAGCACGTCGAGAATGGTTCGGTTTCCGATCGAGTTTTCCGCGCGCACCCCCTCAAGGCTGACTTCCGAGGAGGCGACCGCCACGCGTGAGCTGTCAATCACTGCAAGCGAGGCCTGCCAGTTGATGTAAGCAGCGCGCGTTTGCTGGATAATCGCACGCTCGGCCTCGATCACCTGTTCGAGCGCCGCGGTCTCACGCGCAAAAGCCTGGCGCTGCTGCGCGGCGGTTCGCCCGCCTTGAAAGATCGGTATCCGCAAGGTGAGGCCAGCCTGGATACCGGTTGCCGTCTGGTCGCTCGGGATCACGGTGGCTGGATCGCCTGGGTTCATGCCGGGGATGACCTGATCGGGTATGGAGCCCAGAGTGTTGTTGTAATCGTAGGTACCGAAGGCCGACAGCGTCGGAAGCCGCCCGGCGCCCGCGACTTCGCTGTCAAACCCGGCAGCTTCGACCCGCTCTTTGGCCGCGATAAGGTCAGGGTTGTTCTTAAGCGCGATGGCAACCGCATCGTCGACCGAGCCAGGCAAGCCCGGCAAAGGTGGCGGTGCAGAGAGCTTACCAGGCGCTTTGCCGACCAGTTGGATATAGGTCTCACGCGCGGACACGAGGTTGGCCTTGGCGGTTTCCAGATCGCCTTGCGCGATTGCCAAGCGTGATTGCGATTGCGCGACATCGGTCCGCGTGAGATCGCCGATTTCGAACCGGTCGCTCGTCGCCTCAAGATTGACGATCAGCACATCGACCTGATTGGAAGCGAGGTTAGCAAGCGCTTCGGTACGCAGAACGTCGAGATAGGCTGCCACGGTCTGGTTGAAGATCTGGCTTTCGATACCGCGAAGGTCCGCCTGCCCTGCATCAACCCGTTCTTTGGCGGCCTTGATGCCGTTCTTGACCCGGCCACCATTGTAGATCGGCACGCCCAGACTGGCCTGAGCGGTCAGGACGCGTGCGGGTTGGAAGAAGTTATTGGAGTTGGCGCGGATGAACTCGGTGAGGTTGCTTGTCCCGTCCAGCGATGGGAGCGAATCCGCCTTGCTGATCGGCACGCCCTCGTCCGTGGCGCGCTGGTTGGCGCGCGCCGCCTGGAGTGTGGGGTTGTTGTTGTAGGCAGCCGCAAGGGCATCGCGCAGCGTATCGGCCTGGGCTGGGCTGGCAGCGGCAAGCGCGAGGGTCGCAGCGCTAAGAGCGAGGGTGCAAAGGCGTTTTGGCGAGTTCATGCAAAGGACCACTTCTTTGGCGTATCAAACGCGTGGAGGACGGGAATGCCAAGATCCTCAACCGGTTGCAGCGACAAATGCCCTGCAACTTTGCGGCCTGTGGCAAGGCGCGTGACACCCCGAAGGACGAGACCCGAGACAATTCGCCCGCCCTCTTCAAGACATTGCGCGAGGGGCTCGGGCAAATGCTCAATCGCACCATCGACGATGATCAGCGAATAGCTTCCATCCAGATCGCCATGGGTGGCATCAGTCGCGCTCACCGATGTGAGGCTCTCCACCATTGGCTCAACAAGAGCGGCCAGATACGAGGTCCCGCCTTCAACCACCAGAACGCGATTGTCGGCTGCAGGAGCGGCCTCAAGCAGCACCTTTCCGTAAAAGAGCGGCGATGCCAGCGCGCCGCCATCAACGCGGATACTGCGATCGATGTAAGCGAGCGCCGCTTTGTCTTGCGGAAGGAAATCCTCGCGCGGGACCGCGATCATGCGCGCAAGAGCAAACTCCTCGTTCACACCGCTGGTGCGCAACTGGCTGTCGATCATGGCCTTGCGAGCCTTGGAGCTGTCTATGTGCGTTTGTGTGGTCATTGTGACCGCCTCTGTATCGGTTCTTGTGGGTTCCGTCATGCTGCGTCTTTAACTGTATTGTTATAATAAAACAGTTGGTCAACCTTCACTCAATCAGGACTTTGCGTGCCAAAGCGCACTTCAAATTCCCTTAGGCGCGCCATTTCGGACCGCCAAGGCCTTTGACGAGCGGTGCGCGCGGTGCTTATGGGAGCGCGCTTCGCAAAGGGGCGGCAATCGACCAGCGCAAAGGGATCTTCGATGAGTGACATGATCAATAATGGCGAAATTTTCGGTGCAACCGGAAAAGTGCGGATCGAGACCGATTCGCTGGGCGAAGTGGCTGTTCCCGTCGATGCGCATTGGGGCGCGCAGACCCAGCGCAGCCTCGCAAATTTTGCAATCGGCGTCGAAACCATGCCCGCGCCTCTGGTCAAAGCTCTGGGAATTCAGAAGCAAAGCTCTGCCAAAGCGAATATGGAGCTTGGCGTACTCGACGCAAAGATTGGCGATGCGATTGTCGAGGCGGCGAGCGAGGTGATCGACGGCACGCTCGCGGCGCAGTTCCCGCTTTCTGTGTGGCAGACAGGCTCGGGCACGCAGTCCAACATGAACGCCAATGAAGTGATTGCCAGCCGCGCCAATCAGATCCTCACTGGCCAGCATGGCGGCAAGGAGCCCGTCCACCCCAACGATCACTGCAATATGGGGCAAAGCTCAAACGACACCTTTCCGACGGCCATGCACATTGCGGCGGCTAGCGAGACGATCGAGCAGCTTATCCCTGCGCTTCGGCATCTGCATGCAGCGCTCGACGCGAAGGCAAGCGCCTTTGCCGATATCGTCAAGATTGGCCGCACACATTTGCAGGATGCAACGCCGCTCACACTGGGGCAGGAGTTTTCGGGTTACGCCAAGCAGGTGGAGTACGGCATCGCCCGGCTGGAGAATGCGTTGCCGCGTGTGCTGGAGCTGGCGCAAGGCGGCACAGCAGTGGGCACGGGCATCAATTCCAAGGCGGGATTTGCCGAAAAATTCGCCGCAAAAGTTGCTGAGGCTACAGGTCACGCCTTCGTCACGGCGCCCAACAAGTTTGAAGCACTTGCCGCGCATGATGCGCTGGTAGAGCTGTCGGGCGCGCTCAATTCGGTGGCCGTTTCAGCCATGAAGATCGCCAACGACATCCGCCTGCTGGGCTCCGGCCCGCGTTCAGGCCTTGGTGAAATTGCGCTGCCGGCGAACGAGCCGGGCTCCTCGATCATGCCAGGCAAGGTCAACCCGACCCAGTGCGAGGCGCTGACGATGGTCTGCGCGCAAGTCATGGGCAATCACACCACCGTGAGTGTCGCGGGTTCGCATGGCCACCTTGAGCTTAACGTGTTCAAGCCTGTGATGATCTACTCGGTGCTGCAATCGATCCGGCTGCTCAGCGACAGCGCCGTCAGCTTTACCGACAATTGCGTCACCGGGATCGAGGCCAACACGCAGCGCATCGACAAGCTGATGAATGAAAGCCTGATGCTGGTCACCGCGCTCAACCCCCATATCGGCTATGACAATGCAGCCAAGATTGCCAAGAAAGCCCATGCCGACGGCACGACGCTGAAGGAAGCGGGGCTTGCGCTTGGTCTCCTCACCGATGAGCAATTTGGCGAGTGGATTGTGCCGGCAGAGATGATTAAGCCGCGCGACTGACCCGTAAGGTCGGTCCACACTTCTTTCATGTCCGGTGCAATGCGCGCTGCATCGTGGTGTTTCTTCGATGAATCGAGGCAAGAACTGCGCTATCATTCGACTAACGTTCATCTTGGTCCGATGACGCGCTGACTCAGCCAATTGGCTAACCAGCAGTCACCGGGCTAATGCGCGAAGGATCATGATGCCCCCAGCCAAAGCACCCATTGCGCCGTCAAGGCGCGCTGCCGATGTGGCTATGAGCGTGCCGTTTCGTACGGTTCTGTTCTCAATGGTTGTCTTGTGGGCGACCTATTTCGTGCTGATCACGGTGCGCAGTTATGTCGCCGGGTTTGATATGCAGATCGAACTTGCATGGCGCCGCGGCATCGTGACGCTGAGCGGCCTTGGGCTGACGGTCGTCCTGTGGTTCTTGCTGAGGCTGTTTGATACTCGCCCTTTGTGGATAAAGATCTCGGCTGCGATAGTTTTTGCCCTGCCGATTGCGCTGGCGATCGGACAGGTCAACCAGATCGTATTCCAGGAATTGCAAATCGAATGGGAAGATCGCTATGTCGAGAAGAACAATCTCGGCCTTAGAAGAGACGAAGCGGGCAATTTGCTGGTCGATGTACCGGTTCAGCCCGGCGACGGCAGCCAGACGCAAGCGGCGGGCGCGGCGACTTCGGAAACCATTTTGATCCGGCCCGCGATGACATTGGCGGATCGATGGCGGTCTATCATCGATATTGCCCTGGGGCGCTATTTCCTGCTTCTGGCATGGGCATCGCTCTATTTTGCGCTTCTCGCTGGTTATCAGGCGAGCGCGGCGCAACGGCGTGAAGAGCAATTCCGCAGCGCCGCAAAGGCTGCCGAATTGCGCAGCTTACGCTATCAGGTGAACCCGCATTTCCTGTTCAACACGCTCAATTCGCTCTCCGCGCTGGTGATGACTGGCAAGCCCCAGCGCGCCGAAGCCATGATCCAGTCGATCAGCCGCTTCTATCGCCATAGCCTTGCTCATGAGCCGACCAGCGATGTTGCCCTTGCCGATGAGTTTGATTTGCAGCGCCAGTATCTCGAGATTGAGGAGGTGCGGTTTCCCGAGCGTTTGCGGCCCGTCTTTGATCTGCCCGATGAATTGGCCGATGCGCGAGTGCCGGGCATGATCCTTCAGCCTCTGGTGGAAAACTCGGTCAAATACGCGGTCTCTCCTGTCTCGCGCACAGTTACGGTGACGGTCGCTGCGCGCGAGGAATTTGATCGCTTGGTTGTGACTGTCAGCGATGATGGTCCGGGCGTGCCAGCGGGCGTAAAGCATGGCTTTGGCATCGGTCTTGCGAATGTGCGTGACCGTTTGGAAGCGCGATTCGGTCCTGATGTGGTCTTGACGTCCACCCCACATGAGGGTGGGTATGTCACGGAAATGCGCATCCCGTTGACCCGTCAGCCGATCAGGGATTTCGGCGCCGAATAAGCAAGCGAGATTTATGGCCGATACCGAAACCGATAAAGATGCGCCCTTGAGCACCCTCATCGTCGACGATGAACCTCTGGCCGTCGAGCGTACTCAGGTTATCTGCGCTGAACTCGACTCGATCCGGGTTGTCGGCACTGCGAGCGACGGCGCGGCCGCCTTGCGGCTGGCTGAAAAGCTGACCCCCGATCTTGTGCTGCTTGATATGACCATGCCTGAGCTTGATGGCCTGGGTGTTGCGCGCCAACTGGGCGAGGGTGACACCCCGCCAGCGGTCATTTTTGTAACCGCCCACGATCATTTTGCTGTCGAGGCGTTTGATCTCGATGCGATTGACTACGTTCTAAAGCCCGTGTCCGCCGATCGCCTCTCGCGCGCGATCACCAGAGCGCTGGCGCGCCGCGGAGAACGAACAGCGCAATCGAGCGAATGGCTTGATGAGCTGTGGGTCCCGCACCGCTCAGAGCTGCTGCGCATCGCGGTGAACCAGGTGCACCGGATCGATGCGGAACGCGATTATGTTCGCCTGCATGTTGCCTCGCCCGAGGGGACCGGAGGCGAAGGCGGCGAGAATACGCGCACCTATCTGCTTTTGCAGACGATCGCGGGCCTTGAAGCGCGGCTTGATCCAGACAAGTTCATCCGCATCCACCGCTCCACCATCCTGCGGCGCGACAATATTCGCGGCCTGAGGCATGACGGTTTGGGTGTGTGGTCTGCTGAGTTGATGAATGGAGAAGCGCTCAGGATCGGGCGCACCTATCTTTCGAAGGTCAAGAAGATGGCGGGCCGCTGAGGCCGCGACGCTGGCACAAGAAGGACCTATCATTTTCATAGCAAAAGAAAACGGCCTGGATCGCAGGGACTAGGTGCATCCAGGCCGCCAAGGCTTAGCACCGCAGGGGCTAACCGCAGCGCTATGTATAAGCGCGGTTCAGCCGCCGCGCCGTTGGTCTTCGATAACTGCTGCAACTTGCTGGCGAGCGCTGGCACGAGCCTTGGCAAGGCATTCGCGTTTTTGAGTGCGGATCAGGGTGCCGGTTTCTTTGCGATTGTAGTCACACACACGGCGTGCCGCGATTTCCACGCGCTGCTCAAGCATTTCCTGGCCCTCAATTGTGTTGAGGTCGAGCCCGGCATAGCTGACCGAGATCGTCTTCTTCTCGGTGTTGTCGGCCATGGCGGGGGCGGCGATGCCGGCAAAGCCGATTGAGGCTGCGGCAAGGGTAAGGGTAAGGGTAAGGGTTTTCATCACGTCTCTCCTACATTGAGGGTCCGCCCAGCCTTCGACCACGGGGTTAAAGGGAGGGTCGAAGCGGGGAACCAGGCGGCCTCACGGGCTATGAAATACAATGGCTTGGCAGGGCAGGCACGCGAGGTTCGATTTCGGGCGCTGATCGCTCGACCGATGCAGGCGGGTCAGGATCAAGGACTCACAATTGCCGACAAACAGCCCGTTTCGCTCGACCACGGTTTACGCCATAGTGTCACGCATGCTCTTGGCGGTCGGCCTTATTGTGGTTTTGGGGGTCGTGAACTTCGCGCTCCACCGTGCCGTGCTCGAAGCAGGGCATCCGTTGGCTGACCAGGTGCCCGATTTTCTGTCGGTTCTAGGTGGGCGTCTATCTTTGATCGCCGAGTTTGCCGTGCTTCTTGCAGCCTTGTTGCTGGCAGCGAATGGACGGCCAGACCTTGCCTGGGCCTATCTCGCCTATAGCGCGCTTAATGGTATGGCGGCGTGGCTTATTGTGACGCGGCGCGTATAGACTTCGCAACCACTCAACAGGCGAGAATGACGTGGCAACCCGGCTTTTCCATATCAGCGATGTGCATTTTGGCGTCGAGGATCGCTCAGCGCTCAGGGCCGTTGAACAGGCGATTGCCGATGAGCAGCCCGACGCGCTTGTCTGCACCGGAGACGTCACCCAGCGCGCAACGCACAAGCAATATGCCGATGCTGCGGATTGGTTTGGCCAATTCGACATTCCAGTTTGGGTGGATGTCGGCAATCACGACATGCCCTATTTCAACTTGTTTGAGCGCTTCACCGATCCCTATCGGCGTTTCCTTGAATTGCATCGCGCGGTTGCCGAGACGCATTTTGAGACGGATGATCTGATCCTGATACCGTTGAACACCACTGTGCGCGCTCAAGCGCGCTGGCCGTGGTCTGACGGTGTGGTGAAGCCTGACGCATTAGAGAAAACACTAAGGCAGCTCGGACAATTCAAGGACGATAAGCGAAGCCTTATAGTGACGGCGCATCATCCCTTGCACGGACCGAAAGTGGATGGGCCCACCGCAACGATCGGCGGAAATGAAGCGTATGATCGTCTTGTCGAACACGGGATGGATGCGATCATGACGGGGCACATTCACAAGCCGTTTTACGAGCATCGCCCCGCTTCGCATCGTGCGGCGCAAGTGATTGGCGCGGGGACCTTGTCGACCAGACTGCGGCACGGCGCACCGCCCTCCTACAACGTCCTGACCGTAGAGGGTTCACAAAACGCCATTATGGTCGAGACGCGAGTGGTGAGCGCGAACACTTGATCCCCTCCTGGTAAACATACAGCGGTGCGCGTTAACTTGTTTTGGCGGACGAGCTTTAAGGATTTTGAAGGGATATTCCTGGGGCCCCCGGCGCTGCCGGAGGCTCCCGCTGGCTTGGTACCCGGTGGCCCTGGATATGTTTGGTCGGACGCGCAGCTTTGCCGTGGGCTACGCGATCCCTGTTCGCGTGGAGAACACCATGGTGAAAGCAATAGCTCTTGGAGCAATCCTTACCGGCACAATTGCGCTCGTCTTGGGTTCACAAGGGTCGAGCGCGGGGGCATTGGCTGTTCACGAGATGGCTGTTGGGGACTTCAAAATCTTCTGGTCCTGGCCGCTCTTCATAGCCGGCACGAGCCTTTCCTGGGGCATCATGTGGCTGCAACGCTGAGTGCAAAGAAAAAGGCGACCTCCCGTGAGAGAAGTCGCCTTTTTTGTGTTTCGGTCTTGATGCCGAAGGGCGTTAGCGCTTCGAGAATTGGAAGCTGCGGCGGGCTTTCGCGCGGCCATACTTCTTGCGTTCCACCACGCGGCTGTCGCGGGTGAGGAAGCCGGCGGCCTTCACTGTTGCACGCAGTTCTGGCTCGTACTTGGTCAAAGCTTGGCTGATGCCGTGCTTGACCGCACCGGCCTGACCCGAGAGGCCACCACCCTTGACAGTTGCGACGACATCATACTGCCCCTGACGATCAGTGATCGAGAAGGGCTGATCGATGATCAGACGCAATGTCGGGCGTGCAAAGTACACTTCCTGATCGCGGCCATTGATCGTGACCTTGCCGCTGCCCGGCTTGATCCAGACGCGCGCGGTGGCGTCCTTGCGGCGACCGGTCGCGTAGGCGCGGCCCTGAGCGTCAAGCTCCTGCTCGCGCAGCGGCATGGTCGGATTGGCGGCGGTGGTTTGCGCGATTTCAGCCGCATCGGCTGCGGGCGCATCGCCAGCAATATCCTTGAGATCGGCGAGATCGTTCACGGTTTCCCCGGTGTTCGTATCGTTGTCAGCCATCAGACGGTGACCTTGTTCTTACGGTTCATGGAAGCGACGTCGAGCACTTTGGGCGCCTGCCCGTCATGCGGGTGCTCGGTCCCGGCGTACATGTGCAGGTTCTTCATCTGCTTGCGGCCAAGCGGCCCGCGCGGGATCATGCGCTCAACGGCCTTTTCGAGAACACGCTCAGGAAAGCGGCCCTCGAGCACCTTCTGCGGCGTCGTCTCTTTGATGCCGCCGGGGTGGCCGGTGTGCTTGTAATAGACCTTGTCGGTCGTCTTGTTGCCGGTGAACTTCACCTTGTCGACGTTGATCACGATCACGTGATCGCCGCAGTCGACGTGCGGAGTATAAGTCGGCTTGGTCTTGCCGCGCAGGATGTTGGCAATGATCGAGGCAAGGCGACCGACCACGAGGCCGTCGGCATCGATGATGTGCCAGTCTTTTTCGACCTCTGCCGGTTTGATCGACCGAGTCTGCGTGCTGAGCGCTTTCATGGTTGCAGTCCTTAAAGCGGTGATTGTTAGAGCATCGCGCGAGGAAGAGCGGAAAAGCAGCGTCCCTTGCGACTCGCATTCCGATGTCACACCGGCCTGCGCAGGAGCGCGCATTTGTAAGCAGAAGCTGTTGAAGTCAAGCAAAAGCGTGGGTTTCGGGAGAGGTAAAATAATACCGCAGCCTTCTGGCCGGGTCCAGTTTGTGCGCTCCATGCACCCTTACAACGGCTCAAGCCGCCAATTCTCGCTGGAGCGCCGTTCGCTCTCTCCTATGCGGGTGATGACTTCTCTGCTGGCGCTTTCGAGCAATCCGGTATCGGCCAGAGCGCTTGCCTCCCAGCTCACTTCGAATTCGCCGAATACTCCATCTCCCAGCGGCGCTTGACGAACTTCGCGCACCGGTGTGTTCGAGGGGTAAAAGAGGTCTCCCGGCATTTCATCCAGAAACGATGAGCCCGCTCTTTGCAATTGCGCCATCACTTGCCGTTGCTGGGCGGCGCTTGCTTGCGCAAGGCCGCGCCCCATCATCAGCTTTTCGGCAGCTTTGAGGGCTGCTGCAATACTCGCCTGACTGGTGTTTTCGCCAGCCGCCATGATCACACCTTCTGAAGAAAGCAGCATCGGGAACATGTCGGCAGTTGAGCGCTGTTCCTCAATCTGAGCGAGCTGAGCCAACGCTTCTGGCGCATCCACCGACACGGCCGTCTGCTCTCCAGTGATGCTAACGCCCCGGCCTTCCTGAGAGAACTCCAAGCGCCATTGCCGAGTGACGATCACCGCCTTGCCATCGCGCAGGCCCCGGGACAGCCTGCGCGTCAAGAGCATTGGTGAGGTTGGGCTAGTCACCTCGGCGGCCGCCCGGGCAGGGCCCTGCGGCAGTCCCGCACCCGCCGCAATTACGCCTACGGCGAAAAACAAGGCGCGTCGTCGTGACAACCCTTGGTCGGACATCAGCCGTTACTCCGTGTTGGCGAGGCCGTTTGTGGCTCCTTGTACCTGTCCTATCAGCCATCCCATTGTGTCAGCGTGAGCGTTTTTGCAGGTCGTCCCTACAATGGCCGGTGTTGAATAGGGATGCAACGTGCCAAGCCGCGCAACTGCCGGATCAAGCGCGTCAGACGTTGTCTTGAAGAGCACGGCTACCTCTTTAGCGGTATCCACACGCCCTTCCCACCGAAACACGGATTCAACCTCGCCCAGAATATTGGCGCAAGCGATGAGGTTTTCGTCGAGCAACGTTCTGGCGATGTTGCGCGCGGTCTGCGCATCAGGAAGGGGTGTGTAGATCAGAGCGGCGCGTTTTTCGCTCATGCAGCGCGGCGCTCTTGCGCTATCATCCCATCGACATGCGCTGCCCAGGCCGTGCTCGCGACAGTGAGCGCTCCGACAAGCTGGTGCGCGGCTGCAATCCAGAGCTCGACACCGCTCAGCACCGTGGCAATGCCGAGCAGAACCATGGTGCCAAAGGCTGAGTGAAGGGCGATAGAAGCCCGGCGATCGCGATGCCTCACGCGCCGGGCAAGGATGACAAGAGCAACAACAGCAATCCACGCCCACCATCGGTGGAGGAAGTGCAGAACCGTTGGGTCGCTCGTCACCAGATAGAGCAAACCGCGCGAGCTCTCGACCTCAGGCACAAGCGTTGTCTCATACATGAATGGCCAATCGTAAGAGGCATGTCCGGCGTTCAGACCCGCAACCCAGGCCCCCAAAAGCAGCTGAATAAACAGAACGGCGATTACGGCGAGGCTGACCCCAGTCATGGGTGCCGGGCCTGCTTCGCTGCTTTTCGCCAGGCGGCGCATGTCGCGTGAGGTCCAGACGAGCCCTGCTAAGAGCGTCAGCGCTGTGAGCAAATGGAGGGAGAGGCGGAAGTGGCTGACATCAGTCATCCCGTCTTCAAGACCGGACTGCACCATCAGCCAGCCGATCAAACCCTGAAGGCCGCCAAGCGCCAAGAGGCCAAGAAGGCGCGGTTTGAACCCCTGCGGGATAGCTCCGCGGATCCAGAACCAGACAAGCGGCAGTGCATAAACCAGCCCAACCATGCGCGCGAGCAACCGGTGGAACCACTCCCAGAAATAGATGAATTGAAAGTCCGCCAGCGTCATTCCGCCGACGCTTGCTTCCAGCTGGTACTCGGGGGTCGCGCGGTACTTGGCGAATTCGGCCTGCCATGCTGCTTCGCCAAGCGGCGGGAGGATGCCGGTTGCAACTTCCCATTCGGTGATCGAAAGCCCGCTTTCCGTAAGCCGAGTGATTCCGCCAACCAGCACGATCAGAACAACAAAGATCGCCGTCACTTCAAGCCAGCGCGCGATCGCTAATGGCCGGGCGAGGGGCCGAGAAGGCATGGCCGCTAGGGTCGGCTCGGGTGAAGGGGCAGCAGTTGTCGCCATCGCCAAACTAAATGTGTCGCCATGACCGCGAGCGCAAGGTCAATTGCAGCAAAAGCTCGTGCGCCTTGCGCAATGTAACATTGTATCATAGATGGCTCTCTCAATGACAAAACGCCCCGTCACTCGCCTGCGCGCAAAACCCACTTGGCGCCAACGTCTTGACCAGTTCGGTATCGGGCTTGCGGGTCTTTGTGCTGTTCACTGTGTGGCGACCGTGCTGATTGTGTCGGGCTTGGGGGTGGGAAGCCACTTCCTTCTCGCTCACGAAATCCATGAGATTGGCCTTGCGCTGGCTGTGGTGGTAGCCGCTTTGGCGATAGGCTGGGGAGCATGGCGCCATCGCCGATTAGCCCCTGTCATTGTCGCCTTGGTTGGGCTCGGCTTCATGGCCGCCGCCCTTCTCGCCGGGCACGGACCGCAGGAAGCGGTGCTCACCATCATCGGCGTCACCATCGTTTCGATCGGCCACGTTTTGAACATGCGAGGGTTTAGCCACTCGGCTTCATAAACTGCAGGTTGCGTGTGACGGCAGGGCGGCTATCTGCGTGTGCATGACCAAGACGATCACTCTGAACGGCGAGACCCGCCGCACCGACGCGGCAAGTGTGGCTGACTTTGTCCGCGAGCTTGAGCTTGCGCCGGAAAAGGTCGCTGTAGAGCGCAATGGTGAAATTGCACCGCGCTCAACCCTAAGCGAGACTCTGCTTTGCGACGGTGACGTGCTTGAAATTGTGCATTTCGTTGGAGGCGGCGAAACGTCCGCGACACCCGAGGCCGATACATGGAGCGTCGCTGGCCACACATTCACTTCACGACTGATTGTGGGCACCGGCAAGTACAAGGATTTCGAGCAGAACGCAGCTGCCGTCGAAGCAAGCGGGGCTGAGATCGTCACTGTGGCGGTGCGCCGGGTCAACGTCACCGATCCCAAGGCCCCGATGCTGACCGACTTCATCGATCCCAACAAAACCACCTACCTGCCCAACACCGCCGGATGCTTTACGGGCGAAGATGCCGTGCGCACTTTGCGCCTTGCGCGCGAAGCGGGCGGGTGGAACCTCGTTAAGCTCGAAGTTCTTGGAGAAGCGCGCACGCTCTACCCCAACATGCGCGAGACCCTCAAAGCGTGCGAAACACTGGCCAAAGAGGGATTTGACCCCATGGTTTACTGCGTGGACGATCCGATTGCCGCCAAGCAGCTTGAAGAGGCAGGTGCAGCGGCGATTATGCCGCTGGGCGCGCCGATTGGTTCAGGCCTCGGCATTCAGAACCAGGTGACGATCCGCCTCATTGTCGAAGGCGCAAACGTACCGGTGCTCGTCGATGCAGGCGTGGGGACGGCGTCCGATGCGGCGGTTGGCATGGAATTGGGCTGTGATGGCATCCTGATGAACACGGCAATCGCCGAGGCCAAGGACCCGATCCGCATGGCGCGCGCGATGAAGCTGGCGGTGGAAGCGGGCCGCGAGGCTTATCTGGCTGGCCGCATGGGCCGGAGAAAATACGCCGATCCCAGTTCACCTTTGGCCGGACTGATCTGAGCCGACCCTTGCCTTCAGGGTGACAAAGTTGACACCGGGTCACCTTCGTGATCTCACAAAACATCATTTTGTTTGAATGCTTTAACACCCTCCGGCTGTACGAAGGCGACAGATAGAGCGCAAGCGATGTTTCTCAACCGATTTCAAAGAGCCGCGCCCGTTATGCCCGCCGCTGCGCCTGTAGGAAAACGTTAAACGCACCCCCGTGGTTACTCAGTATTAACCAAAGCCAGCCAGAACCGTCCTCGTTCAGAGGAGACAGCACGGTGACACTCGCTAGCACGTCCACGGCAACCATCAGCGAAATGCGCGAATTCGCAAGTTTTACCCCTGCCGAGCAGCGCTATATCAAGCGCAGCCTTGATGTAGGCCTGGCGCGCGGCGATGCGTTCAAGATGTGGGGCTGCTGCGAAGACGACAGCGCTTCGATCCGCCGCCAGTATGTTGTGTATCAGGACCTGAAGGCGGCGCGCCGTCTGATCCCCGCGGATGGCGCGATCGGCGATGTTGAGCGCTTCGTCAGCAAGCTTGTTCGGATTGCGGTGTTCGATCTTGAGCAGGATGCGCTTCAGAGCTTTTCCGCCTTCCGCTTTCTCTATGAACGTCTGATCGGAGCCGAAGCGCGGCCCTATCTGCCGGCAATCTTCTGTGCCGCAGCCGCACTCCCCTTGATCCGCCCGGCCCAGCGTAAGGTACTACTGCAATCCCTTAGCGAAGCTGCTGCGACTGCTCCAGGCTGGTCAATGCGTGCAGCGACTTTCTATCCGGAATTTGTCGAGGATGCCGAAGCTGCCTGACCGGGTCTGATTGAGAAGTGTGCAATCCTGTCCGTCAGACGCCGCAATATTCCTGCGGGCTGAGATCAACCGTCTGGAAGTGGAACCACTTGTTCACCCAGCCAGGCATTAACATGCGGTCGATGTCCGCTCGGAGCGTTGCAGCGCTTTGATCGGAATAGAGCTTTCCGTCCTTCTCAAAAGCGAATGTCACGTCCGGGTTTCGATCGGCAAAGGCGAGGACGTCGTAATAGACCAGCTGCTGACCAGAATCGGGCAGGGTCACGACTTCCTCCAGATATCCGAATGGGCGATGATCGGCGGAAAACACCAAGTGGTTGCTCTTTCCTGCTTCCAGCCGAAGGTTGGCAAACATGGCGATCGATTGTGCGGTCTTCAAACCCAGATACGGCATGGCCCCATTGGCAAAGAAGAGCGCACCGACGATCAGGCCAATCACGGGAATGGTCCGGCGCGGTCTCAGCGCGGACACTAGGGGGCCCTCAGCACCATACCGCAAGACGGCCCAGCAAAATGGCAGCACGATCGGCAAGGTGATCAGTGTGGCCAGAGTATAGTGCCCCAAATTGGCGACCGCCGCGAGCGAGAGGCAACCTGTCAGCACCAGCGCCTTGTAAATCGGTTCAGCCAGTTTGGCCCGGACCGCGCCGATGATCGGGGACGTGAGGACGGCCTTGGCAGCAGGCTCGCTCAGAAACAGCGAATGCAGCGCGATCGAAAGCGTGGTGAACGTGATGTACATGGCATAGCCGCTCAGGCTCAAAAGCAGGTGGAACGCGATGCCCGCAGCAATTCCGGCATGGCGCGTGGCACGAAAGAGCAGCGCCGCTGCGATCAGGCCTTCCACAATGAAAGTGCCATAGATCGCCGATGCATCCATAAAGGGGCCTTGCATGGCGGAAAGAGGCCAGGGCATTTCGCGCCACAAGGTCGTCGCACAGCTGGTCACTGGATTGAGGAAGTCGGTGTTGATTTTGTGAAAGATTCCGAAGAAATACATCACCAGAAGCGCTGCTCCACCGGCTGGCGCAAAGCGTTCAAATACTTTGTCAAAATGGTCGTTGCGCACCATCGCGGTGACAAATGATAGCCAGTATCCAAGCAAGGCAGCGGCGCGCACGATTGTGTGATTGGATTGAACCGGCGCCTGCAACACCGTGCTCACAGTGCTGATGAGCATCAACACGAACAAAAGGGGCGCTGATGAAGGGCGAAACAACAGCGCCAGCGCCGCAAGGCAAAGCGCGGCCATGTCCCAGGTCGGTATGATCCGATACTCAAAGGCATAGTTCACGCAGTGGAAGACGGTGAAGAACGCAAAGATCGTCGCAAAGATCTCGCGCCGATAGCGGCTCGTATCCTCGGCATCGCTGATGAGCGGGCGCGCCAGCAAAAACAGCGCTACCCAGCGGCCCGCGCGCATCAGCGGGTAGATCGCGGCGGCCAGAGTGGCATTGGAAAAAACCCAGCGATTGAGGCGGTTGAACGCATCGGAGGGCGTTGAAAGCGCAGCCATGTAAGCAACGGCCTTGTCGCCCGAAAAGCGCGTGCCGCGATCATCGACCACCATGCCGCCATCAAGGTCAAAGCCCTCGGCGGCGAACCGGGCGCGCAGGGCCTCATCTTCGCGCAGGTTTACGAGGCGCACCTCATCCGCGCGCTGGAGCCGGACCATGCGGACATATTTCGTGCAGAACGGGCACTCGCCGTCGTAGTAAACGCTGATCAAACCTTCGCCCCTTAGCGCCAATTCGAGTGCGGCAGAGCTTAGACAAACATGCCTAACAAGGAGCTAAAGCGAGAGCGAGCATGGCGGCTTGAGCTAATTTGGAAATGAGAGCTCGAAATCCTTGTCGAAGTTCAGGACCAGTTTTCCCTGAGTAACGACATCCATACCGAGAAGGACATCGTAATACCGGCTATCACCGCCATCGATGCCGAGAATTTCGTCCTTCATTCCATAGAATGTTTGAGGCGAGCCTGGCGATGGGTCCGGCCAGACACCAATGTAGAATAGGTACGTCGAGTGAAGCTCTGTTCGCTTCACGTTGCCCACGGGCATTTCCCCAAATGGCTTGAGGCCGCAGCGACTGATTACGTTTTGGCTGATCGCCGTTCTGGTAGCTCCGGTGTCCAAGAGTGCAGTAAACTCATGGTACTGTAGGTCTGGGGGCGCCATCGGATCATCCACAAAAGCCCTGATTCCTACTGGGAGATAGATCTTTCTATTTTGGAGCTGCCCCCGGACGGATCGCATTACTCATAAACCCCAAGTCGACTGGTTCATCGGTGACCAGCTGAATCGAGTAAGAATTCTTTCCAAATTTGGCAAACCCATTTCGCGCAGCTTCTCCAGGGGAATCGAAAACACCCGAAAGCTGTTGATTATGGAATAGGGCGAACTTCCCTGAGTGTTCATCCATCAGCTCCCCAAGCATTTGTTGGAAAGCGGCGTAGTTACGCTGAATCTCGGCTTCAATAGAGCGCGCCATTCTAATCCCCTTATGTGCAACGGAATGCACTATAAGAGCGAAGACGTCATCCCTGCTCTCTGCCTAGGTGCGGCAGGCCGAGTCCGTCATGCGGCGAGACGAGTCGTTTACTATGTGCGATGAGCTGGCCGCTTGGCCTCCAACTCAATACAAGCCGTTGATCCGCTCTGCATACCGATCGCGGATTTTGTGGCGGCGGATCTTCATGCTCGGTGTCATTTCCTCGTTTTCGATGGCGAAGGCCTCGTCGGCGAATTCGAACTTGCGGACCTTCTCGATCACTGAGAGGTCCTTGTTCGTCCGGTCCACCGCTGCGCGCACCGCTTTCTTGAACTCGGGCAGTTCCTGTAGCTCTTTCAAGTTGAACTTCTTGCCATTGGCGGTGGCCCATTCGAGCGCCCATTCGGCATCGGGCACGATCAGGCCAACCACAAAAGGACGCTTGTCCCCGCTCACCATGGCCTGCGCGATTTCGGGCTGGAGCGTCAGCATGCCCTCGATCTTCTGCGGGGCAACATTATCGCCCTTATCGTTGACGATCATGTCCTTCTTGCGGTCGGTGATCACGATCCGGCCCTTGGCATCGAGATGCCCTATGTCGCCGGTGTGCAGCCAGCCATCCTTGATCGTGCGTGCGGTCTCCGCATCGTTTTGCCAATAGCCGTGCATCACCAGCTCACCCCGGCACAAGATCTCGCCATCCTCGGCGATTCTGATCTCGACCCCGCGCATGGGCGGCCCGACAGTATCCATCTTCAGACCGACTGCCGGACGATTGCAGCTCATGATCGGGCCCGCTTCGGTCTGGCCATAGCCTTGCAGCATGGTAAGGCCCATGGCGTCGAAAAAGCTGCCTACTTCCGGATTGAGCGGGGCGCCGCCAGAGACCATCGCCTTCATCCGCCCGCCAAACTTGGCGCGGATTTTGGGGCGCAGAGCCTTCTCGATCACGAGGTTCATTGGCCGGTCGCGCTTGCGAACTTTGCCCTCTCGTGATTGATCGCTGATCTTGATCGCGCTGCCGAGAAGGAAGTTGGCTACTTTGCCCTGCTTCTCGATTTGCTTGATAATCCGCGTGCGCAGCACTTCAAAAAGGCGCGGGACAACGACCATGATTGTGGGCTGGACCTCTTCGATGTTCGAGGCGAGCTTTTCGAGGCCTTCTGAATAGTAAATCTCACCCTCGAGTGCGATCGGCAGATACTGCCCGGCGGTGTGCTCATAGGCGTGGCTCAGCGGTAGAAAGGAGAGGAATCGCTCGTTTTCGACGCCGAAGTCGCTGATTACGATCTCTCCTGCGCCCGCAATGTTGCACAGGACCGCGCCATGATGCTGCTTGACGCCGCGCGGGGCGCCACCTGTTCCGCTGGTATAGATGAGGCAGGCAGTGTCCTCACGATCAATGTTTGCGATCCGCTCTTTCACCTTGCCGCGCGCGGCCGCCGCATCACCCGCGACCATTGAGCCCCAGTCATGGTAGCGAAAGCCCGGAGATTGCTGGCGATTGAGATCCTCGATCCCGATCACGTGATCCACAATACCGGTGCGGGCAATGGCGCCTACCAGGGGTCCAAGCAATTTTTCGGTCGAAACGATGACCGCGCGCGCGCCTGAGTTGTCAAAAATATGCGCGTGGTCGCGTTCAGTGTTGGTGATGTAGGTCGGGACGGAAACGCAGCCTGCCGCCATGATTGCTAGGTCGGCGATGCACCATTCGGGCCTGTTTTCGGAGACAAGCGCGACCCTGTCGCCTTCATGTAGCCCCATTTCGCGGAGCGCTTCTGCAAGAAGGCAGACCTGGTCGGCCACCTTGGCCCAGCTGATGGTGCGCCACTCGCCTTGGGCCTTGAAGCCGAGGAAGGGCTCATCACCCTTTTGCTCCGCGCGCATCAGGAACAACTCAATCAGATTGTTCGCGCGGTCGATGTCCTGAAGGATCGGGTGATCAGTCGGATCGACGATGGGGCGGGCAGAATGCTGCATATGCGGGGCGTGCACCGGGCGTAAGCTCCTCTGGGTCTCGTGTGGCCCGCCTTAGTGTCCGGACGCTGGCCTTGTTAAGGGTGTCTAGTGCTTTGTGGCGCTTAAATTAGGCACAGATTGGCGCAGCGGCAAGCGTGATAGCGCTCACCCTTGCGAGGTAGGGGGATCGGCTTGCCAGCTGCTCAGGCAGGGATAGCCTCCTCGATTCACTCATACGCAAGTTTGGGCTCGATCCGTGGGTCGCGTGCAACTTCCCAGGTGACCGCGCCGTTTTCGCCCATCACGCGGCGCAAGGCGTTGGCTTTCAGGGGCAGATTTGCGCCGCGAATCCGCGTGTGTCCCAGCGATTTAAACTGGTCCTCAAAGTCTTCAAGGAAACTGTTTTCTTCGTAAAGGACAGATGGGCCAAACGCCATGATTATCGGAAGGGCGCCCGCCTCTTGGGCGCTGAGGCCGAAGTCAACCACGCCGATGATTGAGCGCGCGGTTTGAACAGGGATCGTCGGGCCGCCCGCTGCGCCTATCACCAGGACAACATCGCCATTCTCGTCAAAAACGATTGTCGGGGCCATCGATGAGCGCGGACGCTTGCCACCTTCTACCCGGTTGGCGACCGGCTTTCCGTCGCGATCGGGCGTCGAGCTGAAATCGGTCAGCTCATTGTTTAGGTAGAACCCTTCGAAAAACAGCCCTGATCCAAAAGCGCCCTCAATTGTCGAGGTGTAGCTTGCAGCGTTGCCATCCTTGTCGACCACGGAGAAATGCGTGGTGCCCTGTTCGCCAGGGCGATCCCCCACGCCAAGCGCGAGGTTCGCGCCCATGGGTTTGCCCGGTTCGGCCGTTTGTAGCGCCTTGTCCGGGCTGATGAGGGCGCTGCGCTCGGCAAAATAGGCCGGGTCAACCAGCCCTGCAACGGGCACAGACACGAAATCGGAATCGCCCAAGTAAAGCCCGCGATCTGCATATGCGATGCGCTGCGATTCAAGGAAAAGGTGCCAGAAGGTTGGGCTCTGAGGGCCCATGGCCGCCAGATCAAAACGCTCCAGCTGGCCGAGCATTTGCGCCACCGCAACCCCACCCGAAGAAGGCGGGCCCATGCCGCAGACCTTGTAGGTGCGATAGCGCGCGCAGACCGGATCGCGCAGCTTGGCTGTGTAGGCGTCGATATCGGCTTCCACCATGCGGCCATCTTGGGGAGTTTGCTCAGCGACATAGGCGGCAAGACGAGGGGCCATGACGAAATACATATAGCGCGGGCCTGCCGAGGCGAGCGATTCGAGCGTGCGGGCGAAAGTGGGGTTTGTGATCCGCGTCCCAACCGGTAATGGTTCGCGTTTAGCGCCAAAAAAGACCGAGCGCGCGCTTGTTGTTTTGCCGGCGCGATCTTTGTTGTCGCTCAGCGATCCATGCAGGCGACGGTTCACTCTGAAACCATCGCTTGCAAGGCGAATGGCCGGCTCAAACAGCTCAGCCCACTCAAGCTTGCCGTGCTGCGAGTGCGCCTTGGCCGCGAGCGCGAGATTGCCCGGCACACCAACGCTCAGGCCTGACAGGACACGCTTGTCGCGCGGAAGGCGCTTCCCATCTGCATCAAGGAAACGTGTGGGCGTCGCACTAGCAGGAGCGGTTTCGCGGCCATCAAAGGTTTGGACGCCCGCTTCTGAGGCGTGCACCAGAAAACCCCCTCCACCTATGCCAGAGCTTTGCGGCTCGACCACGGTGAGCGCCAGCATGACGGCGATGGCTGCATCGGTTGCTGAGCCGCCTTTGGCGAGGATCTCTTCTCCAGCAGCCTGCGCGCGCGGGTCAGCGGCGCTGACGGCTCCGTTGCCGCGGCCTTCAGCGCTAGCCGATTGCCCCCCGCTCGATGCACTGCGCATTGACTCGGGCGCTGGGCAGGCTGTCAGAATGGCGGCTAGGCCAAGGACAAGGGTGGGTTTGAGAATTGCGCGAGTGATCATGGTCCGAGGCGCTATTCGCTTCCAACCGCATCTGCAATGCTTGCAAAGCCATCGCGGCGCATGAGACGCTCGATCCCATCAGCAATTCGGGCACCAAGTCCCGGCCCATCATAGACCATTGCCGAATACAGCTGGACGAGGCTGGCGCCTGCACGGATGCGTTGCCAAGCGTGCTTAGCTGTGGCGATCCCGCCAACGCCGATCAGCGGGATTTCGCCGCCGGTTGCCTTGCGAAAATCGCGCACGCGTTGGAGCGCCAGCTCTCGCAAGGGCGCGCCGCTCAGCCCTCCCGTCTCATGCGCGTGGTGCGATGCCAGATCGGGCCGGGAAATCGTAGTGTTTGACACAATCAAGGCGCCCAGTTTCTTGTCGAGCGCAATTCGGGCGATCGCATCGATATCCGCCGGCTCGAGATCGGGGGCAACCTTCAGGAAAACCGGGGGCGCTGCGCCCTTCGCTACCGCATCGCGCGCGTCGATGACGCCATCGATTAGCTCGGTGAGTGCGCCCTCGTCCTGAAGGGCGCGCAGGCCTGGCGTGTTGGGACTCGATACGTTGACGGCGAGATAACTGGCAAAGGGCGTCATGATGCGGGCCATCGCGGAATAATCCGCAATGCGATCAGGCGAATCCTTGTTTGCCCCAATATTGATGCCGACGATCCCCGGACGCCCTGCCCGCGCCTCAAGGCGGCGAACCGCTGCATCGCTTCCAGCGTTGTTGAAGCCCATGCGGTTGATGACGGCCTCATCCTCGACCAACCGGAACAATCGCGGCCTGGAGTTGCCGGCCTGGGGCTTGGGCGTGATCGAGCCAACCTCGGTGAAGCCAAAGCCCAGACCAAGCAGCGCGTCCGGCACTTCGGCGTCTTTGTCAAAGCCAGCGGCCACACCAACCGGATTGGGAAATTCGAGGCCCGCAATCTGAATGCGGGCTAATCCGGGCTTGGCCAGAGATGAGCTCGCGCCGCGTGTTGGCAAGGCCTTCAACCCGGCAATTGCAAGCCGGTGACCCGCTTCCGAATCAAGCGCAAAGATAGCGGGGCGGACCAGTCTGAAGAGCATACCCTTGCCCTATCCTATTGTGAGATGAATGCAAAAGGCCGCAAGAGATGATAGCATGGACTGGAGCACAAGATGCTGATCATATTACATAATTCTTGAGTTCGGAGCGGCGGTAATTGAGTGGCTCTTAGGCTCGGCGCGCCCTTTGTCGTTTGCATACAATTCTCACCCTGCGAGCCTGTCTACACAATCCCTGCGACCCGAAGGGCTCGAAGCTGCATTGCGAAGAGTTCCTCAACTCAAGGGGCGGTCCATACTCTGGGCCGCCCTTTTTTTCGCGCTCCTGACTATGCTGCTGCAAGGCCACACCGCTCGAGAGCCAGAAGCATGGCCTGCTTTTTTAGCGTTGTGGTCGCTCCCCGATTGCTTGTAACGCTACGCCAGACGCATGGGGGCGTGTCTGTGCCCCTGATGCGATTCCATAAGGTCGCAACAAAAAGCAGGAACACATAATGCGCCGAAACCGGCTTTTCGTCAGCTCAGCGCTCGCTCTTGGCGCGCTTTCACTTTCATCATCGGCTCTCGCAGACACCCATCAAGAGGCCCTCGATCAGGACGTCTCAACAGCTGTATCGCAGCACTTCGCCGACTACGATGCTGCAAACCTCGCACTTTCGCCCCAGTCGAAAGCTTATCGCGGCGTGCGCGATAACGATTACGGCAAGTGGGACGATCCCTCCGACGCTGCAGCCGCTCGCGAGTATCGCCTGTTGCAGCAAGCCGTCGCCGAGATGCAGCAGCGTTTCGGCTCAGCCAAACTGTCAGGGCAAGACGCGCTGTCCTTTCGCTTGTTCGAAGCCACCAGTGAGCGGGCGGCGTTGCTGTTTCCCTATCGCGAATACGGCTATGTTTTCACCCAGATGGGCGGCGCGCATACCGGCCTTCCCGCCTTTCTCATCAACATTCACCGCGTGAGCGAGCCAGCCCATGCTCAGGCTTACATTGATCGGATCAAGGCGCTTGGCCCTCAGCTTGATGCCTTGCGGATCGAATCGACGCAGCGGGCCGAGGCGGGGATCATGCCGCCCGATTGGGTCTATCCCTACCTCATCAACGATATCGAGGCGTTGATCGCGGCGGGTGATGACAATGCCGTGTTGCGCGATTTCAACGCCAAGGTGGTCAAGCTTGGGCCTGAACTGCCGGAGGGCTCTCAGGCTGAGAACAGCATGGCGATCGGGATGATGGGCATGGCTGAAGAGGCTTGGAGCACATCAGCGCTGCCCGCTTATGAGCGTTTGCTCGCCGAGTTGAAGCGACAACAGTCCTTTGCGCCGGACAAGGATGGCGTCTGGCGTTTTCCTGATGGTGAGCAATTCTACGCAGCTCGCCTGAAGAGCTACACCACCACGGATCTTACCGCCGACGAGATCCACAATATTGGCCTTGAGCAGGTCGAGCGCATTCACGGCGAGATGCGCGCGATCATGGCAAGGGTTGGGTTTGAGGGGACACTCGACGAGTTTTTCGAATACACGCGCACCGGCGATCAGTTCTTCTACGAGACCCGCGAGGCCTATCTCGCCGACGCTGAGGCCAAGCTCAACGAGATTGATGCCAAGCTGCCCGATTTCTTTGGGCGGCTTCCCAAAGCGCCGATGATCATCAAGCCGGTCGAGGCCTTCAGGGAGCGGAGCGCAGGCAAGGCTTTTTACCAGAGCCCTGCTCCCGATGGTTCACGCCCCGGCACCTATTACGTGAACCTCTACAATCTGCGCAGCATGTCGAAGAATGAGCTCGAAGCGCTCGCTTATCATGAGGGCAAGCCAGGCCACCATCTCCAGCGCGCTTTGCAAACCGAGCTGGACGGATTGCCCGCCTTCCGCCGCTTCGGAGGGTTCACCGCCTACACCGAAGGCTGGGGCCTCTATTCGGAAGAACTTGGCAAGGACATGGGCTTTTACGAGGATCCCTATTCGGACTTCGGCAGGTTGGGCATGGAGCTTTGGCGCGCGTGCCGCCTCGTGGTTGACACTGGCATCCATTCAAAGCGCTGGAGCCGCGAAAAAGCTATCCAGTACCTGAAGGACAACACCCCCAACCCTGAAGGTGATATTGTCAAAGCAATCGAGCGATACATCGTGCTGCCGGGTCAGGCGACGGCGTATATGGTTGGCAAGCTCAAGATCATGGAGCTGCGCGCCATGGCCCGTGAGGAACTTGGCGAGCACTTCGACATACGCGGCTTCCACGATGCGATCCTGGTGAACGGGCCCGTGCCGCTTTCCATTCTGGAAGAGAATATCAAGGCGTGGGTCGAGGATGTGAAAGCAGCAAGGTCCAGCCCCGTTTCGTGACGCAAGCCAGCTCGCCTCCTGAGCCGCAGCTCCAATATATCGAGCCTTCGCCCGATATGTCGGACCTCGTGCATACGCTCTTCGTGATGCGCACAGGCGAGGGTAAGACCGAAGACATTATGCCTGCCTACTCAGCGCAGCTTGTCAGCTTTGTTGAAGGCACAGGCTCGATCCACTTTCCCGATGGTCCGATTGGGCATTCGAGCGATGTAACTTTGATTGCACCTTTGCTTGGTGCGGCGCCTATGTTGTTTGAAGGCCCTGTCATCAATGTTGGTGCGTCTTTCACGCCGCTGGGTTGGGCCGCGTTTTCAGGTCTGGATGCTGATAAGGCGCATGACTGCACTTTTGATGCCCCATCGGTAATCGCGCCAGAGCCATTCGCGCAGTTCAGTGAAGCATTGGCCCACTGCCGGGCGGGCGTTATGACGCCGGAGGAATATTGTCGCGTAATAGAAGGGGTGATCCGTGAGGCCTGCCGGACGCCTGCGCGTCAACCCAATGAGGACCATGTCAAACTTGTGCGCGCGATCGATGCCTGGCTTGAAAGCGCCTTCAGCCCCCCGGTCAGCCACCTCTACGCCTCGGTCGGTCTTGGCCAACGACAGGTCCAGCGCCTTTGCCGCCGCTATTACGGGGTGCCGCCGGCGCAGCTGGTGAAGCGCTATCGTGCCATTCGGGCCGCCATGCTTCTGGCGCATGAGGACTTGTCAACTGACCTTCGCGACGAGGTTTTGAGCGCCTATTTCGACCAAGCACACCTCATTCATGATGTTCGGCGATACACCGGGCGCACACCCAAGAGCCTTTCCAGAGAACCTCTGGCTCAAGACATGCTGGACCCCAGCGGCCACGGCGAAACGGCCAAGAAGCTGCGCGAAGACTGATCCCTGGCCGCAATGCCGCGCCCAATGGGCACCACTCGTTCGCGCAAAGCTTGAAATCGGAGCATATTGCCCGTATTTGAAATCCGACTCATTTAGTCCGATTTAAGAATAACTCGCAATAGCAGGAAATTAGACGCTCAATGCGCCTCTCCAATCTCGCCGATTATGCCGTGATTACCATGTGCCAGGCCGCCACGCATTGCGGCTCGGCATCGCTTGTCGATGCCGACAACAAACGGCGTGGCCGGGTGAGCGCGGCTGAGCTTGCCAGTGAGACCGGCCTGCCGGTTCCGACCGTGCAAAAGCTCGTGTCCAAGCTGACCGCTGCCGGCCTCATGCGCTCAGTGCGCGGTGCCAAAGGCGGATTGCAGCTGGGCCGCCCGGCAGCAGCGATCACTGTGGCTGATATTGTCGAAGCGGTCGAAGGCCCAATCGCGCTCACCGCCTGTGTCGAGCATGGCAATTGCTGCGATTACGAGGCGACCTGCCACATGAAGCCGCATTGGCCGATCATCAATTCCGCTTTGCGCGGCGCTCTCGCTGGGATCACGCTTGAAACCCTGCGCACACCGCCCGGCGCTGCACCATCCATTCACACTCGCTCTCGCGATGTTCTGTCTCATCAGGAAGAACCGGCATGACCGATAATCTCGACCTCACCCCCTCAGGCGCAGACGAAGCCGTAATCGACGCAGAAGCGCGCGAAGCGGCCGCCAACGCGGCGGAGTATGAGCATGGCTGGTCGTCCGATATTGAGACCGAATATGCCGAAAAGGGGCTTTCCGAAGAGACGGTCCGCTTCATCAGCGCCAAAAAGGGTGAGCCGGAATGGATGCTCGATTGGCGCCTCAAAGCCTTCCGCATCTGGCAGGAGATGGAAGAGCCCGATTGGGCCAAGGTCGGCTATCCCAAGATCGACTATCAGGACGCCTATTATTACGCCGCGCCCAAGAAGAAGCCGACGCTGAAATCGCTCGATGAGCTCGATCCCGAGATTAAGGCGGTGTATGACAAGCTCGGCATTCCGGTGGCCGAGCAGGAAGTGCTCGCCGGGGTCGAGGGCGCGCGCAAGGTCGCGGTGGACGCGGTGTTCGACAGCGTCAGCGTGGCAACCACCTTCCGCGAAGAATTGAAGAAAGCGGGCGTAATCTTCCTCTCCATCTCCGAGGCGATCAAGGATCACCCGGAGCTGGTCAAGAAGTGGCTCGGCCGCGTTGTCCCCACGCGTGACAACTATTTTGCCTGCCTCAATTCGGCTGTCTTTTCCGACGGCACCTTCGTCTACGTGCCTGAAGGCGTGCGCTGCCCGATGGAGCTCTCCACCTATTTCCGCATCAACGCTGAGAACACCGGCCAGTTTGAGCGCACTTTGATCGTAGCTGAAAAGGGCTCATACGTCAGCTACCTCGAAGGCTGCACCGCGCCGATGCGCGATGAAAACCAGCTTCACGCCGCCGTCGTCGAACTGGTCGCGATGGAAGATGCTGAGATCAAATATTCGACCGTCCAGAACTGGTATCCGGGCAACTCGGAAGGCGTAGGCGGCATCTACAATTTCGTCACCAAGCGCGGGTTGTGCCAGGGTGATCGGAGCAAGATCAGCTGGACGCAGGTTGAAACCGGGTCCGCGGTGACGTGGAAATATCCAAGCTGCGTCCTCAACGGCGAAGACAGCGTGGGCGAGTTCTACTCGGTCGCGGTCACCAACAATTTCCAGCAGGCCGATACCGGCACCAAGATGATCCACAACGGCAAGGGCTCGCGCTCAACGATCATCTCCAAGGGGATTTCGGCAGGCAAATCCTCCAACACCTATCGCGGCCTCGTCCGCGTTGGCCCTAAGGCCGAGGGCGTGCGCAACTTCACCCAGTGTGACAGTCTGCTCTTGGGCGATGAATGCGGCGCACACACCGTGCCCTATATCGAGGTCAAGAACCCAGGCGCGCAGATCGAGCACGAGGCGACCACGAGCAAGATCAGCGACGAACAGATGTTCTACGCCCAGCAACGCGGGTTAGACGAAGAGGAAGCGGTGGCGCTGATCGTCAACGGATTCGCCAAGGACGTTCTGAAAGAGCTGCCGATGGAGTTTGCGGTCGAAGCGCAGAAGCTGCTGGCGATTTCGCTTGAGGGGTCAGTGGGGTGATTTTCGCGACACCAGACAAGGTCTGCAACCGGATCGATAAGCTCATAGCTAAACTCGAAACGGCAGAAGGCAGAATTGCTCATCACGAGCAGGAATTTGAGGTTGCGCAACGTCTCGGCCTTGCAGGCCCAGATGATGGCGAAGACATCAAGCTATGGCGCCGAGTTCACACGCAGCTGATCGAAAACCTACCTCGCGTCCGTGATTTAATCAGGAGGGGTGAGGAAGACTTCCGACAAGTTAATCGAGCCCTTAAGCACACAGACCGCCAAGTTTTTGCCCTTGAGCTGGATATTCAAGCAGCGGACCGCGCCGAGGAGATTGGTAGGCAGGCTGCGCGCGATCGATTTGGCGGAATGTCATGACCACCTCCAATTTCCAAGTCGGCGATGTCGTGCGCCTCAAGTCTGGTGGTCCCCTTATGACCGTTCAGCAGGCGACCTATGCCGATAACATCGTGTGCACGTGGTTTGGTGAGAACAACAAGCGCATGTCGGAAGGCTTTCACCCGCGTACGCTGCAATCGGTCGGTCCGGAGGGCGCTAATGACTAAACGAACTGTATTTGCTGGCCTGCTTGTTGCCATGGCTGCGCTGTCGAGCGTGCCCGCGCTCGCTCGCCCGTTCCCCGTCTATGCGACCACCACGCCGATCCTCTTTCGCTATGCTGCGTGCCTCTACGATGGCTCCGCTCCCACTGTGGAGGCGCAGGTCGAACAGTGCGCCGCGCTCAAGGCCGAGCTTACCATTGAGGGTGAGGCCGTCATCGAGCGCTTCCACGTGGTCGAACGCTACGATGTCGAGCGCAACCTGCGCCGCGCCTTTCGCGAAATGGAGCTCGACCTCAAGAAGATCCGCTCCAAAGGTAAGTTCGTGCCGCAAGCTATGGTCGGCTATTGGAAATGCATGGGCGAGGCCGCGATGGTGACCGAGGATTACCTTGCGGCGGACGCAGTCAACTATCTCGGCATTGAAGAGCCCTGCTTCGAGGCCACCATCGCCCCTGCGCGCAAGGTGATTTCCGACAGCGAGAGCACCAGCCTCACGCTGCTCTACCGCCGCTTTCGCCGCAATGGCCGCCTCACCTTCCCCGCCGCGCGCCAGACCGCGCAAAATGGCCCCGGCGGAACGCGCCTGCAATTTGTCGAGACGCTCGATCCCGGCTTCCTCGTGCCCGGCCAATTGACGCAGGTTGATGAAGATGGGGCACGAGAATGACTGGACGCAAGACTCTGGGCCTCAAGGACACCGGCGACGTCGCGCCCGAGCTCAACAAGAAGGGCCGGGGTTGGAAAATCTCGGATAAGCGCCTCGATGAGCTGCACGATCGCGCGCGCGAAATGCGCCGGTTTGCCTCGCCTGCGAACAAGGCGCTCGCGGCCAAGTTCGCTGGCGCAGACCTGGGGCGCTACACCTTCAAGCGCTTTGCCGTAGTTGGCAGCGCCATCGTGGACTTCAATTGCCACAATCTCGGCATGGCGATCATGATCGACGAAGAAGATCAGGACGAGACCCTCGCCAAACGCCGCGACAAGAGCCTTGAAGCCGTCGGCATCCGCGTGATGCGGATCAAAGCCGCTGACATCCTAGAAAACATGGACGCCGTCCTCCAGCGCATCACTGCGGGCATGCGGATGCGCATCGCGGACAAGCAGGAAGCGCGGCGCGAACACTTCAAGAATTCCTGACCCAGATTCAGACCCAGATCCAGACCCAGATCCAGACCAAGCGAAAGATCACTCGTAATGCTCCTTACCTCCCTTGCCCTTCTGACAAGCCTGCAAGCCGTCAGCGAAAGCACGGTCGCGATCAGCAAAGATGATCCGAAGACCTGGTCGGTCGAATATCCGCGCATCATTCGCCCGTTCGTGGCGGAGTATCGCCAATGCCTCAACGTCTCGAACCGCATCGTCACGGGAGAGCCGGATTTCGAAATGCAGCATCGGATGGATTTGGGCCGCTGCGCTGAAGAGCGCGGCGAGACTAAGGACAAGGCGAGCGCGGCGATGGAAGGCGCGAAAACCCGTCTGAATGCAGCTGAGCTGAGCACGCTGTTCGACAACATTGAGAGGATCCATATCGCGCGCGGCCGTGATCTGGATCGGCAGTTCATGCGCAATCTCGCCGCGACCGAAACTGCTACCACCAAATACGAAGCAAACAAGCCCAAGGGCCTCGTCCTCGACCTGGTCGATGGCTCTGTGGTCAAGTCGCGCGCCGAATTGGCGGACAGTGCGCAAGAGGCAGCCCAGCCCTCCGGACAAAAGCCTAATTCAGTAGGAAACAAGTGATGCTTTCAATTCAGAACCTCCACGCCACCGTCGCGGACAAGCCGATCCTCAAGGGCCTGACCCTTGAGGTCGCCGCGGGCGAAGTGCACGCCATCATGGGGCCCAACGGCGCGGGCAAGTCGACGCTCTCCAATGTCCTTGGCGGCAAGCCCGGCTATGAGGTGACCGCGGGCAACGTCACCTTCATGGGTGAGGACCTGCTCGGTCTCGACCCGCATGAGCGCGCGGCCACGGGCCTCTTTCTGGGCTTTCAGTACCCGGTTGAAATCCCCGGCGTCTCCAACGTCCAGTTCCTGCGCGAAGCGCTCAACGCCCAGCGCAAGTTTCGCGGGCAAGAGGCGCTTTCGGGCGGCGATTTCCTGAAGCTTGCCAAGGAAAAGGCCGCGCTGCTGCAAATGGACATGGAAATGCTCAAGCGGCAGGTGAATGTTGGCTTTTCCGGCGGCGAAAAGAAGCGCGCCGAAATGGTGCAGATGGGCATCCTCACCCCGCATTTTGCTGTGCTCGATGAGACCGATAGCGGGCTTGATATCGACGCTTTGCGGATCGTGGGTGAGGGCATTAACTCGATCATGCGCAGCGCCGACAAGGGTGTCCTGTTGATCACGCACTATCAGCGTCTGCTCGATGTGGTGAAGCCCGACCGGGTGAGCGTGCTCGCAGATGGCCGCATTGTCGAGACCGGCGGGCCGGATCTCGCGCTGAGGCTAGAGGAAGAAGGCTATGACGCTGTCATGGCCGAGGCGCAAACCGCGTGATCCTGGCGCTTGCCCTCCTTGCCATGCAGGCCGATGCGACCCAGGGTGCCCCTGAAGGCGCGAGCGAGCCGCTGCAAGAGCCGGTGCCCGAAATCGTGGTGCTCGGCAATCTGCGCAGCCTCAAGGTGATGGTGGGGCAAGACCCGCAAGGCAGTTGGCACTGCTCGATGGACAAGTCGACCGGTCGGCCCAAGCTTGATCACTCCTTCTGCAAGGCCGTGACCAAATGCGTGCGCAAGGGCGCAGATGACAGCCAGGCGGTTGACGCTTGCATTCGCGAGACGCGCAGCCGCCTTGTCCGCAAGGTCGAACGCGCGATGGAAAAGAGTTCATGATGACTGAGACGAAGACCTTTCCCACAAGGCGCGACGAAGCGTGGCGATATGCTGATATTGATGCCCTGTCCCGCGTTGGCGCGGATGCGCTTGATGAGTGGGAAGAGATTACAATCGAAGCGGGCGAAGCGCTTCGGCACGCCATGGTCGTGGGATCTAATGCGCCCGAGCTGCACCGGATCCGTCTCACCCTTGGTGAGGGCGCGCGCGCAGAGCTTTTCGTCACCAATATCGGCCGAGACTTCACTCGCGTCGAGGTTGAAGTCACGCTCGCCACGGCGGCGCATTTCGAGTTTGGCGGGGTGACGATTGGCGGCGGTGATGCGGTGCGCGAGTTCGTCACCACCACCGTGCATTCAGAGCCAGAGGCGACCAGCAACCAGACCGTGCGCAGCGTCCACTGGGGCACGGGAACCGGCAATTTCCTCGGCGAAATCAAGGTTGTGAAGGACGCGCAGAAAACCGACGCTGCGCAGGATTTCAAGGGCTTGCTCCTGGAGGCGGGCGCGAGCGCCAACGCCGTACCGCAGCTCGAGATCTTTGCCGACGACGTGAAATGCGCGCATGGCGCGACCGTGGGCCAGTTGGATGAGGCGGCGCGCTACTACATGGCCGCGCGGGGCCTTTCGCCTGACTTGGCGCAGCGCTTGTTGGTCCAGGCTTTCATTGGCGATGCCTTTGTTGAGATGGATGACGACGCCGAACGTGAAAAGCTGCTTGGCGCGGCGCTGGGTGCATTGGAGGGAGCGACACTTTGAGCATGCTCGCTGCCCTTCTTATGCTTCAAGCTGCGCCGGTGATTGGCACCGTTCCAGTTCCAAATGAGGAATTGGACTTTGCCGAGGCGTGCCTGGCTAAGGGCACGCAAGAGATTTTCCGCCTGTTCGATTGGAAGCCCGAGGAATCGGAACGTTGGCGATGGGTAATGAAGGTTGTCGATGAGTGCGACGCCGAGATTAAAGCGGCTGCCGACTCAAAGGAGGCCATCCACATGCCTAACGATGTCGGGCATGGTGGTGGCGTCAGCAAACACGCAGCGCTGCGTAGCGAAGCGGCTTACTATGTCGACCGTCTGATCCGCGACCACTTTGAGAAAAAACTATGAACGCCCCCACCACCCTAGAACCCGGTCTGCGCGCTGATTTCCCCGGCCTCGTCACCCGCGACGGCGCTCCGTGGCACTATCTCGACACTGCCGCGACCGCGCAAAAGCCGCGGGCTGTGATCGACGCCATGGCGCGTGCCATGGGTGAGGATTACGCGACCGTGCATCGCGGCGTCTATGCGCGCTCGGCTGATATGACGCTCGCCTATGAAGCCGCGCGCCGCACCATCGCCAGCTTTATTAGTGGGCGCGAGGAAGAGCTTGTCTTTACCCGGGGCGCGACCGAGGCGATCAACCTTGTTGCAAACAGCTGGGGCCGGGCGAACCTCAAACCGGGTGACCGCATTCTGCTGAGCCAGATCGAGCACCACTCGAACATCGTGCCCTGGCAGCTTATTGCGGAGGCGACGGGCGCTGAGATTGATGTGTGCCCGCTGACCGATGATCATCAGGTCGACCTTGACGCAGCCGAGCGCATGCTTACGCCCGCGCACAAGCTCGTGGCTCTGGTGCATGTCTCGAACGTGACGGGCGGATTGCTCGATGCAAAGCGCGCTGCGGACCTTGCGCATTCGGTGGGCGCAAAGCTGCTGCTCGATGGCTGCCAGTCCGCGCCGCATATGAAGGTCGACGTCGCTGCGCTCGCCTGCGACTTCTACGTGTTCTCCGCGCACAAGCTCTATGGCCCGACCGGGATCGGAGCCCTGTGGGCGCGCTCGGACATTCTCGATGCCATGCCGCCCTGGGAAGGCGGCGGCGCGATGATTGACCGGGTTGCGTTCGAGAAGACCACCTTTGCGCCCCCGCCCCAACGTTTCGAAGCGGGGACACCGGCGATCACCGAAGCGGTCGCCTTCGCTGCCGCAGCGGATTACGTCACCAGCGTCGGCCTTGATCGCATTCACGCGATTGAAGCCGAACTCGTCGCCAAGCTGCGCCGCGAGCTCGCCTTCATGAACGATGTGACGCTTTACGGCCCGGCGGACAGTGCAGGGATCGTCAGCCTTACCATCGATGACATTCACCCGCACGATCTGGGTACGATCCTCGATGAAGCGAATGTCGCGATCCGCGCTGGGCATCATTGCGCACAGCCGATGATGGACTATCTCGGTATCCCGGCGACCGCGCGCGCCAGCTTTGGCCTCTATTCAAGCGAGGCCGATGTCGAGGCGCTGATCGAAGGTATCGCCCGCACCCGCAAGCTGTTTGGAAAAGGATGAGGCCATGACGGATCAGACCGATCACACCGACTTTGTCGCTGCGCCAGCTCCCAATGATGCGCTTGCGCAGGAGCTTCCGCCCAAGCCCCCGCGCGCCCGAGTCTCCGATGCGATTGACGAGGATGAAGAAGCGGCGCCCCAAGAGGCCCCGCCTCATGACGCTGCTTCTCGCCAGCGCGACTATCTCGATGGTTTCCTTGCAGCCTCGCCTTCGGCGCCTAGCGGTGCTGGCGCAGGCGGCGAATTGCAGACCGCGGTGGTCGACGCGCTCAAAGAGATTTACGATCCCGAGATCCCGGTCAACATCTACGACCTGGGCCTCATCTATGGTGTTGATGTTGACGAGGAATCCGATGTTCTTATCACCATGACGCTGACCACGCCGCATTGCCCGGTTGCTGAGACCATGCCGGGCGAGGTTGAACTGCGCGCCTCTTCGGTGCCCGGCATTCGCGATGCCGAGGTGGAGCTTGTCTGGGACCCGCCGTGGTCGCCGGAGAAGATGTCCGATGAAGCGCGCCTTGAATTGGGGATGCTGTGATGACAACGTTGAAGGAACGCCCCGCCGCAGTCACGCTCACGCAAGGCGCTGAGGACCGTGTCGCGCACCTCATGCAAGATGCGCCCGAGGATGCGATCGGCGTCAAGCTCTCAACCCCGCGCCGTGGGTGTTCGGGCCTTGCCTATTCGGTCGACTACGTGACCGAGGAAGCCAAGTTCGACGAGAAGATCGAGACACCGGGCGGTGTGCTCTACATTGACGGGGCCTCGGTGCTGTATCTTGTCGGTTCGGTCATGGACTGGGTGGAGGATGATTTCACCGCCGGCTTCGTCTTCGACAACCCGAATGCCAAGGGCGCATGTGGCTGTGGTGAGAGCTTCATGGTCTGAATAGGCCTAAGCAACTCTTAAGACTGGCAGTCGGTGTGTTGCTGTGGTAATGAACCATGCACGCCCCTTCGGATCCCCTCCCCTCACCGCAACAAATCTGCCATCGAGGTAGCCCGTCTCAAAGCTGCGCGTGGCCGTATCGATGAGGAGGTCAGGCTCATGCGCGCAAGGCGCGCGGCGACATCGGACATGAACGAACGCGCAATGTTAAAGGCCGAGATCGTGCATCTTAAGGCCTTGCGTAAAAGCCTGCCTTCCGGTCGAGGCTTCACCGGCAAACGCAAGCCGCCCGAAGCGGGGCTGCCGGTTCCAGCTGTCCCGCCCAAGGGCCCGCTGCCCAAGCAGGGCGGTGCGGCGGCGGCGCTCAAATTTGACCGCGATTAGTGCTTAGCCCTCGGCTGCGATCCGGGCGATGAGGCGGCTTTCAAGCTCGTCCACTTCGCCGTCCTGATCGATCATCGCCTCAAGCCATTTCTGCTCTTCATCGGTGACGACGTTTCCAGCTGCTTCAAGCGCGGTGTAATCGGAAGCGGGCTTCTTCTTGCCGAACACCACGCCCATCGAATTGGCCACTTGCGGAGCCTCTTTGACCATGCGGGCCATGAAGCGCCCTACATTGGCCTTGTTGTCCGCGATGAAGGCTTCCATTTCCACCTTGCGATCATGGCTGAGTTGCGCGTTCTGCAGAGTGAAGCCCTTGAGGTAGTTCGATACGCCATCAAGGAACAGCTCGTCCCATTCCGGCGCGTTCTCTTCGGCCAGCGTTTCATCCTTCAGCCGGAACAGCGTCTCTGCATCATAGCGTGAGACTGCCGCTGGCCCGTGGCCGCCGCTGGCAAAGATCACGCGGCGAATGATGCGACACTCCGCGGCGGTGATGTGCGTTGCGCTCAGCGATCCGCCGCAGCGCGTGGGGCCTACGCCGGTAAGCACTTCGCGTTCGACCTGGCGCAGCACGTAGTTCTTGAGGTGGACGGGGGTGTTTTCCGCACGTTCAATGATGCGCACGATCGCTTCGAGTTCGGCGTAGCTTTCGAGAACGCCGTCGTGATCGACCTGAGCGATCAGCCACGAGGCTTCCTCAGCGCTGCACTGTAAGCGGGGCGGGGTGCCGTTGAGGACGTATTCGCCGATCGCCTCGACGAAGAAGTCGCTCCACTCCTCGCTGCGTTCTTCCAGCGCATTGTTGAGCGCGAACAAGGCCTCGGCTTCGTCGCGGTGGATCTCGCCATCACCCCAACCCTGGCGGCGCAGCGCGAGCAGCTCGTCAGACGAAACCCGGCCGTCTTCGGCGGCGCGCTGGGCGAGATCGATGAAATGCGTGGTCATGGGCTTACCTGTGTCCGTTTCACTTGTTTGGGGGCGTTTGGTCCCCTCCGTACTCACGTTTGGCCATGCCACGAATGTGCTTAAGGCTGCGTTACCACGGCCCACCTCAGCGCTGCGCTTCGACGTCGCGAATGCACTGGCGCGTTTCGGTGGCCGCGCCGTTCTCGCGCAGCCGCGCTTCGACGTAGGTTGCCACCGGCTCTGCCCCGGCGCTGGCGGGATAGAGGAAGATGTCGAGCACGCAGGCTTGCCCAACGAATTGCAGCTTGCGCGCATCGCCTTCCTTGAGATCAATTCGGGGCTTTCCGAAGCGCTGGGTGAGTGTGCTGGATGAGGCGCCGATAATGCCGCCCTGTCCGCTCTGGCTCGGCATGGGCGGGCCGCGAAAGCCTCCCGGTGGCGGTGCGGGGCTGGCTGTTCGCGGCGTGGAATAGGGCGCGCCGGTGCCCGAGCCACCGCTAGCGCAGGCGGCGAGTGTAAGAGGGAGTGCAAGCGCAAAAGGGATGAGCGAGATTTCACGCAATCGGTTGTCTCTCCTTGTCGCGGCGCGCCATTGCGCCGAGCGTCAGATGGGTTCCCGCCGCTGCTCCGATAACGGGCGCGACGAGGTTGGCGAAGGGCACCAGCATCAACCCCGTAATAACTGCGCCCAAGAGCAGGCGCGAGAGCTTTGGAACCGGATTTGCAGCCTCATTGTCCTTTACGGCCAAATCGCAATGCCGCAGCCAGGCCATGTCGGTCAGCTCGCGCCCCAATAGCACCGCATTGACGAGTAGGAAAACCACTGGCGCTCCGATGAGCGTAAAGAACAGCAAGGCCGCAATGGGCACAGCCAGCGCGTTGTACATGAGCGCCCGCCCTGCGCTGCGCAGCGAGTTGGCGAGATCGCGGTGGAACGGCAGCGGCTTTGCCCTTTGAGCGGCCTCCGGATAGTGCCGATTCTCAACCGCGATCACGATCTCGTCTGCGAACAGCTGCAACACCGCGAGCGCGACAACCCGGAACAGCAGCCATGCAGTTACCACCGCGATCAGCGTCGCCGCTGCCGCTTCCGCCATGCCTCCGCCCGAGATAGAGAACTCGGTCCCGACCCAGATCAGCGCATAGTAAAGGCCCACGCCCACCGAAGCGAAGATCAATCCCGTCACCGCCACCGTCTTTGCCAGCACGCGCAACACCGCTGGATCGGTAAGCTGGCCAAAGCCCAGGGCAAGAGCGGTGAAGACGGATCGCATGATGTCCTTACGAATGCGCGGGCCATGGTGTGGCTGTCAAACCGCTTGGCCTCGGCCCCGCTCGGCGCTAGGCGCTTGCCCACACCTATTCACTCTCCTTTTCAATCAGGACACCCCGCCCCGTGACAGACCCGCGCTACGACGTCATCGCTATCGGCAACGCCATCGTCGACATCATTGCCTCGTGCGATGAAGAGACGCTCGACGAGCTTCAGCTCAATCGCGGCGGCATGACGCTGGTTGATGCGGGCGGAGCGGACAAGCTCTACGATGCTATGGGCCCGGCTACCGAAAAGTCCGGCGGGTCAGCGGCCAACACGCTGGCGGGGCTTGCTGAGCTGGGCGTGCAATGCGCGTTTATCGGCCAGGTTGCGGACGATCAGTTCGGCAAGGTCTTCGCGCATGACATTCGCGCGGCGGGCATCGACTTTGACACCCCGATGCGCCCAACCGATGGCAGCGATGACGAGCCGCCCACGGGCCGCTGCCTCATCTTCGTGACGCCCGATGGCGAGCGCACGATGAACACCTTCCTTGGCGCTGGACAATTCCTGCCCAAGGAAGCGCTCGATGAAGACCTGATTGCGTCAGGTGCCATCCTCTATCTCGAAGGCTATCTGTGGGACCCCGAAGAGCCCCGCTCGGCCATGCGCCGGGCAATCGAAGTGGCGCGCGCCGCAGGCCGCAAGGTCGCTTTCACCGCGTCCGAAAGCTTCGTGATTGAGCGCCACGGCGACGATTTCCGCGACCTTATCGAGCGCGGCATGATCGACATTCTCTTCGTCAATGAGACCGAGCTTGCAACGCTGACGGGCGAGGGCGATTTCGAGACAGGCTTCGACACGCTTGCCCCCAAGGTTCCGGTCTTGGTCGCAACCCGCAGCGAGAGGGGCGCGGTGGCGCAGGCCAATGGGGAGCGCGCGGTGGTGAGCGCGCAGCCGGTTGACACAGTCGTGGACACAACCGGCGCAGGCGACCAGTTCGCCGCCGGCTTCCTCTCAGGCTATGCCAAGGGCGCGTCGCTTGAGGAGTGCTTGAAGCGCGGCGCCATCGCAGCGGCCGAAGTTATCGCGCATTACGGCCCGCGCCCGGAAAGCGACATGAAAGCGCTGATAGCCGCCCAGCTGTAGGAGCCGCCCACTAGGAGCCGCCATGTAGGAGTCGCGTGTAGGAGACACAGGTTACAGTGTCCAAAGATTGAAAACCTGTGGCCTCACCGAGGCGTTTCAGGCGCGAAAAATTTTGCCGCGCCAAGGATTCGCATAGGCGCGCGGCTAGCGTGGATCGACGGGTTCAAAGAGCGTTGATCCCCGCCCATAGCGCTTTGCTATCGTGTAGGAAAATGTTCAGCGCTACAGAGTGCGGGCTCAGGGTGCGGCTTCAGAGCCCGGGCTCATAATCCTCGCTCTGCAAGCTCAGCATATATTCCGCCACTTCGCGGGCTTCAGCCTCGCTCAGTTCGAAATCCATCAGCTCGGGATAATTATGCGCCTCGATCAGCCAGGCGGTGAGGACCAAAGCGCTGGCAGCAGCGGGAAGAGCGAGGAAACTGCGTTTGACCATGCCCTCTTATTGATCGCGCTTTCACCGTCGCGCCATGATCCAAATCAACGCTTCGCCTCGCGCGCCATTTCCTTCCAGCCGATGTCGCTGCGGTAGAAGCCTGATGGAAAGGCGATTTTGCTGACCGCTTCGTAGGCTGTCTTTTGCGCCTCACTCACATTTGCCCCTGTGGCCGTGACGTTGAGCACGCGGCCGCCATTGGCGACGAGTGCACCGTCCTTGAGCGCTGTCCCCGCGTGGAAAACCTTGGCCTCAGCACTCTCCACCTCAGAAAGATCAATCGCGCCGCCTTTTTCCGACGTTCCGGGATAGCCCTTCGCTGCCATCACCACTGTGAGCGCGGTATCCTCGGCAAACTCCGCCTCAACGCCCGCCAATTCTCCTAACGCACACGCCATCATGATCGCGGCGAGATCGCTTTGAAGCCGCATCATCAGCACCTGGCACTCCGGATCGCCAAAGCGGCAATTGTATTCGATCAGCTTGGGGCCCTCGGCGGTCAGCATCAGCCCGGCATAGAGCACGCCGGAATAGGGCATGCCCTCCGCGCGCATCGTGTCCACCGTGGGCTTGATGATTGCCTCAATCACGCGCGCCTGCAATTCTTCGTCAAGCAATGGCGCGGGCGAGTAGGCGCCCATGCCGCCGGTGTTGGGCCCCACATCGCCTTCGCCGACCTGCTTGTGATCCTGCGCGGTGCCAAAGGGCAGAATCGCGGTTCCATCGGTGAGCGCGAAGAAACTCGCTTCCTCGCCCTCAAGAAATTCCTCGATCACGACAGCTGCGCCCGCTTCGCCAAAGCCGCCGCCAAACATGTCGGCCAGCGCAAACTCCGCGCCTTCGATCGTGTCAGCGATCACCACGCCCTTGCCCGCCGCCAAGCCATCGGCCTTGAGTACGTAGGGCGGCTTGAAATGCGGGAGCGCGGCGCGCGCGTCTTCCAATGTGCGCGCGCGGACATAGCGGCCTGTGAGGATGCCAGCGCGCTCGCACAGATCCTTGGTAAAGCCCTTGCTGCCTTCGAGCTGCGCGGCCGCCTTCGAAGGCCCGAAAACCGCGATATCCGCTGCGCGCAGACTATCCGAGAGGCCATCGACCAGCGGCGCTTCCGGCCCGATTACGACAAGGTCTATCGAAAGCTCTCCGCAGCGCTCCACCACATTTGTGTGATCGTTCACATCAAGCGTGATTAGCTCCGCATCCTCAGCGATCCCCGGATTTCCGGGCGCTGCGAAGAGGCGCGTTAGCGAGGGGGATTGCGCTAGCTTCCAGCTCAGCGCATGTTCGCGGCCACCCGATCCCAGCAGCAGGACATTCATGGCGCGCGCTCCCTCTTCCGGTTCAAATTCGCTCGATGATCGGCTGGTAGCCCGCTCTGAGCGGGGCGACAACGCTGAGCCCTTGTCGATCACCGAAATTTCGCAAGCGTTGAAGCGCATTGTTGAGGATCGCTTTGGCCATGTGCGGCTGCGCGGCGAGCTGTCAGGCGTCAAGCGGGCGGCGTCGGGGCATCTCTATTGCGCGCTCAAGGACGATAAGGCGGTGCTCGATGGGGTGATGTGGCGCGGCAATGCGCAGCGCCTCGCCTTTACGCCTGAGGACGGCCTTGAGGTGGTCGCGACCGGCAAGCTGACGACCTATGCGGGGCGCTCGAAATACCAGATCGTGATCGACAGCCTTGAGATTGCAGGCGAGGGCGCGTTGTTGGCGCTGCTTGAGAAAACACGCGCACGATTGGCCGAAGAGGGGCTGTTTGATGAGCGTCGGAAGCGGCGTCTGCCTTACCTGCCGCAGGTGATTGGCGTGGTTACCTCACCAACCGGATCGGTTATTCGCGATATCCTTCATAGGCTAGGGGATCGCTTTCCCAGTCATGTGGTTGTGTGGCCGGTTCTGGTCCAGGGGCAGGGTGCAGCCGAGCAGGTAGCCAGCGCAGTCCGAGGGTTTTCCGCCCTAGAGCTCGGCGGAGCCGCCCCGCGGCCAGACGTCGTGATCGTCGCGCGCGGGGGCGGCTCGATTGAGGATTTGTGGAGCTTCAACGAAGAGATCGTAGTTCGCGCGATTGCCGAGTGTACCATTCCGGTTATCTCAGCGGTCGGGCACGAGACCGATACGACGCTTGCCGACTATGCCGCCGATCGCCGCGCGCCCACGCCCACAGCGGCGGCTGAGATGGCGGTTCCGGTGCGCGTTGACCTTGAGGCGACGCTGGCGGATTTCGCCGCTCGCCAACGCCGTGCAGTGCACCGCCCGGTTGAGCTGGGACGTGAGCGGCTCGAAGCGCGCGTGCGCCGAATGCCGCGTCCCGAGGCCCTGTTGCAGCCTCAGGTTCAGCGGTTGGACGATCTCTCGGAGCGTTTGCGCCGGGGGCTGACTCTGCGCGCTGGACGTGGCCGTGAAGCGCTCGCTGGCGCTGCTGCGCGGCTTTCGCCTGCTCTCCTTAAGCGCGCGCATCGCGACGCTGAGCAGCGACTGGCGCGGGTGCGCCTTACCCCCGCTCTCGTCCAGCGCCCGGTTGATGAGGCCGCCGCGCGTCTCACCGCCCTTGCGCGTCTCGCCAGCCAGCTGCACTGGGAAAAGCCTCTGGAGCGCGGCTATGCGATTGTGAAGTCCGCCGATGGGAGAGCTCTCACAAGCCGGGAGCAGGCCGCTAAGGAGGCGCATCTGGCGCTGCACTTCAAGGATGGGGCGCTCGATGTCGCGCCGCTGGGTACGGACGGTGCGCCTTCGACTCGCGCGCAGCCCTCCAAGCCCCCGACAAAGGCCCCTGCAAAGACAAAGCCGCGCCCTTCCAGCTCCTCGTCCGCGCAAGAGGATTTGTTCGGTTAAGCTCTTGCTGCTACAGACCTGCCCATGCTGATGAATTCCTCGGAAAAACCGGCCAAGCTTTTCTACGGCCCTTCCACCTTTCGCGTTCTGCGTCCGGGCCAGCATGTGCTGTGCGCGGTCTCAGGTGAGGTTATCCCTTTGGAAGAGCTGCGCTATTGGAGCGCGGAGCTTCAGGAGGCCTATGCCAGCGCTGAAATCGCGACGCAACGCTTGCTGCGGCAGGACTAAGCGAGAATAGCGAGAGTGGCGCCCAAGGGCATTTTTGCGCTTGTTTTTGTGAGCCTGTTTGCGTGTTCGGCCAGCGCCCCTGATCCCGCCCCTCTGCGCAGCGAGGACGCATCGCCCAGCCCAGCTCGCGGGGCTGCCCCGGCGCAAAAGGATGCTCTGACCTATACCGGGGAACTGACCCAGGGCGGCTTTATTCGTGGGCAAGCGCCCGCTTCGGCGGTGGCAGTGACGCTCGGTGACCAAGCGCTCGCCGTGAGCGAAGATGGGTTCTTCTTCGCCGCATTCGATCGCGATGCCCCGCAAGCTCTGCCCTTGCGCGCGACCCGTGCCGATGGCTCGGTTGATACCGAGACAATCCCCATTTCCCCGCGCGCCTGGCAGATCAGCCGGGTCGCCGTCCCCAAGCGCAGCGGCGGCACCAGCGAGGCGTGGTGGAAAAGGCGTGAACCTGAATGGAACGCCATCGTCGATGCGCGCGCCAGGAAAACCGGTGCGCAAGGCTGGCAGCAGGACTTCATCTGGCCGGTCAAAGGGCGCATTTCCGGACGCTTTGGCCGCCAGCGGATCTATAATGGCGAGCCCGGCTCCTACCATTCGGGCATCGATATCGCGCCGGGCAATGGCGTCCCGTTTGTCGCTCCGGCAGATGGTATAGTCGTTCTTGCGAGAACCGGCTTCAGCCTTGAAGGCGGGCTTATCATCATCGATCACGGCGGCGGGCTCAACAGCGCTTTCCTCCACGCCTCGAAGATCGCGGTCGAAGAGGGACAGAGCGTTGCGCAAGGCCAGTATATCGGCAATGTCGGCTCAACCGGCCGCGCCACGGGTCCACACCTTCATTGGAGCCTCAAATGGAATGATGCGCGGCTTGATCCGCTGCTGTTCACAGGCCCGATGAAATAGCTCTTAAACGCGGTTGACGTTGGCAAGCGTCTGACAGAAGACCGCCTGCGTGCTGGGCCGCCTCTTCCTTGTCCTTATTGTTGCGCTGGTATTGGCCCCGGGCACGTGGCTGCGCAGCGAAGTGACGCGCGGCTTTAAAGAGCCCGTTACGCTTACCAAAATCAACGAGCCGGGCGCGCCCTTGCCGCCGGGCTGGTCGCTTGAAGGCGTGTGGCAGTATCAGGGCGAGGGGCGCGCCTTTGGCGGGTTCTCCGCTCTGCTCGCGCTTAATGGGCAGACCTTGCGCGCGTTTACCGATCGCAGTGCGCAGCTTACTCTCGTGATGCCGGACAAGCCGCAAAGCCCCTATCGCGTGGGCAAGGCGCTGCGCCCAGCGCGCCAATTGAAGCGCCAGCCAACCGAAAAGGCACCGGCGGGATGGCTGTATGATCTTGAATCGGCGACACGCGACCCTGATACAGGCCAGTACTGGCTCGGCTATGAAATCTTTCACACTATCCAGCGCTTCGACAAGGCAAGCCGGCCCGACGGGATGCGCGATCTCATGGATGAGGTGGACTGGTCCGACAATTCGGGGGCCGAGGCTCTGGTGCGCCTTAGCGATGGACGGTTCGTCCTGATTCCGGAAAGCGGGCGCAAGGTGATGGTCTTCCCTAAGGACCCGGTGGAGGGTGCAGAGGCGGTGCTGCTCGACTATGTCTCACCGCAATCGGGGTTTGGCATCACTGACGCGGCGCAATTGCCCGATGGCCGCCTGCTGCTCTTGCTGCGGCGCGTTGTGTGGGACCTGCCCAGTTTTGAAGTGCGCATTGCGGTGGCCGAAATGCCGAAAGATGGCGAGGCTCAGGAACTGCGCCCGCAATTCGTGCTCAATCTGACCGCGGTCGCCCCGCGCGACAATTACGAAGGGCTTGCCGTGGCCGCGCAGGCCGATGGGATGGTCGATCTGTGGATCATCTCGGATGACAATTTTTCGGTTTTTCAGCGCACGCTTCTGGTCAAGCTGCGGCTGGACCCGGCAATGCTGCGCCCGCTGGATACCCCTACCGGTGATGCCGGTGATGCCGGTGATGCCGGTGATGCTGGTGACCGGGCAAAGCAAAAGGCGCGCGAGTGACCTCGCACGCCCTTTAGACAATACGCCGACGCGCCGGTTTGCTTAGGCTGCTGCCGCTCCCTTCTTGAGCTCACGCTTTACTTTGAGCGCGCGGGCCGAGAGCTTGTCGTCCTTGGTCTTCAAGAGCCAGTTGTCGAGGCCGCCATTGTGCTCAACCGAGCGCAGGCCGTGGGTCGACACACGGAACTTGAAGCTGCGATCCAGCTTCTCGCTCAGCAGGGTGACGTTCTGCAGGTTGGGCAGGAAGACGCGCTTTGTTTTGTTGTTGGCGTGGCTCACATTGTGGCCGACCTGGCGACCTTTGCCGGTCAGTTCGCAAATCCGCGACATGATCAATCTCGTCTTTTGTTTACAGTGGCGGGATTGCTGCGAAAATCGCGAGCCGACCCTTTGGGTCTCCCGGAAAGCGCGGCGCATAGCGGGACCTCACGAAAACGTCAATTGATTCGTCGATCTGCAAGGCCTAGCCCCGCGCCCTATGACCAAGCGGTGGCCCCTGCCTGAACCGATGACGCTCGCGCTCGAAGCGGCGCGCAAGGCGGCTGCGGCGGGCGAAGTACCCGTGGGTGCAGTGGTGGTCAAGGATGGAGAGGTGATCGCGGTCGCAGGCAACGCCACCCGCTCACCTCCTGATCCGACCGGCCATGCAGAGATACGCGCCATTCGCATGGCAGCGCACGCACTGGGCGATGATCGGCTGACAGGCTGCGATCTCTACGTGACGTTGGAGCCCTGCGTCATGTGCGCGGGCGCCATCAGCCATGCCCGGATCGCGCGGCTGTATTACGGGGCGAGCGATCCCAAAGGCGGCGGGGTAGAGCATGGCGCGCGTGTGTTCGATCAGGAGACCTGCCTCCACCGGCCCGAAGTCTACACCGGCATGGGCGAGGAGGAAGCGGCGGAGCTGCTGCGCGAGTTTTTCAGGGAGAGGCGTTAGCGCTTAGCTTGGCGCGAGATCACCCACAGCCACACGAGCAGGAGCGGCATTGATAGCTCGATGAACATACCTGTGTGCTGCCTGGGGTTGGGCATTCCCACCTCGCCAAGCGACACAAGCCTCCCAATACCGCCCATAAACGCCGCCATGATCACGACAATGGCAAGCAACGGCGACCGCTCTGCCTGCAAGGCGACCAAGAGCATGCCGCAACCCAGCGCGATGTAGAGGCCCGACATGTAGCGGTACTGGCTGTCGAGCGCGGGGCTGACACTGCCAGCTCCTTCGAGCATTTGGGTCGTACCGAAATAAAGCGGCACCAGAGCAATGATAAGGCATACGATACGGAACGCGGTTCGCATGCCTGATATGTCTTACCCTTTGCGCGGGGGGTCAAGGACAAGCAGCAAGCGTCGCTCGCCCGTGTCGGCGATGGGCGGGGAGCGGTGGATGGCGGGGCTTTGGGTCCACATCTTGCCTTTGAACAGGCCGATATCGCCCGCGCTTAGCGTGTGGAGCGCGCGCGGTTCCTCACCCTTGGCAACGCGTGCAGCGTCAGCGGCGTCGATCCATTGGGTACCAGTGCCTATATAGGTCGTGATCAGGCGGGCCCTCACATAGTCGGCGTGGAATTTGCGGCAGCTGTCAGTGGTGATGATGGCAAGGCGCACGCTCACCGCGCCCAGTTGCATGATGATGGCATAGCTCTCGGCCAGCGTCACAATGTCTTCGATCAATGCAGCACGCGCGTCGCAGTCCCGATAGCCCGCATTGGCCAATTCGGCCTGAAGATTTGCCTCAAGCGCGCTGAGAGCGGCGGAAAAGCGGATATCGGCCAGCTCGGTCGCCAGCAAGGCCCGAAGCGAGGGATCACAGGGACGCTCCCAGATCGCCAGATTGCACGCTTCCTTGCGGATTGCGCTGAGAACATGCGGCGATGCGGCGCGTTTGGTGGGAGGATCGAGAAGCGTGGGCATGGTTGTGGATGCGATTGAGTCGGCTCGCAGCAATGAGATAAAGTCTCATTTAGCAGCGCCTGAACTCCAGATAAGTTCCCGCACGCCCCATCCGTATTCCACTCGGAGCTTAAAGGCTGTGCCCTACAGGCTGCGCCTCAAAGGCCCCGCTACAAACCGCGCCAGATTTTCGCCCGCACGCCGTCTTTGGCGCCATAGCGCCTGTCATCGCAGCGCGTCGGGCGAAAGCGCTTGGAATAGCAGATGCGCAATTCCTGCAGCCAGCCTCGCTCATTGAGCTTCACGCCGACCGCGCTCGCCGGGATGCCGGGATTGGCGCTCGCAAAGGCGGAGCGGATGCGGCCCGCGGTGAGATCATCCTCATAGGAAATGCGGTCATATTCCGGGATGCGCAGGCTCTCCCACAGAATGCGGGTGACGCCAAAATAGGTCTCGGGCTTCTTGGTCATGCAAGAGCCGTGCTTTGCCCATTGCCGCGCGACGAGGCGAGCAGACGGCATCATGCACATATTCTTGCGCAGCTCAGCAGGCGTGAGTGCGTTCTGCTGGCGGCACCATTGCGGCCAGATGCGCGCGCCTTGTGGCCACAACCCGTGGACCACCATGCCGAACCGGCCGTTGGAGCCGGAGCACTGGACCTTGTGCGATGGCGAGCTCTCGCGCGGTTTGCAGAATTCCGGGCTCCAGCTGAGTGCGAGAGTGTAGCCGGTTGTCGGCACGCTGCGCGGTTTGCTGTCGGGAGTGACGGTGGGGACACTAAAGACCTGCGGCGCGCGGCATTGATAGGCTTGGGCATTGGCGGCGGCGGGCAGGGCGATGGCGGCTATTGCGCCGAGACTATTCAAAATCCGCACGAGCATCTCTTCCAGATGGGTTCAACCATTCCTTCATGCCCGGCATCCAGAGCATTCCCAATGCTACGAATATCAAAATTGGCTCAAGGAAGGTGATCAGCCCAGGAAAACCCCTGAATAAACCCAAATACCAATTGGGACTGACGAAGAGGTAGATGGCCAGCTTAAGAAATCCAAACCCCATGACCACCCACCGAGCTCGGGATGAAGCCAAGAAGTAAATCCACACGATCGGGATCAGTGCGATGGTGAACGCTGTAAAACTGGCGACAATCAGTGCGTCTCGCGAGAACGTGATCTGCCCAAACGAGCTCTGCCACACCAGATATTCGACATCCAAGCCCGGAAAGTTTCGAAAAAGGCCAATCGAGGCTGACGTCACAAATGCTAGTGCAAACAGTCTCACCTCAAATGGCCTAGGCCCTTTCGCCAGCCTCATGATTCTACCTTCATAGCGGCGTAAAATCCAAGCCAACATCCGCCGCGGGCGCGCTTTGCGTGAGGCGGCCTACCGAGCAATAGTCCACGCCGCTGGCTGCCTTGTCCGCGATGGTGTCGAGATTGATGCCGCCGCTGGCTTCTGTCTTGGCGCGCCCGTCGATCAGGGCGACCGCCTGTTTGAGCGTGAGCGGGCTCATATTGTCGAGGAGGATGTGATGCGCGCCAGCTTCCAGCGCGGGTTCGATCTGGTCGAGCCGGTCCACTTCGCAGATGATCGGTGTGATGCCCGCTTCCGCCGCGCGCCGCACCGCTTCGCCCACGCTTCCGGCGACCGCGACGTGGTTGTCCTTGATCATGGCGGCGTCCCACAGGCCCATCCGGTGGTTCTGCGCGCCGCCCATCCGGGTTGCGTATTTCTCGAGGACGCGCAGGCCTGGCAGCGTCTTGCGAGTGTCGAGCAGGGTGCAGGTTGCGCTACCCACGCCCATCGCAGCGACATAATCGCGCGTCATCGTGGCGATGCCGGAGAGGTGCTGGACGATGTTTAAGGCGCTGCGCTCTGCGGTCAGCAGCGCGCAGGCATTGCCGGTCATGCGCATCAGGTCGGTGCCCGGCGTGACGGCATCGCCATCGCTGACCAGCGCTTCAATTTCCACCTCGGAATCAATGTGCCGAAAGAACGCCTGGGCCAGCGGCAGCCCTGCGACCACGATGGCATCGCGGCTATCCATAACGCCAGAAAAGCGCGCATCGGCAGGGATGACGCTCTCGGAGGTGACATCCTTGCCCCCGCCCTCAAGCCCCACCCCGAGATCCTCATCAAGGGTCTCGTGAACGAAGCGATCCAGATCAAAGCCGAGGAGCGAAAAATTCATGCGCCTTCAATAGACGGACCCGCAGGGTCCGCAAGGCCGCCCGGCCGCCCGCAGGCGCCCCGCAGCGAAGCGGAGGGAATAGCGCCGAGGATGAAAGCGCGGACGCGCTTTCCCAAAGACCTAATGCACGAAGCGCGCGACCACGTCCCGGTAGGAACGCGACACCTTCACTTCCTGTCCGCTGTCGAGCACCAGGAAGCACTCGCCATTGGTGTGCGGTTTCACCTGGCGCACCTGATCGAGGTTGACGATGGTCGAGCGGTGGACCCGCTGGAATTTGCGCGGGTCCAAGCGGCGCTCCAGATCTTTCATCGTCTCGCGCAGGATCAGCGAATTGTCGGCGGTGCGGATACACATATAGTCGCCTGCGGCCTCGATATGTTCGATCGAATCGACCTCGACCCGAAAGATCTGACCGCGATCCTTGACATTGATGAGCTTTTCGAACCGGTCAGCGCTGTCGTTTTCCACATCGTTGCCGCCCAGTTCCGCGGCGCGTCCGGGCGCGACCTCTTCAAGCACGCCGCGCAAAGCCTCGGCATCATCGGAGGATTTCTTCTCCGCCAGGCGCTGGCGCACGCGTTCGATCGTGTCAGCCAGCTTGTCTTCATCGACCGGTTTCATCAGGTAATTGACCGCATTGGCTTCGAACGCGCGGATCGCGTGCTCTTCATAAGCGGTGACGAAGACGAAGAGCGGCGGCTCGATCTCCATCACGCCTTTAACAACGGAAAAGCCGTCAAAACCCGGCATCTGGATGTCGAGGAAGACGAGGTCGGGTTTCTCGGTCTTGATCTTGCGGATCGCCTCGCGCCCGTTCGAGCATGTGTCGATGATTTCAACGTCCTCAAACGGCTCAAGGCGCAATTGCAGGCCCTGAATGGCGAGCTTTTCATCATCAACAAGGATTGTGCGGATAGTCATGGTTTTCGATCCCGATAGGGGTGGGGGTTGGACACATTTGCAACTCGGACCTCATCCCGGTCGAGGCTGGAGGAGGTTGGCTGGTTGCGGCGACGAAGGTGTCGGGCGTGATGCCGCTTTCGCAGGCTGCGCGCCATTTTGTGAACCTTCGCTGACAGTGTCGGCGACTGGAGCGGTTTCATAGGCCGAAAGGAAGGGAATCTCGATCAACACTGTAAATCCTCCGCCCGGCTGCGAGCGGGTTTCGAACAAATGGTCTGCGCCATAGGCCTGTTCAAGGCGGTTGCGAGTGTTGGCAAGGCCCACGCCTGTCGAAATGGGCGCGCCTGTGCGGGTGGAATTGGGCGTGAGGTCAGCGCCGGGCCCTGTATCCTCTACCTGCAGCCTGAGCCGCCCTCCAATGAGCCGCGCTGTGACGGAAATGCGCGCGCCTTCCTCCTGCGCGCCTACCGCGTATTTGATCGAGTTTTCGATCAGCGGCTGCAGCAGCATGGAGGGCAAGCGAGCGCTCAGCGCTGCGGCTTCGACCTCGAACTCTGTACGAAGGCGTTCCTCAAATCGCATCCGCTCAATATCGAGATAAAGCTGCAGCGTCTCGATTTCCTGTTCCAGTGTCACCTGACTGCCCGGTTCTGTAATCAGCGTGTGGCGCAAAAAGCCCGAAAGCCGCGTGAGCATCGCATTGGCGGGCTCTGTTTGTTTCAGAAGCACCAGCGTGCTGATCGAGTTTAAAGTGTTGAACAGGAAATGCGGGTTCAATTGATAGCGCAGCATGGCGAGCTGCGCGGCGGTGGCTTGCGCTTCGAGGCGTTCGAGCCGATCTGCTTGTCGCTCCACGGTCAAGAAGAAGTTGATCGCGTAATAAAGCGCGCTCCACCCGCCAAGCAGAGTGAGAGGGATGTAGGAGACGCCAATAAAGCGCTGCAGGAAGTTCGTGTCGCTGGGGTTTCCCCGGTAAATGCTCTGCGCCCAGACATCGATTGAGCCTGCAACAATCACTGCGCCCAGCAGAATAAGCGCGGTCATACCCCAGGTCACCAGCGGTTTGCGCCCGATAAGCTCACGGTAAACAACCGAGAGCACAAGGCTGATTGAAAAGCCCGTGATCGTCGTTACCAGGATGAGGACGAGATAATTGAGCGGCAGGCCGTTGGTGATTGCGGTCACCGCGCGCAGCAGGAATGCGCCGCCCCAGCCAGCGAGCTGGAGGTTCCAGAACGCCCTGTTCTTGCTGGCGAAAAACGGGGTCGCCTCGATCGGGAGCATTGGCATTGTGCGGGCCATAGACGTCCCATGTAGCCGATTTTGCGTCGCTTGGCAGTGGCTTTTGCGCTTCAGCGCGAGAGGCCGGGGTGTGGTTGCGGCGGCCTGCGCTGCCGTTGCCTCGCAAGAGGTCAGTTTGTGCCCGTTAATCCCCTTGTTGATCCCCCCGTTTAATCCCCGTGCGCTATGTCGAGGCCCTGATTGGGATCGAGCTCGCGCCGGAAGTGCACCGACCAATCGGCTTTGCCCTCGCGCTCCATCAGCTCAGCAATGATCGGCAGCTCAGCGGCGATGAACTCGGCGCGCTCATCCCAGCCATCATGCGTGCGGGCACGAAAGATGCCGAGATCATACTTCTTTCCCCAGCGCGTCATGAAGAGGTAGGCGGATTTTGGATCATAGCCCGCATTGGCGAGCAACCAGGGCATCAACCGGTCGGCCTCGCGCTCAGCCAGGCGGACATGGCGGCGCTTGCGCTTGTTGCGATCAAGCCATGCGCGGTGTCCCAGCAGGTTGTGCGCCAGCTCATGCGCGACAACGCCGGCAAAGACCTCGTCTTCTTCCCATGCAAACCCGGGAAAAAGAGTGCCGATGACAACGCGCGAGCCATCTGCCACTGCTTTTTTCGAGCGGCCCAGCACTTCGAACCGGGTGGCACAGACCGGCACGGGCTCGACGGCTTTTGTCTCCCCATCGGCAAAGGCGATTTCGATCTGGCCATCCTCTTTGAGACGTTCATCGATCCAGTCATGCGCGCGGGTGAGGCGCTGCCAGTCCATGCGCTCGCCCGCTTCCCATGCGTTTATGTTGGCGGCCGCAAGCGCGGTGATTTCGCGGTTGCGTTCAAACCCACCGGCCAGCGCGGCGGGCGATCCTTGCGCGGCGGTCTGCACGGCGAAGGCGCCTGACAAACCCAGCACGGCTTGCGCGATGCCAGGGCGGCCATAGCTCGCCGTGTCCTGCAATTGGAGGCCGATGGACGGGATTACCGTATCGCAGAATTCGGCATTGCCGCGCACCATGCGCCAGCCCACGTCCTGAAGCCGCTGATCGCGATCCTGGAACTGGCCGATAGCGGCCAGCTCTGCGTCCCTATCGATGTCTTCGATAGACTGCGCGGCGGCCGGGGCGAGCGCGGCTGCCAGGACCAGCGCGGCAAAAGCAGCGATCCGCATTAGCTGGCCGATCCAGCGCCCGCTTTCTCAAGCGCTTCTTTCAGCCCTTCATACCCCACCGCGCCGCCAATTGCCGCATCGCCCGTGACCCAGGCGGGCGTTCCGTTAAAGCCAATCTGGCGCGCCAGGGCCTGATTGCGCGCAAGCTCGGCGGTGACAGGATCGCTGACGGCATCGGCTGCCGCGCGCTCCATGTCGAGGCCTATACTGCGTGCAGCTTTCTCGACGCTTTCAGGCGTTGCGGGGCCCGTTGCGAACATGGCCTCATGAAAAGCGCGGTAGCGGCCCTGCATCGCGGCAGCGAGCGCCATGCGGCTGGCGACTTCGCTGCCTTCAAAGATCGGCCATTCGCGCACGATCACCTTCAACTCTGGGTCTTCAGCGATAAGGCGCGCCACATCGCGCAGGCTCGCTTCGCAATAGGGGCAATTGTAGTCGGTGAATTCGACCAGCACTTTGGAGCCCGATGGGTTGCCCAGCACCGCGCCGGGAAAGCCCTCAAAAACCGATCCGCCCGCTTGTGCGAGCCGTTTGGAAGCTTCGCGTGCCTGCAATTCCTCCGCCATGGCTGGCAGGACTTCGGGGTTTTCCATCAAAAACTCGCGCGTGCGATTGTCGGCAAGGCCCGAGATCGACCAGATTGCCGCCCCCAGAAAACCGAAAATGAGCGCGGAAAGCGCGGTCAGGATGGCGGAGCGAAAGCTCGTGGGTTCAGGGGTTTGGGGAGTGCCGTTGGTCATTGTGCCTGCGGTGTAGCGTCAGGGAGAAGGTCGCGCCAGAGGGCGAATGCTTCGTTAGCGGTCGCGCAGGCGTTCGAGCGCAGAGCGGGCTTCGAGAGCGATGTCTTGCGCGCGGATCCAGTCGGGCGATCCACGCGGCAAACCGGCTTCGGCGGCTTGAGCGTTGCGCAAAGCAGCGGGGTAAGCGCGGTTCATCACCTGCTGTTCCGCGCTGGCGAGGCGCGCGCGCGGAATGTCGCCGCGCGCCGCATAGACGACGCCCAGTTGGTACCATGCAAACGGATTGAACCGATCACGCGCTACGGCTGCTCTCAAGACCCGCTCAGCTTCGGCAAAGTTGGCCTCGTCCTCGGTCGCGATCAGCGCATGGCCGAAAATCGAGGCGATCAGAGGGTGGTTGAGCGTGAGGTCCGTCGCTTTGCGCAGCGGGATCAGAGCTTCATCCGGGCGGCCCGATTCGAGCAGGATCTGGCCGCGCAATTCCATGTAATAGGGGTTGTCGGGATCGGTTTCGAGCAGGTGATCCGCCGACGCCAGCGCCTGATCGACGAGCGCATCCTTGTGGTACGCGTAAGCGCGCGCGTAATGCCCGGCGATGGTGGTGTCGCTTTCGGGATAGATATTCAAGGTGCGCGCGGGCTCGGCGATATATCCAAACAGCTTGGCGCGCACTTGCAGGAAACGTTCTTGCAGGTCGGCGTCATCGGGCTTGGCCCAGGCCGGGTCGCTCTCCAGCAATTCGCGCAAGGTGGCGACACGATCACCCGAAAGCGGGTGCGTGCGTCCATAGGCCGCTTCATCAGCCTGGCTGTAACCGCGGCGAATTTCGAAGCTGCGCAGTCGCTCGAAAAACTTGATCATCCCGCGGCCCGAAATCTCCGCGCCCGACAAATAGCGTGCCCCTGCAAGGTCGGTCGCGGCTTCCTGATTGCGGTTGAAGGCCAGGAAATTGGCTGTGCCCGCTTGCATCCCGACGCCAAACAGGCCGAAGCCCGCTTCTGGCGGCGCGCCTGCTAGCACTGCGCCAACGCCCGCTAACAGCGAGAGTAGTGTCAGGCTCTGCGCGCCCGCAATCCGCTCTTCAAAGCGCACTACGTGCCCCGCGGTGATGTGGCCCAGCTCGTGCGCCAGAACGCCTTGCACCTCGTTTGCGGTTTCCGCTGCGTTGATGAGGCCGGTGTGCACATAGATCACCTGACCGCCCGCGACGAAGGCGTTGATTGAGCTATCATTGATCAGCACGACCTCGACATTGCCGGGGTCCAGCTCGCTTGCTTCGACGAGCGGGTCGAGCATGTCTTGCAGCAGCGCTTCGGTCTCAGCATCGCGCAGGACTGACTGCGCGCTTGCCGGAGTGAGCGCGAAGGTGAGGGCCGCCGCAAAGGCGAGCGCGAGAGCAGGGAGCGAGCGGAAAAAGCGCATATCGGCCTTGTATGTAGCGCCTCTTGGCCTGAACGGAAACTGAAAGCGTCCAACCTGCTTTATGGGCGGCTTCCATTCAGCGTGCGGACCTAGCGATTACATCCTTCGCAAAACTCGTAATCGTCTCAGCCACATCGCGGCGCTGGCGCCACGGCGAAGCGAGCGAAATCAGCGAATCGTTGTGCTCCATATCGGGGTAGAGTTTGAGGCTCACCTCGCCCCCTGCGGTGTCGATCAGCTGCGCGAGCTCGCGCGAATTGCGAGGGCGCACCAGCGTGTCTTTCTCGCCATGGATCAGCAGCATAGGCGGCGCATCGGCGCGGATATGGTTGAAGGCCTGCGTGGCCTCGGGGTCGCTTACGGGGCCAAAGGCGGCGATGGTGGACGGGCTGTCAAACGGGTAGAAATCGTAAGGGCCCGCCATACCGATGACGCCTGAGATTGCGTCAGCGCTAAGGCCTTCACTTGTGCCTGCACTCTCGCTAAGCCAGCGGCGCTCCATCGCGGCCATAACGACGTTGTATGCGCCCGCAGAATGGCCGACGAGCACGATACGATCAGGGTCGCCGCCATATTGAGCGATTTGCGAATAGGTCCAGTCAATGGTTCTCGCTGTGTCCTCGATCATGGCCGGATACACCCCGTCAGGCGCATCATCCTTAACCAGACGGTATCCAGCCAGCACAACGATGAACCCATTTGGTGCTAAGGCGCGCGCGACGAAACCATAATCCTCCGGATCACCCGTGCGCCAGCTGCCACCATGCGCGAATATCAGGACCGGGAGAGGCTCATTATCGGGATCGCGCGTCGCCGGACCCCACACCATCAGCTTTTGCGAGGGGTGCTCACCTGTTGAGATCGTCGCGAGCCGATCCGTATCGCGCCCGCCGCCCGTCAGCCGATCCACGGCATTCAAGACCGCAGGCCCGTTGCGCGCAATCGCGATTTGCAAGGCTATCGCGCCAAAAACGAGAAGCAGAGCGAGCGCGCCCAGCGCCCACAGGAATATACGCAAAAGTGATCGCCTCAGGCCGTTACCGAAGCGCGCAGCCCTAAAGCGTCAAATCGGCGGCGTACAGGCTTCGCTTAGCCCACGATTTTGCGCGCGGCGCGTTCGACCATCGCAATATCGTCGGTCACTTCGCCGATCACTTCGACGCTGTGACCATCGCGGCGCACCAGAGCGAGGGCAAATTCCGGACCCTCAGCACTAAGAGTGAGCGCTTCGAGTTCGCGCAGGGCCTTTGCCAGCTTTTCGCGGATGACGTGCTCAGGCTCAACGCTCTTGCCGCTTTCTTCTCGGCGCAGACGACGTTCGGCGTTGACGACACCCTTAAGCCCGCCCTCAACCTTGCCGAGGTAATCGGCAAGCGCTCCGCGTTCGAGGCCGAGGCGATGCGCGTGGCCAAGACATGCGGCGTATTCGGTAAGGCGGGTTTTGTCGTAATCGCTGCCAAAGACCAGCTTGACGACCGGCGTCATCGGCGCGCGGTCCTGAACGGTAAGCCCGCTATCTTCGATCAGCGCTTCGTATTCGGCCGGAGCGTCCTTGGCTGCGAGCGAGACGTCATAAGCGCGGCCCACCGCAGCGTAGAGCGCCTGGCGGCTGCGATCTTCCGAAGCGCTCGCGCTCTGTGCAAGCTCGCGCGCGGCGGCAAGGCAATTTTGTAGCTCGGAGGCGGGTTCCGATGCTTCCGGCATGGCCGCGCTGAATTCCGGTTCCTCCGGCTCCCAATCATTTACTGCATCGGGCGCGAATACGTCATTGTCACTGCCGGGCGTATCGATTGTTTCGGCGGGCGGTTCGTACGCAGAGGGCACTGGCGCGCTGCTCGCGTCGTCATTGTCCTGCGATGGCACGTCATGATCGCCAGCATCAACGCCTGCATCATCGCCACCGTGATCGACGCGGTAATCCTCGGGATCAAACTTCTCAGCGTCCAGATCGATCACTTTGCGCGACGGAGCCTCGATATAATCGGAGAGCGAGGCAAAACTGTAGGATGAGCTGTCATCCCCATCCTCGTCCCCGTAACCATCTTCGTCTTCATCAGCATCGGGATCATCGAGCGAGTACTGGCCAAAGTCGGGCATGGGCAGGTCGGTATCGTGCGCGCCCTCATCGCCTGTCGCATAAGTGTCAAAAGCTTCGACATTGTCGCTCTCAGCTTCGCTGATTGCCTCGCTTGCATCGTCATCGGCCGCTTCAGGTTCTTCGCCCGCTTCGTGCGCGGGGGAATCGGCCCAGTCGGCAATCGGGTCGGCATGGTGGCGCACGGCTTCCGATGAAAGTTCGTCGGTCAGATGCTCTTCATCCGCTTCGAGCACCTGATCGATCTCGAGCAGAAGCTCATCGGCTGTGGCTGCGTCCGCCATCTCTTTCCAGTTGATGACGCCATAGATGAAGTCGATGCTTTCATCATCGCTGGAATAGGGCAACAGAATGCCGCGATACAGAATCGATGCGCCGCGCTGGTTCACGAACTCAGCTTCAAAGCCGATCGGTGACTGGTTCGCCATGATCTGCATGTAATGATCGGTGATCCGGCTCAAAAGCGAGCGCGGCGGGACATCAGAAAGGCGCTCGATGGCTTCATCTGCGCCGCACTCTTGAGCCAATTGCGCGCCCAAGAACTGGACAATGGGATCCTCGATCCCGGACGAGAAATCGAGCAGGACGGAATAGGGGCCGAAATCGGTGAGGTCTTCGGGTTCAAGATCTTCAATCGAAGGGTAGGTGCGCTCACCCAGCAGGCTTGCCCAGTGATTGTAGGCGCGCACCTGCATACGGCGCTCATCCTGGCCGATGGCAGCGGGCGGAAGATCGCGCGAGGCTTCACCGCCTTCGGTTTCCTCGCTCAGATCGTGGCTGTCATCGAAATCCCGGCGATCCGAGTAGTCGCCGTTTTCGAATGTCCCGCGCAGCGTATCCATGGCTGTTATAGCCCCTTATTACCAACTCTTACGCGAGAGCTTTCGCGCTACGTGGTAAACATCGCGTTAAGTTGCGCCGGATTTGTCGCGACTTTCTGCGGGCGTCGTGCGCTCACGCAGCCGGGGGAGGGGTAGGGGAAAAGGGACAAGGCGGCGCAGTGACGCCATTGTCGATGCTGCGCATGGTGCCGAAGCCTAAAGGAAATAGCGCATTTTGATGGTGAGTTCCTGATCCTCGCCCAGATGCTCGAAAACAGCATCATTGAATTTGGGCGGCCCCATGCGCACTTTGGCGTCACGCGAGAAGCCGTAGCCTTCCTTGGGCATCATGCCGAGCGCACGATTGGCTTTGCCGTCATTGTTCTCATCATGCAGCAGCGCGACCGCGTAATCTCCCGGCTCCACATCGGTGAAGCGGATCGTCACGCTTTCGCCCGCAGGCACGACGGTCCGGTGTGAGGCTGGGTCCTTGCGGCACTTGGGAAAGATTTTTTCCTGCGTTGTCATGCAGGCGCGAACCACCCCTTTGTCCGAACGCAGATCGGTGATCGTGATCACCACTTCGCCTGCCGCCGCCGGAGCGGCCATCGCCATCAGCGGCGCGCAAAGCAGAGCAGCAGCGGCTCGCTTCACGCCTGTCCCCGCGCGCGGGCCACCCGGTGTGCCTCTGCATCCGCGACGATCCGCTCCGACAGCCCGCGATCCGTGCCGCAAACCCTGTCCCAAAAGCGGAAGTACAAACCGTAATTGCATCGATATTCCTCGTGATGCCTTTCGTGATGGCTCGCGGTTATCAGCCATTTGCCCAATGGAGAATGAACAAGCCTGCGTGGGAATATCTCCCAGCCCATATGATTGGTCACTCCCATGACGGAAGCCACGGTCAGGACAACCCCGATCATCGCGATGTGGATCGGCAGGAAAAAGACCAGGACCGGCAACACAATCGCACCGCTCAGTGCCTCGATGGGATGAAAGCTCATCGCGGTCCAGGCGGTGGGCGGGCGGCTTGCATGATGGACCGCGTGAGCGAGGCTGAACAAGCGCTTGGTGTGCATCGCCCGGTGGCTCCAATAGAACCAGGTGTCCTGCACGAAGAGGCAGAGAAACGCGGAGATCGGCAGGTACCACAGGGGGTAAGCGCTAAGGTCGCTATAGATCAGCGTCCAGCCGTGATGCCTCCAGCCCCAGACAACCAGTCCGGTCGGCGCGCCATAGATAAAGGCTGCGATCATCGACCAGCGGATTTCTTTTGCGATTTGCAGGCCAAGCCCCTTATACAGACCGGGACGAAGCCGCGCGGTGATCAGCGTGAAGGTTCCGCTCACAAGCAGGTAGCGTGCCGCTACTATCACCGTCATTGCAAGTCCGCCTATTACAGCGGCAAGCCACACAGGCGTGTCAGCTGGAATCAAGGAGCCGTTTCCCTCATACCGCTCGGTATGAAGCGCGCGCGTTCAAAAGGATAGTCCTACTATAGGGGCATGCCCATTTTCACCCCGCCGTGTCGATTTCGGCCAATGCCGATTTCAGCCCCTGTCGATTTCAGCCCCTGTCGATTTCAGCCAATGTCGATTTCAGCGCAGCGCGGGTCCAGCAGTGCGGTGTGGCGGCGCATGGCGAGGCGCGCGAGGCGTTCCACCTGCGCCTTGCGACGGGCAGGTGCGAGCCGGGTTAACGGCGCCTGGCGCAAAATCTCTGCATCATAGCCATCCGCGACGATCACTCCGCTGACTTCGGGTTGATAGGCGGCGCTATCGAGGGGGTTGCGATCAAGTTCGGGGGGAACCGCCCAGAAGAACCGGTCACAATAGTCGAGGTAATCGGGCCATTTGGTATCGCCTAGCAGATCACCGCGCGCGACCTTGATCTCGACGATCACGATCAGCCCTTTGGCGTCCAGGCCCATAAGGTCCGCCCTGCGCGCATTCTTGAGCGCGACCTCAGGCAGGCACCAGATGCCGTTGCGGGCAAACAACCGTCCGACGCCGCGCGCGACATCTGCTGCATTGGGACCGCGCGAGGCAATCGTGGAGGAATCAAGCGCGGCGGGTTCGGTGTCCATGCCTTACGACTGGAACATAAATAGAACGTGGTCAAGCCCGAAGGCCGGCGGCGGTTTACCTTCGCCGTCTACTTTGCGGAGGCCAGCGCCATCACCGCGCCGCGCGCATCGTAGAATTCGCGCCACAAGGCCAGCGCGGGCGCGTTGGCCGACATGCCGCGCTGTGTGAGTGTCGCAAGAGCCGCAAGGCCCGGACGCATCATAGCATCGATATCTTCAAGCCCCTGCCAAGCCAGTTCACGCTGCCACTCATCCGCATCGCCAATCCGCTCGGGAAAGGCGGCGATTGGGCCCGCGAACGGTTCAGGCGAGAGATCAGCCAGTTGTGCAAGGCGCATGGCTTGGTCGTGCAAGTCTTCCCAGCGTGCTGCGAGACTGGAGTGGGGTGACGCTGTGCCCTGGATCGCGCTCTGGCCCTCGCCCTTTGCGGCCGTCTTGCGCATGGCGCGCGCCTGATCAGGAATAAGCGCTGACATAATCGCAGGCGATAGCCTGATAGCCTTTCCGGAAGGTAAAGGGATGCCATAGGAACTCGGCTTGAACAGCCCCGGCTGGTTCGAGTTGGGGTGGCAGAGGATCAATTCCCTTGCTAAGCGCCGCGCCGCGCCCGATACCTCAAGTTCGACGCGCGAGAAGATAGTGCGCACCCGTAGCTCAGCTGGATAGAGCGCTGCCCTCCGAAGGCAGAGGCCAGAGGTTCGAATCCTCTCGGGTGCGCCAAAAAAGGGACTGCCCGCCAGGGTGGTCCTTTTTTGTGGATCATGGGAGGAGGCGAACTTCGGGGTCGGAGCGCAGTGGAGACGGGGCGGGCGCAGCCCGGCCCAATCCTCTCGAGTGCGCCATTATTTCAATGGGGAAGTCTTGCGGCCTATGTTTCGTATGGAATGGGTCTGGAAAATAGGGGGCCGGCTGGCCCAGCTTCGATGTGCTCTGTTGAACTCGAAATGCGATAAGTTGGATACGGACGATGCGCCGGAATTACGCGGGTCGTATCTGCCAGATGTGCCAGCATAAAGCGCCAACTAACCGCACGTCGCTTGCTAAGTTCAATCCAGATACTGGGCTCGATCGTAAGCTGCAGTTTTGGCCGTGGCGATCTGTTCGTTTAGGCAGCGCTGAATAACGGTCTACCACGCTGCATGGCAGCTGTTCGCGCATGGTCCGCGAAGCAGGCAGTCCGCTAACGATTCAGTTGCGGACATTCGCTGACTTGGTGCATTCAGCGCTCAGGTATCACCTAGAAAAAGGTCCAGCATCACGGGATACTGCACTAGCACTTCAATGAAGCCCATTTGATAGGACCGGAAGGCTGAGGTTAAGACGCGTTTATAGCCATGTCCCTCGCAATCGCCCGCGCTGTCATCTTTGCGGACATCATGACCGAGGGTGTGCCGCCGCCGGGCTGAGTGCCTTGGCCGACCAGATATAGGCTTGCCACATCTTCGGATTTGTTGTGAGGACGGAAAAACGCCGTCTGGGTCAGGACGGGCTCCATACCGAACCCATTGCCCTTGTAGCTGCGCAAAGTGCCCTCAAAGTAATCGGGTGTCACAAAGCTCAGATGCTTCAGCCGCGCTTTGAGGTCCGGTATGTATTGGCGCTCGCTCAGAAAAGTGAGAACGCGATCACACAGGCGTTCACCCTCAACCTTCCAGTCGATCCCGGATTGATTGTTCGGGACGGGTATCAACGTGTAGGCAGCGTGATGCCCCTCGGGCGCCATACCGGGATCGGTGAGCGTTGGAATATGGAGATATTGCGAGAAATCGGGGCTCATAACCTTGTCATCGAAAATCTCTTTCAAGAGCGCTTCATAGCGCGGCCCAAGGATGATGTTGTGATGGCGCAGTTCTGGGTCACCTTCGCGTTTTTCATAGCCGAAATAGATGACCATGAGCGACATGGATTGCTTGCGGAAATTGATCACACGATCGCGGTTGATCTTGCGATGGGTCTTGTCGATCAGTTTCAGATAGGTGGTGGCGGAGTCGGCATTGGAAACAACGATATCGGCGTCCAGCGTCCGGCCGTCTTTTAGCGTCACCCCGGTGGTGACGCGTTTGCCGCTTAACTTTTGCACATTGATCCGAGCCACTTCGGCGTTGAGATGCAATCGCCCTCCCAGCTCTTCATATTTGCGCACCATCGCAGCGACGAGGGCTCCGGTGCCGCCTGGGGCATCCACTACGCCAAAGGCGGC
>JBCCJS010000006.1:0-144747 GCA_039027675.1 Pseudomonadota bacterium
CAGCAGGCGCTTTGGAATTTGCTCGTTTTGATCTCATCTTCGTTCCTTACAGTCACTACGATGAGACCAAAACACTCCTCTATCCAATCACCTCAATCTGTCTCACAAACGCTGACGGCGAACACTCGCCGGCGCCACTTCGCCTTGCTCCGTTAAAAGGAGCGCAGCTTTCAATTCATACCCAACGCCGCGGATTGTTTCGAGCAGCGCAGCATCCTCCCCCAAGGCCTTGCGCAGCGATGCGATATGCACTTGCAGAGCGTTTTCCTCGACGATGTACGTAGGCCAAACCGCGTCGCGCAATTCCTCCTTCTTGACCACCTCGCCCATGCGACTGGCAAGCACACTGATAATCGCAAGAGCCCGCGGCCCCAATGCGACTCGTTTCTCATCCTTTAGAAGCTGGCGATGTGGTTGGAGGACGTGCGAGCCAAACCTGGTCTCGTCCATGGTCACCCTCTCCGTCAGCGTAATCCTGAAGCTAAGGCAAAAATGCGCCGATGTCACTCGCCATACACATTTTTTGGCGACCGCCATCGACGAAACTCTTCGGTAAGCCCCACTTTTAAGACACTGATTTAAATGACGTATTTTTACGCTTTCAGGAAAACAACAGGCTTCAGCACAACTTCACCAAAGCTTTATCCAAACGCCAAGGCTCATTCGGGCCGTTTCACCTAGCTCTCAATCGTCGCCGGGAACGACGCTCTTAACGCCGCCCCCGACAATCACACGCGACGCACAATTAAGAACTCAGATTAGGAGAAATTATCATGTTAAAGCCATCACAACTGCCGCTGCTATCTCGCTCATCACCATCGCTGCGCCCGCCTCCGCCAAGACCGAGGCGGTTTCAGTTACCGTCAATCTGGAAGACTTCGATCTCACCACCCCAGCCGGGCTCGAAGCGTTTGAGAAGCGGTTTGCAGGACGGGTCACCCTTGCCTGCGGACGGCCGGAAATGAAGTCACGCGCTTCGGTGCGCGCCGTCAAGTAATGCCGTCAAAGCCTGTCGGCGAAGGTGGCAATCGCAATCGCCGAGATTGCCGAGAACCCCACGCGCTTTGCGCAGGTTGACGAAATCACTGTGCGCAACTGATACTCCAGTAGCAAGCGTACAAGTGTGGACGGTGCCATCCCCATGGCGCCGTCCTTTGCCGCTTCCCGCGATTCGATCTTTTATTGGAATATTGATGGGGGACTTCAGAAGCCCCACTTTGCGAATATTGTCGAGTATGCTGTTCGTTTTGCGTTCGATAGTGCATGATATTCCTCGTCCTTGATTCTCCCCACCTCAATACCGGTCGCTACTGAGCCACTCGTGAGCGGGTATTTTTCCCGGTACACCGCGTCCCGTTTGGCGAGTATGTCGGGGCCTGAGTTCCGCCTATCGCCGGTCGGTTCCGGTAGGAAACCCCCACCAAAATCTCAGCGGCCCGAGCAGCCCAGCATCGAGGTTAGCGCGGTAGTCCCTTTAGTGTGCACACCGAACACTGTGGAACCGTGTTTTGTTGCAACGCGAATGCTGAGCGATTTGAGAGGGTTATGGGCGCGCAGAGGGTGTGCGGATGCGTTGCAACGGGTTGCAACGAGGCTTGGCCCGCGCGGTTGTGGCGGGATATCAGAGGGTTGGCGTTGCAACGGGTTGCAACCGGTCGGCGCGCTTGGCGGGGTTGCAACGGCGATGCGTCGTTCCGATCCGGGTGTATTGAGAGCAGCGAAAAGGCTCTGTCGAGGGGCTTGCGGTTCCCATTTTCCTACATCCCGCAAATCCGCTACCTCTTCGCCTGTGAGCCTTGTGATTGTCTCTGATCTTGCTCCCGCCTCCGGGTTTTTCTCGACCGGGCGGAGACGCGCTTTTGGCGCGGTGGGAGGGCTTTTGTCCACCGGTGGGTTTTCGTTCTTAGACTGTGTAACCTGTGTCTCCTACACGCAGCGCGAAAGACACGCTCCGGGCGGAGCTGGCGATTGGCCCACCACTGCTTCAAGACGCTCCTCATGGCGCTGAAGGGGCGGCTCGTTCGTGGCGCAAAACCCTCACCCCATCTTGCACACATCATTCAGGCGCGTGCGCAGGTCCGGGTTTCCTTCAGCGTTACAGCGATGCGCTACATCATCGCCCGGAGGCTCTCCACCACGATGAAAGCTGAGAGTGTCACTGATACGCTGGATATGGCTCTGCAAGCATCAGGCTATGACTGTGCCAACATCAAGCACAGACCGCGCCTGCTCAGCGACAATGGTCCCAGCTACATCGCTGAAGAGCTGGCCGACTACTCCGGCAAGAACGGCATTGATCATGTGCGCGGTGCGCCCTTCCATCCGCAAACCCAGGGCAAGATCGAGAGATGGCACCAAACGCTCAAGAACCGTGTCTTGCTGGAAAATTACTTCCCACCCGGTGATCTGGAACGCCAAATCAAGGCGTTCGTCGAGCATTACAACCACCAGCGCTACCACGAGAGCCTCAACAATGTCACACCGGCCGATACCTAATTCGGCAGGGCCACAGCCATCATTAAACAAAGAGAAAGGATCAAACGACAAACACTCGAACATCGGCGCTTGGTCCACCGAAAGCTTGCCACCTAATACATACCAACCAGATGAGACCAAACACTCAGCAAGCCAAAGCCTCAGCGTGTCTCAATTTATCTGACGACGGACACGTCTTTTGAACAATCGCTAGAACCGCTTGCGAATATCGAGGCGTACGCTTCGGCCCACAGGATCGAGCAGCTCAGGCAAGAGATTGTCCGGTGTGCGTCCTTGCGGGTCGGTCACTCGTTGGCGCTGGTTGAACACATTGCCGATGTTGAACGCCGCCTGCGTCTCTTCAAGGAAAGGCAGCTTTGCCAGAATAGCGTCTGAATAGTTGAATTCGTAAGTCACTCGCAGGCCAAAGGTCCCCAAATCGGAAAAGCGCAGATCACCCGAGGGATCGTTGACCCGAGTAGCACTTTGGTAGCGAGCAATGGCGGCGAGACCAAAACCGTACTTCCAGCGATAAAGCGAAAGATCAATCTGGTGGCGCGGAGTGCCGCCAACACGGTCGAGGGAACCGCCATCCAGTAAGTCGAAAACTGGACCCGAGCCCGCTTCGCCCAACCGCGCTTCGTCTCGAAGAGTAAGACGGTGAATGGCGCTAATCCGAAGAGAGCCAGGACGCCCGCTGCGCAGCCGTTTCTTGGGAGGACCAACTACGCGCCGACGCGGGCGCTTGGTCTTGAGCCGCTTTGAAAAGGTAATTGCAGTTCTCACCTCGCCGCGCCGACCCTCGGCGATCTGAAGTGGGCGGATATCAAACGCGAGCAATTGTCCTGAAGGCGAGCGAGTTACTCGATCGGGGAAGGCGCTTTCAAAATCTGCGGTAAGCAAAGCGAAGCGTCGAATCTCGCCCTCAATGCGAGACATTGTGTAGTCAACACTGATCCCGATGCGCGGCTCCTCACTGGGATTCCATTGCACACCCAGTTTGAAAACGTCCCGGCTATCCGTCACCAGGTCGCGATTGCCACCAGTAATGAGCGTTGCGAATGCATCCTGCCCGGCTTGGAAGTCGAAGACCCGCACGTCTGGGGTCAACACAAAGGGCGCGCCAAGATCGCTGAGCGCTGGCGCTCCCTCTTCGCGTGTGAAAGAGCCCAGCAGTCGCAGGCTGGGCACTGGCTTCCAGCGCAGACCATAACCGTATGTCGCCAACCAGCCAAAATCGGACAGGTTTCTAAGTTCAGTGTTGGCGTTAAGCCCAAACTCGCCGGGTATCGGAGCAGGCGCGAGGATGGGCAGCTCCAAGCTTAGCCAACCGGAGAATGTATTGCGGGCAATGTCGGCTTGGTTGAGGACAGCGCCGTCCAGAATACCGGCGTCTTGCCGTTCAAGGGTGATATCAAGCGCAGCGGTCAGCGTCATCGGACCCGCCGCCAGATCGGCTAGACGTTGGTTGAGAAGCGCATTTGCTTTCCAGGTTTCTCGCAAGAGATCGGTCTGCCGGACAAACCCCGGCGCAGCGGCGAGATCGGTGGAACTCGCCTCGTCAATGTGAGCGTAGCTGCCGTTCAGCGTCCAGGTCGAGCGTCCAAGCCCGCTGGCAACACTCAGCCCAGCGAAGATATCTCGCGTAGTACTGGTCTGCTGGAACAGTTGATTGGTCGCAGGATCAGTGCCAAACAGCGCGTCTGATCGTTGATCTTCGATGGAACCGGACAAAGTCGCGACGCTTCCAGCCGGCAGCCCAAGACTGGCTGAAAAGCCCGCGCTCCATGTCCGTGTCTCCGGCACAAGCGTGCGATCGGCAGCTCCGGTGGATCCGTCCGCAAAAACAAGGTTGCGCTCCGCCTCAAGCAGCTCATCGGCGCCTTCGAAGGCGCCATCGAGACTAAAACGGCGCGCTCCATCAACCTTGAGAAACTGGCCGTCGACTTCACCCGAAGTCCGCCCGCCCTCGGCGGGTGTTCCTGCGCGCAGGGTAAGTGTGGTGATGTCGACATTGGGCTTGAGCACGAAGTTGAGCACTCGCTGATCAGCGGCAAAACCATAAGCGAGCGAGGCCTCTTCGGGCAGAACTTCAACGCGCGCAACGGCGCTCACAGGGTAGCGTCCGACTTCGCGAAAACCCGAGACGCGCCGTCCATTGATCAAAACGATAGGTGGGCCCGAAGCACGACCCCGCCCGCTCGACGTTTCGGCTAGTAAAAGATCAACCAGTTCCCCTAAGGAGCCCGCGCCATAGGCTGCGATATCTTCGGGCAAAAGCACTTGTTCGGGTTCGTAGCCGCCAAAGGGGCGCCCGCGCAGCAAGTCACCGCGCACAATGATTTCGACTTCATCCGTTTCGGAGGCCTCTTCTGTCGGAGTGCTTTTTGAATCAGTTCCGTCTTGCTCGGTTTCCTCCCGCGCCGCCAGAGGACCAGCGCTGAGGGCAAGCGCGCTTAGAGCGATGAGCGCGCTGGGGCAGCGCAAGAGAGAAGCAAGATTCCAATGGCTCATGGCAGCTCAATCCGCCGCATCTCGATCGTCAGGCTCAGCGCCTGTGGAGCGCTTGACCGCGGGCGCACATTAAACTTGGTTTGATCAAAGCTGGGCGGGCCAAACTCGCCCACTGCATTGCGGCTGTTGCCGATCGCTTCGAAAGGGATACCCTGCTCGTCAAAGTCGAGGCGGCCGTTATCGTTGTCATCATGATACGCGCTGATCACGTAAACGCCGGGCGCCTCCGGATTAAACGTGTGCTGCGCGCCTTCCTTGGCTGGGATTTTGGCGCTTTGCGCGCAGCCACCTTGCATAATCTTGGGCACTTCTTCTCGGGTGCACAAGCTGATCCAAAGCGTGCCTGTCTCCGGAACGATCCCCGTGAAGCGCACGCTCACCGGTTGGCCTGCTTCGCCCTCCGATTGTGCCGAAACCGGCAAGCCCAAAACCATGGAAGCCGCAGCGGCGATCGTGATAGTGTTCTTTTTCATGCGCTTTCTCCTCCTCGATTGCATTTGGTCGTTCGCCGAGAGGGTCTTGCCCCTGGCGACTGATGCGACGTAGATTTGCGGGGCAAAGCGCAAGGAGAAAGCGGCAATGCAGGAGCGGTCGACAGATATTCCTGAGCGGTTCAAGCCGACCGTTCATGCCTCACGAACGGTCGACAAAAGTCGTGACTGGCTGGTGCAAAGCGGCCTCGGCCGATGGCTCTTCGCGCTAATTCTGGGCCTCGGTCTCGCGCTCATTGGACCTTTTGGGACCTTTGGCACGATGCCCCTGCTGATGCGGCTGGGCTATTGGATCGCGCTTACGCTGGGCAGCTTTGCGATCTGGTGGCTGATCGAAAAAGTCCTGGTAACGGCTTTTGGGAAACGGGGCCTGCTGTTTGAGCAATTTACCGTACTGGTGCCTTTTGCTGCACTTAATTCGGTGTTCCTCGCAGGGCTGCATTTCGCCATCAACACCTCAACGGGGCTGCACATTCCCTCATCCTGGAGCTATTATTTCGCAAGCCATTTAATCCTATCGACATTGGTGATCGCGCCCCTCATTCTGCTCACGCACACACTTTTGACGCATGTACAAACCCGTGCAAGCAGCGACACAACCGAGTTCTTGACCGGTGCTCTTCCGCCAGCATTGCGCGGCCAGATATCGCATGCGCTGTGTGCAGAGGGTCATTACGTGCGCGTGTTCACAGGGTCAGGGGAAGCGTTGGTCACGATGCGTTTTGAAGACGCGCTGCGAGCTATGGCGGGAGTTGATGGCTTTCAAACGCACCGGTCATGGTGGGTAGCACTCGAACAGATCGTCAATGTGAAACCTATCGGGTCCGCTTATCAAGCGACCTTGCGATGCGGCTTGGAAGTACCGATCAGTCGTCGTCGCAAAGCCGTCGTATCCAGAGGGCTCAACGCGGGCAAGCCTGCGGCGGCATGATGCGTACATCGCATATCAGAGCGGCGCAAATCATAAAAAGTTGGATCGCCCGGCACCTTTTGAGAAATTTAAGTCGCCGCGCTGAGAAGCCGTGTCTAGCGCGACAAATGAACATTTACCCACCTTAGAAGTATTCCAATGCCTGAAGGCCTTGAACAGCTTACGATCAACTGGCGCTCGGCCTTGACCGGATCAATCATGCTCTGCGCCCTGCTCGCTGCATTGTTTCTGGTGCGCCGCAGAATAGAGCCCGTCGCCAGTCTATCACTCGCCGCCTTTGTCGCGCTTTCTTGCGTGGCAGCCGTCCCCACCTTAATCGGCTTTGCCGGAGCTTATGATATCTGGCCCGGGCTTACTTTTCTCCCGACTGAGACTTTCCTCTTCCTGGGACCGCTTATCTTTCTTCATTCCTACGCGTTGATGGTTGGGAAACCGGAGCGTCGCCATCTTACGCTGCTTGCACCGGGTTTCATGTATTGGCTCTATCAGCTGTGGGCCTTTACCCTGCTGGGCGATGCTGAGGCGAAGTGGGCTTACGGACGAGCGGTCCACCATCCTTATGTTTTCCCTTTCGTCACCGCGTTGACGTGGGTGATGATTGCAGGCTGCATCGCTGCCGCTTTCGTGTTGCGTCGTAGATACGTCACTTGGCTACATGATAACCGCGCTGATAACGACCCGTTTGACCCTACTTGGCTATCGCACCTCATGATGATGGTGATCGCTGCGTCCCTTTATTGGATCGGTAAGTCGGCAATATCGATTTGGTATCAGTTCGATTATTTTGAGAATTTCGCCTGGGATTTTCTGGCGCTCTTTTTCGTCTTCGTAATTGCGCTTGAGGCCTTGGTTGGCATTGACCGGGCGTTTCCAAAAATGAACCAGTCAATCGCCAAACCTCATCCGGTCGATCAGGCGATCCCTCCACGTGATTGGATGTCGGAAGGTCGCAAGGTGAGCGATGCTGTGATCAGCAATGGCTGGTTCTTGGAAGCGGATCTAACGCTGCAGTCTGTGTCGCGGCGGTATGGGATCAACCATGTCTATCTCTCACGCGCAATCAACGATGGTCTGGGTTACAACTTCAACGGATTTATCAATCAACTGCGTGTTGATCACGCCAAGAAACTGATCGAGGCAGGCGACAAACGATCACTCACCGAGATCGCGCTCGCAGCCGGATTTGGGTCGAAGGCAAGTTTCAATCGCGCGTTCAAACTGCACGCTGGCGTAAGCCCGAGCGAGCACAGAAAAGTGCACATGTCCAAATAATTGGACATAGTTTCTGCTCATCGCAAATGACAAATTTCTTCATCGCCAACCTGTTTTGAGGCGCACATTGCCTGTGCGGCGTGCCAAAGCGGCATTGATCAGGAGGTGAACCAATGAAGCTTTCTCTATCCCTTGCTGCCATTTCTGCTGGCGCGATTTTTCTCTTTACTGCGTTCTCTAGCAGCGAAGCCCAATACGAGGGCGCCAAGATGTCACATGTTCCGGCGGACGCGGTTTTAACACCCGAGCAAGTGGCCCGTGATCTGGCGCTGGCTGAGGAAGCTTTTTCGCGCGTTCATCCTGGCTATACGCGCTATGCCAGTGAGCAAGACATGGCCTCGGCCTGGGCTGCGATCCGGCAGGAGGCTGAGGCTGGCTCTGGTATGGCTCTGGGCGACTTCTATCTGGCGGTGAATTACGCGCTCACCACTATTAGGTGCGATCATACAAAGGCGGAACTCCCCCGTTCAATGCGCACGCAGAGAAAAGGGCAGCCGCTCTATTTGCCTGTACGATGGGAATGGATTGAGGGAAGAGCGCTGATTGATGTTACCAGCAGCAATGTTGCTGCGCAGCGCGGAGATGAGATCCTCGCCATTGATGGTCGAGGGATCGGAGAAATCGTCCAGACCGTTTCAAAATACATCCCGGTCGACGGCTACACCGAATGGTCGCGCCGCAGCGGAATCAGCCAATCGCTTGAATTCATGGGCGGTGGGGTCGATCATTTTGGCGCGCTGTTATGGGACATTCCCGACCAAGCTCGGCTTACCTTGCGCAATTCCGATGGCAAAGAACGCGATGTCACCATGGACCGTGTGAGCTTTGCTGAATGGAGCAAGCTTGGCCGCGAGAGCGAAATCAACTTCAAGGATGCGGTGAATTATAAGTCGCTGGGTGACGGCGTGGGCTATCTCAGCGTCGACACTTTTGTGAACTATCGCGAACCGGTGAAACCGAAGAAAATCTTCCAGCCCTTGTTCAAGCAAATACGCGATCAAGGGGTCGAGACACTGATTCTTGATCTCAGGCAAAATGGGGGAGGATCTGGTGACGCTCAATATGAACTGCTCGCGAACCTTATCGATCGGCCCTATAAGCCGATGAAAGAAATGCGGGCCAAGACGCTCGATCTGGATGGTATCCGGCCTTACTTGTGGACATGGGATTCGCGCGCGCTTGATCCCAATCCGCTGGGTTTCTCAAAAAACGATGATGGCACATATGCGCTGCGCCGTTTTGTGAGCTCGGATCTTAAAACCGTGAAGCCAGCAAAGTACGCGTTTGACGGTAAGCTGATTGTCCTTTCCAGCGACACCAACTCTTCTGGCAGCACCAATATGAGCGCTTGGCTTAAAGAGCTCGACCGCGCCGTCTTGGTCGGTGAGCGGACAGGGGGAAGCGCGGAAGGTGTGACGGCCGGACTGCAGTTCACCCTGACTTTGCCGGAAAGCGGTGTGCGCCTACGCCTGCCGTTTTTCTTCATGCGCAACAACGTCTCGGAGTTTGAGAATGGCATGGGCATCACCCCTGACATTACCGCCCCGATGACGGTCGAAGCGTTCCGTGAAGCCAGAGATCCAGCGCTGGACATGGCCAGGACAATAGCCATGTCACCGCGGACTTGAGGATCCATAGGCGGGTTTGAGGCACGTGGATCAATCGCTGAGCCTAACGGCTTTTCGTTCGCGAGCAGGCTTAGCTCCGGATCGCCAACAATCTACTAAGGAGGTCACTTCATGCGTTTAGCGTTACGCGCTTGCATCTGTGCAGGTTTGTGCCTGGGCACACTCAACACACAACCATCAGCGCAAGCTGAGAGCCAGGAAATGGCGTCGCCTTTCCGGTCTGAAGCGTCGGCCAGGCGGCTATCCGTCGCGCAGATATCAAGCGACCTTGCATTGGCTAAAGAAGCGTTTTCGAGGGTTCATCCCGGTTACACGCGGTACGCCACCGAGGAAGATATGCAGCGAGCTTGGGCGCAAATCCAAGCGAAGGCCGAGTTAGAGCAGGGACTAAGCGTGGCTGACTTGTATTTGGAGCTCGCCCGGGCGCTTACGATCATTCGCTGCGATCATACAGCTGCACAAATCTCATCACCGATGCGGCGCGAACGAAAAGGAACCCCTCTTTATCTTCCTTTCCGCTGGCGAATGATCGAAGACCGAGCAATCATTGAGACCGTGCCTGAAGGTTCTCCCTTGGCGTTCGGCGACGAGATTTTGTCAATTGACGGGCGTCCCGTGACTGAAATCGTCGAAGCAGTGACGCCGTTCATTCCTGTCGATGGGTACACCGAATGGTCGCGCGCAAACGAGGTATCGCAAGAGTCCTTTTTTATGGGTGGCGGCGTTGATCATTTTGCGCCCTTGTTGTGGGACGTACCCGCAATCGCCACATTGATGATTGAAACGCGGCAAGGAGCACGACGCGAGGTGCAGCTTGCGCGCACGACGTTCTCAGATTGGCAATCCATGGGCGACCCGAGCCAGCGAAGCTTTCGAGATTCGGTGACGTTTGAACGCTTGGGCACGACCGGCGCGTATCTGCGCGTAAACAGCTTCGTAAACTACCTTGACCCGATCAAGCCCAAGAAAGTCTTCGACCCGATCTTCAAGGCGCTCAAGAAAGAAGGGCGCACACGCTTGATCCTAGACCTTCGAAAGAATGGCGGCGGAACCGACGCGGTGCAGTTCGGCTTGCTGAAAAATCTGATACTAGAGCAGTTTCGCCCAATAAAGGAGAACCGAGCGAAAACCCTCGACCTTGACGGTATCCGGCAAAACCTATTCAGCTGGGACAAAAGCGCGCTCAATCCAAGTCCCATCCGCTTCTCGAAAAACCCGGACGGGACCTATCGGCTAAAGCGCCTGTTTGTGTCCGACCTGCGAACCTTGAAGCCTGGAAAGCATGCGTTCGATGGCGATCTCTACGTGTTGATTGGGCCCGACAATTCATCAGGCAGCACAAACATCCTTGCGTCTTTGCGCGAAGTTGGTCGAGGCGTCATGATTGGTGCGCCGACTGGCGGTAGCGCTGAAGGACCAACTGCGGGCGTTCTATTAACCCTTACGCTTCCTGAAAGCGGGCTGAGGATGACACTTCCATTCTATCATGTGTTGAACAACACGACGAAATTCGACCATGGCCTTGGTGTCTCGCCGGACCACAAAGCGCCAATGACGGTTGCTGCGTTCCGTGCCCGCCAAGATCCCGCCCTTGCCAAAGCCAAGGCATTGGCCGGGCTCGATTGAAGCCAGAGCTTTGATCTTGACGCTTAGCTCAAACTGCGCAAGCAACACACTTTCCGTGAAATATAAGCGGCAAAGCGACTGGGCTGCGCCACGAAACAACAGGGCCGTCTCAGACGCGCAGAGCGTCTAGCACATGCGGTTCGGTCGCATTACTTTTTAGGTCCAACGGCTTGCCAATCAGATAATCGCCGACCGTCTCGAGTTATTCGACAAGGTGCCGCGCGCCAAAGTCAAATTGGTCACCGCTGCCCTCGGAACAATTTCAAATGCCAGAACTGCGTGCAATAGAGCGATAAGAGCCAAAGCCGCCGATATGGACAGTTGGTTGGCGCCGCAACCCCGCCCCGTTAGTAACGCGGCGTGCAAATTGTGCGGTCGTCTCGGCATTGATCATGTCGCATTGTTCGTCAGGGCACAGAGCAACCAGGGTCAGCCGAGACCTTTCAATCTGCTCGTATCGCCCTTCCAACAAAGCGGGCTTGATGGAGCCGGGGCACGAGCTTTGGGTAGAGCGCTTTATCGCTTAGCAGGACGATCGTCTCGCAACATTCAAGTTTTGGCGCGAATGGCTAAATCTCGCCTATAAATTAATCGTCCACAGCCGCAACAAGTACAAAGCACTCTATTAGCGCAAGATCGAGTGCGATCTGGCCATGATTGGTTGGCTGCGGACCTAGCATCATTAGAAAGAACTGCTAACCAAATGCCTCGCGAGAGAACCTGAAATAAACGATGATGTTGTCAGCTTCCCTTGGCTCCTGGCCGGCATGCTCTTATCAGGCAGCGCCTAAGTAATCCGGAGGTTTGCCGAAAGCGAGACGGATCTGATGGCTAAGGTGCACGCCACGATCGACTTGGTCGAAGGTCAGTTCCGACACCTTGTGGTTGAGAAACGCGAACCGCGCGCGGCCCTGACCACGCTAACGCACTTTCGGCAGTTCTGAACCTGGGCCAATTGCGGACTGTTTACTTCTGATGCGGAAGGCCGCGAAAGCGGCCATTCAGCTAACGACCCAACAACTGGCGCAATGAAACGAAGAAATGCGGGGCGCGACCAAGGTCGGCAACGCCCCGCACATCCAAGCTCTGGGGGAGAGCTGGACCAGTTAGAACCCGAAGGACAAGCCAACGTGCAGGCCCGTATTTTCGAAATTGTCGCTCCCAATGCCATCGTGGAAGACAGAGACACTTCCCCGCACCCCACCGGCAGAAAATAGGTCTACGCCGCCTTCGACCCGGGCTCGAAGCGTTCCTAAATCCAAGACTGGACCAGCCGCTACGGGATCGAAGAAAGCTGCGCTCGATGCCTCTCCAAAGGTCAGAATACCTTCCACCTCACCAAAAGGACGAAGCGTCCAGTTCGACCCGAGTGCGACTGAATGGCTCACCCTCGGGCGGAAGCTCACTTCGCCTTGATCAACGACCTGCTCGGGGATCGTGATATCGAGGCTGTCGACATAGGCTGCTTGCTTCTCCCTGATGTAGCGGACAGTCAGTTCCGGCCTGATGCGCGTGGCATCGCCGATATCAAATTGGCCAATCAGGGACCCACTGTAGAACGCTCTCGTAGTCTCAAACTCATCGCTAAACGTGCCCAGTGGCGAGACGGTATTGTCTGAGCTGCCCCATGCAGCACGCGCCTCAGCGAACAAGTCCTCCGATAGCTTGGCGGTAATGTAAGGCCCGGCGAGAAAGCCATCGCCTTCCGCTTCGCCAGCTTCAAGCAAACCATCGTCATTAAAGTCATCCAAGCCGATCAAGCCGCCAATCAGGACACTATCGCTAATCCTGTAATCTGCCCCGACATAGATCATCCTGAAATTGCCTTCTTGCGATCCGATGCGGGCGTTGGACATGTAGATTTCAGTCCAGATGTCGAATGGTGCCGTGCCATCACGATCCTCGGAAAAGGCAGACCTGGCCATGGCTAGGGATGTGCTGGCAGCCGCGCGGTCTCCATTGACCGCAAGTTTAAACGGCAGCCTGCCAGTGCCCGGAACGGAGAAGTTGAGCGCAGTCGCACTACCACCTGCGGCAGGAGCACCGATCAGTCTATCCAGCCGTCTCTGAAGATCAGGCTGATGTGTCATAATCAGGGCATTTCGGCCAGTAAGGAATTCAGCGATTGCCGCGCTTGCTGCTTCACGCGAGTTTGTAAGCGTGAATGTGCAGACCAGCTCCTCATTGGCCGCAAGGGCAATCGAAACTCTGCGATTGGCGGTGTCTGGAGTGCTATCGCTGTCATTACAGACGATGTCTGTCAGCGCATAGCCCTGTGCAGATAGATCACCAACGCTGACAGTGTAGCTCCCAACACTGACTGAGCTTGCCGAAAGTTGACCCGTGCCGCCATTGGTGGAGATCGTCCCGTTCAATGCAGCAATATCAGATGTGAAAGTGACCTGTGTGTCGCTTCCGATTACACGCTGAATGATCGTGACGCTACCAACCGCGCGAACAGAGATGGTCACTGTATCTGCTGTGGAGTTTGCCTGGCCATCGCTGACAACCAGCTCAAATACCAAATCCTCTGTCCCATTGACCACAGGGGCGGTAAAAGTTGGCGAGACATCTGTCGGATCAGACAGAGTTACAGCCGGGCCAGATACTTGCGTCCAAATGTAAGTCAAAGAATCCCCATCAGGATCGCTTGAGCCGGAACCATCGAGTTGTACGGTTTGCCCGCTATCAATTGGTCCTTGGTCAATCCCAGCCTCCGCAACGGGGGGCTGATTAGCAGCAATCGTGATGGTTACAGTGTCGCTGGGCGGGCCGAGGATCGGGTCTGTAAATCCATCATCGACGGCCACGGCAAATACAACAGTCTGGACTGATCCAGTCGCCACCGGTGCTGTGAAACTGGGCTGAACGGCGGTGTTATCATCAAGTGTGACTGCAGGACCGGAAATCTGTGTCCAGACATAAGTCAGGGGATCATTGTCCGGGTCACTCGACCCGCTCGCGTCCAGAGTAACCGCACTTGATCCCTGCACGTTCTGGTCAGAACCCGCATCGGGTAGCGGCGCATTGTTAGCAGGCACCGTGATATTAACTGTATCAGCAATCGAGTCTGCCGAACCATCGTTGACGATCAACTGGAAGACCAGATTTTGCGCGGCGCTCGTTTTGGCAGGGGCTGTGAAGGTCGGCGTTGGTGAAGTGGCGTTTGCCAAGGTTACACCCGTGCCGGAAATCTGTGTCCAGGAATATGTGATGGGATCATTGTCCGCATCGCTCGACCCTGTTCCATCAAGTGTTACAGAACCGCCAGCGGTAACAGTCGCATCCGGACCGGCCTCTGCGACTGGCGCATTGTTCGCAGCGACGGTGAACGTAACCGTATCGGTGCTGGTTGCCGATCCATCTGTGACCAAGAGTTGAAATTCCAGCACCTGCGGTGTGTTGGTCGCCGCTGGAGCGGTAAACTCACGTGTTGTTGAACTGGCTCCCGTCAAAGTCACACTCGGACCTGATATCTGCGTCCAAGTGAAGGCAATCGGGTCGCTGTCAGGATCAAAAGATCCCGTGCCATCTAGGATGACTTGTGAACCACCCGCGCCGGATTGATCGGGTCCTGCGTCAGCGACAGGTGCCTGGTTGGCGCGCAACTCAACCGCCACACGGTCGATAGAGGTAGAGAGACCGTCGGACACCTCCACTTCGAACTCCAGGACCTGTATTTGCGATGTCAGCGCTGGAGCAACGAAAGTCGCGTTTACCGAAGTCGGATTGTTGATTGTGACCGAAGGCCCGGAGACTTGCGTCCAGTTGTAAGTGAGCGGGTCACCATCACCGTCAATTGAACCGCTGGCATTCAAAGTGCCGCCTTGGCCTCCCTGAACCAGATTAAAGTCCGGCCCCGCATCAGCCGTTGGCACAACATTGGCAGGAATGGTTATGTCGATGCTCTCATTATCGCTCGCATCAAACGGATCGGCTACGTTGAGGTTAAATCTTAAAGTCTGTGCAGAGTTTGCCTTTGCAGGAAGCGTAACGCTGGTCACCGGAGCGCCCGGCGACGCGATATTGGCGGCTGGCCCGCTTACTTGGCTCCACAAATAAACAAGGGGATCGCCGTCCGGATCGGATGATGTCGTCCCATCAAGCGTAATGCTCGATCCGCCAGCAGCAGTGGCGGGGCCTACCGGATCAGCCGAAGGCGATTGGTTGCCCGCAATCGTAATCTCGACCGTATCAGGGCTAGATGCATTGTTATTGCTATCCGTCCCAACCAGCTGGAACGTGAGCACTTGAGGGTTCGGTGCGCGTGGCGGCGCCGTGAATGTAGGTGAGAGGCTTGTTGGATTGATAAGGCTGGCCGCAGGCCCGCCAGTTTGCGTCCATTGATAAGTAATGGGGTCATTTTCAGGATCAGTGCCGGAACCTGAAAGTGTCACAGCATCTCCGCCAGCGACAGCCTGGTCAGGCCCAGCGCTCACTGTTGGCGGAGCGTTGGGCAACACGGTGATCTGCACGATATCCGGTGCAGACGGATCAATGCCGTCATCTACAATGACCTGAAACTCAAGGATAAGGGGGCCCGAAGTGGGGATAGGCGCTGTGAAGGTTGGATTAGCAGTGTTCGGATTGTTCAACGTCACCGATGGCCCGCTCACTTGGGTCCATTGGAAGTTGAGCGGATCATTATCACCGTCAGTCCCTGAGCCGCTCAATGTTACAGAGCTCCCCTGACCTACAGTCTGATCAGGACCTGCATTCGCAACAGGGACCGCATTGGGGCCCGCCGCGAGCGTAATCGTGACATCATCTTGTGAAACCTCGACGCCATCGCGCGCAGTAACGCGGAAGACAAAAGTCTGCGGCTGATTAGTCTGCGGAGGCAAAGTGATATTGGCGGTGGCGGACTGATTGTTATTTACGCTCACCGCCTGTCCGCTGACCTGCTGCCATGAGAAGGATACTGTGTCTCCGTCAGGATCGCTTGCGGTCGCTGGCAACGAAACATTGCTGCTACCGGTGGCGATTGTCTGGTCAGGACCTGCGCTGACAATGGGCGGCGTGTTTGCAGCGATGTCTGCGCATGCTGCGCCCGCTGAGATCAGACTAGCTCGCGGCACGGTGGCCGTGCCTATTACTGGGCCTGCGTTAGGTGCAGTTGTCGATGATGATACATCAAAAACACGGACTACGTAGGTGTCGCGCGGCGCACTCGCTGTGGAAATACTTAAGGATTGGTTGATTGAGCGCGACGCGCCATTCTGCACGAAGTTCAAAGCCGGGGCGTTAAAGCGAGTGCCGCCTTGGGTCTGGGCACTGATCTGAATTATGTCGTTATTGCCAGCATCGTCAGAATTCGTGCCGTTGAAGCTAATCGTGGTGTCGACAATGCAAGTCGAAGAGTTGCCTGATATGCCATTGACAGTGATCGAATTTACCGTGGCGGCATGCGCATCCTGAGAGGAAAGGGCCGAAGCGATAACAAGCGCGGATGCGGAAAGTGTGAATGCCGTTTTACGCGCCGCTGTGATGCCATTGATACCCTTACGCGACTGGATAACTTGCGGAAATGCCATCGGCATGCCTCCCTTGGATTTGTCCTAGATTTTTGGGACTAAGGGAGCGCTTGCGGCCCGTGATGCCATAGACATGGTCCTTATCGCGGCAATCATCGGTGCCCGGTACATGGCCGGTTGCTCAGATTTTCAATTGGCCGCTTTTGAGCGCTTCGTACACCGCTTCGCTGCGCGAATGGACGGCCAGCTTGCCGTAAATCGTCTTCACATAATTCCCCACAGTCAGCGGAGAAATGCTCATTTGTGTCGCGGCCTCTTTGTAAGAAAGTCCTCGGGCAAACAGATTGAGAAGCTCCACTTCGCGCGGGGACAATTGTGCCGCTTCGTCATCTTTAGCCGCTTCTACCAAAGGCTCTCCGGAGCGTATCATATCGAGTATGTACATCGCAGCTGCTGAACTCATCGGAGAAAGCCCAGCCAAAGCATCGCGGATTGCGCTGACAATCTGATCTTGCGTGCTGTCTTTCAGAAGATACCCGTCCGCGCCTGCATGAATCGCAGCGACGACGGTGTCCCTATCGCCAAAACTGGTCACCACAAGGACGCTGCTTTCACCCTCCTCCTTGAAAGGTTCGATCAGGTCCAGGCCAGAGCCATCAGGCAGTCCCACATCCAAGAGCACCAGATCAGGCTTTTGAATAGCAAGGTTTCGCCCCGCGAGTTGAGACGCGGCTACTCCAGCGATGTCCATATCATGCGCTGACGAGACGATCTCGACAAAGTGATCGCGCAGGATCGGATCGTCCTCAATGATCGCAATCCGCTGCTTTCGGTGCTGTTCGCTGGCCGCTGACTTGGTCAATTTCGCCTCCTTGATGAAGCTGGGCGATAGCGCAGGAAGTTCTGCTCAGAACAGCCGACGATATGGTGGTCAGGCGCGGATGTTATTGCCGGCTTCTCGAAGACAAAGGATAAGTCTCGCCCCTTTTTGCTCAGCATCAGCCGCACTGATTTCCACTTCAGCTCTGATACTGGCCGCCCTGGTCTCGATATTGCGAAGCCCGCGTCCCCTTGCGCTCGTTTGCACGGCGGGAAACCCGATACCGTTATCAATTATCTCAATCGCCATTTTCCAATCGGGCCATGAGCCGGGCGACAGCACGATTGTGATCGCATCACCTTGCGAGTGTTTCAAAGCGTTGGTGACGCCTTCTTGCAATATTCGAAAAACCTGCAGGATTTGTCGCGCGTCGTAATCGGGATATTGATCCGCCCGCAGTCTGTCTTTCCACTCAAACGAAAAGCCCGCATTTGTCACTCTTGGGCCAATCATCCGCTCAAAAGTGTGCAGCGCGCTTTCGAGGGAATCGCCGACAGCCTCTAGCGAATTGAGCATTAGGCGCATCTCTTCGATGACTTGCTGAATGCCGTCTTCGTAAGTTTTTGCAGTATTGTGACCCTTGCGAGCCATGATCAGCATCGACATCAATTGGCTTCCTAAGCCATCGTGCATGTCGCGCATCAAGCGACGGCGTTCTTCATCATGAGCTTGCTGGCGCACGAGCACTTTCTCGCGCTGATGAGCATTTTCCAAAGCGAGCGTTTTCTGATCGAGTTGGCTCGCAAGCTCCGCATTGATCTGCTCGGTTGACCGAAACAATTGGAAGTTTCGACTAAAAAACATCACCGCGAATGCCAGCAGGATCATCGGCTGGCCAAGTCTCAAGTATGGCACATTCTGCCCATAAATCATTGTATTGAAGAGATAGACTGCGAGGAGGGAAGCCAGCAATACAAGGATCGCCGCTTCCCAAAATCGCTTTTCATCCGGCACCTTGATAAAATGCCATGATAGCCTTGCAAGCGTTGCGCCTGTGAAAACCAGACCGACGCGATCAAGGATCGTTTCGACATCGGTCCAAGCCATCTCTCCGTCATAAGCGAACAATCGAATGATAACCGCGGCTGTCGAGGCCAGGAAAAGTGCGAGGGCGCAATTGCGAAAAAGCGCATTTGAACGCTGCGTCCATGCATCAACAAAGATCGGCCAACATGCTGCGAGCAAGAGCAGAGTAACCGAGTAAAAGACCAACCTTGCTTCACCGTGAAACGGCATCTCCGCCCAGCGGAAAAAGAGACTGTGAACCGACCAAGACAGCGTCAATAGGAGTAACCAGAACGGGAGTGTTTTGTCGCGTGACCGGATGCAAACCACTGCGAGTGACATCGACAAAACAAATCCCATGACGATTGCAAAAAGATGCGCGTCTGTCCGCAAAAAGAGCCGCCATGACAGCGCCGATACGATTTGATCGTATTCGCCGATGAGCGGCGCGGAAAAGTATGCCTCCCGCGTAGGCTCACCAAATACGAATAAGGTGCTAACTGTGTTTAGCCCACTTTTGAGATAGATCGGCGGGACCTGAATAATCTGTGGGATTGCCGCGTAATAATCGGGTTGCTCCATGTCCATGCTGCCATCGAAGGGAAGAGCATGGCCATTAATGAAGTTGCGTTCATTGTCGCCGCCGCCTTGTACAATCAGGGCTAACCCTCGCTCTGGCACCTGTTCGAGCTCGAATGTCGCTCTGCCTAGATAATAGCCCGGTCTGATCAGAGTTTGCTCAGGCGAATACGGCTTGAGCTCTGGCACGCGCAGAGATTTCGTGTCGGAATGCTGCACTTGGCCAAGCTCAAAAGAGGCCAACTCGACTTGTTCGAAAGGTTTCCCCGGCGGCGAGATCAAAGTGGGGAAGACCAAAAACCAAAAGACAATCTGAACCGCTGCAATCGCAGCGGCCAGGCGCACGATAGACTTGTCCAGCCATGGTGTGTTGGTTGATCGAAGAGAAGATGTGTCCGCGCTTTGCATGGTCGAGTTGTCTTGCATGTCCGAATTTGAACATCGCGGAAGTTACTGTCAAAAAACTAAATGGTTAGCGGCTTGAAAGGCTCAAAGGCTCGCCGGAAATCTTGCAGTGATCGATCGGTGAGCGCGACTTGAATCGTGAAGTCTCCAAAATCTCCGGCTGATTTATTCAGTTTGGATCGAAGTTGAGCTGCGCGCTTCACCTTAAATGCGGAAGGATCCACCAGGTACACGCTCAAGACCTTTTGAACGCTCAGAGTTCGTTCTTTCACGGCTGAGATCTGGTCCCATCCGATCATATGATCGGAAAATGGCGTGTAGATAAGCCCTTCAGAACTGATCTTTGCCTCAATTTGCGGCTTGAACAGAGCGGGCATTTTAAACATCAAGACCACCAGGCCTAAACCGCCAGCAATTCTCAGCGCGAAGATCAATTGTTCCATAAGGCGTAAGCCATCAGTGGGAATTGGTAGAAGCAGTGCAAGGAGCGAAACAAGAAAAAGTGCTCCAAGAACAAGGCCCAAGCGCCTACGGCTCCGGCGCGCTTCGAACGATTGAATTGATACCATTTTGTGAAAGCCCTTGGGAATTAGAATACTCAAACAGCACCTGCACTGTTGCTACGGACGAATGTTCTCACAAAGCATCCGTGCCCCGCGATGAGAGCGAAGATAAATCCGGCCATATCCTCCGCCGCCGGTCGCCTTTTGCTCGAACAACGCCTGGACTGCGTGACATTTGCCATCGCCGGCCTTGATACCCATGCTGGCACGCTGATAACGACTGATAATGACGCCCGTCACTGCGTTGCGTTCAACCGTCCAACTGCTATCGATCAGGTTCGTTCTTATAACCTTCAGTTTACCATAATTTTTTTGTGTGAACGCACTTCCCTCAACGGATCGGGCGAAGGTTCTGGCCAACTGCGAATTAAACTGCCGTGCCGTGGCGAGATATCGTGATGCTGCGGCAGCTTCTTCGTTCGCTTCAACTTGCTTCTCGACATCTCCAAAACTACCCAGGCTCGCGACGCGTGGTGCTGTTTTGGTGAGAGCCGCCGCGATCTTGGTGCTATCGGGGTAGATCCTTTGGAGCTGCCTTAAGCGCTCAGCTGCAAACAGCATGTTGGCATACTGGCCTAACACCGGGCCTCGATTGGTACCTTTCTCAAGGGCCTCAATGTTGACCCGCATGATTGTGTTTGCATCTCTTTCGGCAAACATCTCTGCGCGGCGAGCAATGCGCTTCATCTTCCGATCTGAAAATTGGTTTGCTCGTAATATGAAGTCAGCGTCGATGTGGCTGTCTAGCATCTCGCGAATATCGGCAAGCTGCGCTTTTGCTTTTGGCAACGCATCTTCCTCACCACGATAGAAACCGGTCAGGTCCGGCGCCAAATCAAGTATCGCTTCGACCGTCGTAGCGACATCGCCTGTGCCAAATCGGATTGCTGCCCCGTCAGAAGCCTGGGCCAGTATTGTAAGTGACGAGCTTGCAACGCCGCTATTTGCAGCAGCCGAGCTTGTGACTGGCATCGCTGCCGGATTCGCCAAGAGCAGACCAGCGCCTCCCGCCAAACAGGCTACCCGCGCAACCGACAGTTTGTTGATCCTGTATTGGGTATGGTTTGACATCACGATAGCCATCTTTTTGATCCCGACTGTGAAGTCATAGTGGGTAAGCGAGCCACGATTTGCTCAGAGCCATATTTATGGGGGTAGCGAAGCGCAGATTTTGTTTCGTATTCGCGGCTGTCGAGAGGGATTTCCATGGAGAGTTCAGAAACGCGATTACCCAAACCTTGGGTGAGCTATGTTGTCTTCGTCGCCATGATGGCGCCGCCAATGGCCATATTTTTTTCCGCCCACTGGCATGTTTGTACGACCGCTCAACTAAGCCTTGAATTGGCTAAGCGCGGGGAGCGTGTTGTTGCGAGGGTTGTTCAAACAAGCGCCGGCGACGTCGCGAACTTCAGGGATTTTTCAGACACTCTTACATACCAATACACGGTCGCAGATGTCGTTTACAAAAAGTCCGAAACTGTGCCTGATGGAAGGTTCGATGATGTAGTTTGTGGTGACACCGTGCTGGCAATACACCTGCCAGAAGATCCGACCAAGGTGCGCTTAAACCGCAATGATCAAGATACGACGCTTTTTTTCCTCGTACTTATTGACGGCTCGCTTCTGATTTGCGGGATCGTCTTGGCTTGGCGATTTTTGGAAAAAAAGCGGCCAACACTGCTGTAGGCCGTCGAGCTTGAGCAGACCTGCAATCACCCTTTCATAAGCGAAGTAAGACTTGCCTTTTGGGTTCCGTTTTCATCGAAGTTATCAACGCTGAGCCAGGCTTGAAACGCGGGTTCTACGTTATGCCAGTCATCATCAGTCATCGCATACCACGCAGTGTCTCTGTTCTCCCCTTTGACGATCATGTCTTTTCGAAAAACGCCTTCAAACTGAAATCCAAATCGCATCGCAGCCTTGCGAGACCTTTCATTTCGCGCGTCGCATTTCCATTCGAAACGACGGATGCCCACATCATCAAACAGGTGCTGAGCCAGAATAAAAATGGCTTCTGTTGCTGCTCTGGTCCGCTGAAGACCTGAACCAAAAACGATATTGCCGACTTCCAGACTGAGGTGTTCAGTTCGCATCCGCATCAGGCTGAGTGTGCCCATTGCAACGGATGTGCGTGCACAGCAAACTGCATAGGTTTTTCGCCCATAACGGCGCGACCACTGCTCCACTTCAGCTGTAAATTCATCAAAATCTGACATGGGTTTGAGGGGAAGAAAACGCCATAGGTCCTCGTTCGCAGGGCCACAGATGGCGTTTCCCAATGTGGCCGCATGGTCTTCAGCGTTCAGGCATTCGAGCGAAACAAGTGATCCGTCCAACCTGTCTTGAATAGCTCTGAATTTATCCACGCAAAGAAAAACCTTAGTAATGCAAACCAGCCCAGCGGCCGGGAGTGTAGAGGCATCGCGCATGCTTTCTAACGCGAATAGCCATAAATTCGGGTATCAAGCGGGCAGAATGGTTTGTATCACGGCAACGTAGTCAAAGTTGCAAAGGCAAGCGTGCGTACAGAGCGGTGATCGGAGGAGCGATCAAATTCTAGAACTGGCGTCCACAATTGCTGGCTTGATCCTTGTATGGTTTAGCAACCCTCCAAATCCAACCACGCCGCATAGTCCCTATCCAAGTTTTGGGCCTTGTCGCGAACAGGTGCGCGGTGATGAGGATAAGGGCCAAGACTTTGTAGCGTAGGTGTGCGAAGGGCTTGGGGATCATTCGATCTGGTTGACCTTTGCTGACTATTCGCGAGGTTATCTGGGCTTTGGCCAGCTGCATCTTCGACTTCGCTTCCGCGCTTGCGAACTCTTTGAGTTCGGGGCACCGGTTTTGTTCCATAAACTTGCCCCCGATTTACCAACGCCAGTGCGAATTGCACTTGGAGCCCTGCCCGCTCTGGGCCATTAGCCACCTTCATGCAGCGCCTATCCATCGCCATCTCCGGGTGCGGTCCGGCTGGTCTTGCCGCCGCCTTGATGCTTGATGCACAGGGCCACGAGGTTGTGATCTATGACCGCTTCGATGACCCGGGACCAGTGGGCTCAGGGCTCATGATCCAGCCGAGCGGGCTTGCCGTGCTCGATCGTCTTGGCCTTGCAGGTGACATCCTCGCGCGCGGAGCGAGAGTGGATGGCCTTCTGGGCCTTGAAGAGACCGGAAATACCGTGCTCGATGCGCCCTATGACAAGCTGGGCGTGCCCAATGCGTTTGGCATAGGGATCCACCGCGCAAGCCTGTTCGGCGTTCTCTACGAAGCCGCATGTGCCAAGAGGATTGCGATCGAAACGGGCCACAGCGTAGCGGGCAGCGCGCTTGTTGCGGATGGCGCGCGGTTCACCTTTGATGATCGAGCGCCTTCCCCCCTGTTCGATCTTCTGGTCGATGCCAGCGGCTGGCAGACCGTGTTTGACACCAATGTCCCCAATATCCTGCAATTCGGCGCTTTGTGGGCGAGCGTCCCGACCCACCCAGAGGACCCGTTTGCCGGTAACCTGCTTGAGCAACGGTATCGCCGCGCTGCGCAAATGGTGGGCGTCCTGCCAATCGGCACGCGCAAAGGTATGACAGTCCCAGAGGTCGCCTTTTTCTGGTCGCTTGAGACCTCAAAGATCGACCAGTGGCGCGACACCCCGCTCGATCATTGGAAGGACGAGGTAAGAGCCTTGTGGCCGGACGCGCAGATTCTGCTCGACCGGATCGACACCCACGATCAATTGACCTTCGCCCGCTACGCCCACCGCACGCAAAAGCGCCCCGTCAAAGACCGGCTGATCACGATTGGCGATGCCTGGCACTCCGCCAGCCCGCAGCTTGGTCAGGGAGCGAATATGGCGCTTCTGGATGCCTGGGGCCTTGCGCAAGGGATCGAGCACGGGCGCACTCTGGAGGAAAAACTGCGCCTCGCGGTCTCTTGGCGGCGCGATCATGTGTGGCTTTATCAGTGGGTGACCGCGCTCTTCACCCCGCTCTATCAGTCCAACACGAGCTGGCACCCAATGCTGCGCGACCGGCTGCTGGCCCCGCTCTCCAGGATGTGGCCCGCATCCCGGATACAAGCGCAGCTTATGAGCGGGTTGTTTGGATACCCCCTGCCCCCGCTCGGGCTTTCGGTCCCGGATTACGAAGCGCTTGAGGCCAAAGCCTCGCGGATCTGAGCGATCGCTTCCTCGCTGTCCCACTCATAGTCACCCGCCACGCGGAACACCTCGACACCGTTTGCATCGTAGAGGATCGTCGTTGGCAGCAAGCCGCCATCGGCCAATTGCACGCCAAGCTCGCTCGTGGTGTCCATCCACGGCTCAAGGTTGGCAAAGCCTTCCGCCTCGAAGAACGGAACGACTTTCTCCGCGCCCTGAATGTCCTGGCTGACGGTGAGAACGCGCACTTCGCCTTCAAGCTCGCCTGCGAGGTTGTCGAGCAACGGCATCTCCACCTTGCACGGTGCGCACCAGGTCGCCCACAGGTTGAGCAGTACCGGCTCACCCACCTCGGCAAGCGCCAGCGTGTTGCCATCCGGATCGACGACGCTGATCGCCGGGATCGTATCGCCCGCCTTGAAGCGCACAATGCGCCCCGGCAGTGGCGGCGGAGCAGGCGCGCCTGCTGCCAGCGCTGAAGCCTCTGGTTGCGCCTCATCGGCAGGAGCACTATCGCACGCGGCCAGCAACAGCGCGGATAGCAGGACGATAGGCGACAAACGGACCATGGCAAACTCCTCTGACCAGACCTCCAACCAGATGTGGGGCGGGCGGTTCGCCGGTGGACCTAGCGCGGTCATGCGCGAAATCAACGCCTCTATTCCGTTCGACAAGGCGCTGTGGCGGCAAGACATCCTTGCAAGCGAAGCGCATGTGGCGATGCTGGCCGCGCAAAGTATCGTGAGCGAGGACGACGCTTTCGCTATCACTGAGGGCCTTGCGCGTATCGCCGCCGAGTACGAGGCCGAGGGCGTGCCCGAGGACTGGGACCTTGAAGACATCCACATGACGACTGAAAGCCGCTTGACCGAATTGATCGGTCCAGCAGCCGGGCGTCTGCACACCGCGCGCAGCCGCAACGATCAGGTGGCGACCGACTTTCGCCTGTGGGTGCGCGGGGCGATTGACCAGATGGATGAAGGCCTTACCGAGCTTCAACGCGCGCTGGTTACGCGGGCAGATGAAAACGCAGCCTCGATCATGCCCGGCTTCACCCATCTGCAAACCGCACAGCCGGTGACGCTGGGCCACCATTTGATGGCCTATCACGAGATGTTTGCGCGCGATCGATCACGCTTTAGTGAAGCGCGCGCGCGGCTGAACGAATGCCCGCTAGGCTCCGCCGCGCTGGCGGGGACGGGCTTCCCGATTGATCGCGCAATGACGGCAGAGGCGCTCGGCTTTACCCGCCCATCGGCGAACTCGCTTGATGCGGTATCTGACCGGGACTTTGCGCTCGATTTTCTCCACGCCGCCAGCACCACGGCGATCCACCTCTCGCGCCTCGCCGAGGAACTCATCATCTGGGCAAGCCAGCCCTTCGCCTTTGTGCGCATGCCCGATCAGCTTTCGACCGGTTCCTCGATCATGCCGCAAAAGAAGAACCCCGATGCCGCAGAATTGGTGCGCGGGCATGCAGGCCGGGTGATCGGCTGTGCGACCGCGCTAACCATCACGATGAAGGGCCTTCCGCTCGCCTATTCCAAGGACATGCAGGACGACAAACCCCCCGTGTTCGAAGCCGCTGGCCTGATGGAGCTCAGCATTGCAGCGATGACGGGCATGATCGCTGAAGCCAGCTTCAACACAGCCCGCATGCGCGAGGCGGCGGAGTTGGGCTATGCGACCGCGACCGACCTTGCCGACTGGCTGGTGCGCGAGGCTGACATCCCTTTTCGCGAGGCGCACCACATCACTGGCGCTGCTGTGAAGCTGGCAGAAGAGCGGGGTTTGGCGCTTGATGCCCTGCCGCTCGCGGACCTTCAGGCGATCGATGCGCGGATCGATGAGCGCGTGTTCGATGCGCTCAGCGTAGACGCTTCCGTTGCCGCGCGCGCATCCTATGGCGGAACCGCGCCGGAGCAGGTACGTATTCAAGTGGCCCGGGCCAAAGCGGCGCTGGGCATGCCGGAGGACAAGGCCCCATGATGCGCACAGCATTGGTAACACTGGCAACAGGAGCGCTCATCGCGCTGTCGGCCTGCGGCGCCAAAGCCCCGCTCACCCCGCCCGAAGGGGCAAGCCTGCCAGTCGCTCCCTATGGCGCGCCAACGGGCGAGGAGAACGCGCCGAGCGCGGAACAATTGCTTGAGCTTGACGCGCTGGCCGCGCCTGAACGCAGCGTCGAATTGCGCCGCCGTTCCGAAGAGCGCGAGGATGACCCCTTCGACCTGCCGCCCACTCGCTGATCCCAAACCACTTTCAAGCAGACCCGAACCCAAGACCCGATGGACCATTTTGAATACCGCAACGGCGTAATGCACGCCGAGGATGTACCCCTGCCCCGCATCGCCGAGGAGGTTGGCACGCCCGTCTATGTCTATTCGCGCGCCACTCTGGAGCGCCACGCCACCGTCTTTCGCGAAGGGCTGGCAGGCGTTCCCGACAAGCTGATCGCGTTCGCGGTCAAGTCGAACCCCAACCTTGCCGTGCTGCGCGTGCTGGCCAATCAGGGATATGGCGCAGACTGCGTCTCGATCGGCGAAGTGCGCCGCGCTTTGGCCGCTGGTGTGACGGCTCAGAAGATCGTGTTCTCCGGTGTCGGCAAGACCCATAGAGAGCTGGTCACTGGGCTAGAAGCGGGCATCGGCCAGTTCAACATTGAAAGCGAGGAAGAGGGCCTTGAGCTGGCTCAGATCGCGGCGGGTATGGCGATGGAGGCGCAATGCGCTCTCAGGATCAACCCCGATGTCGATGCCGGCACGCATGACAAGATCTCGACCGGCAAGGCAGACAACAAGTTTGGCGTGCCGATTGATCAGGCGGGTCAGATTTTTGGCAAGCTCGCCGGCCAGCCGGGTGTGAACCTTCGCGGCGTGGCGGTGCATATCGGCTCACAATTGGGCGATCTTACCCCGCTTAAAAACGCGTTCGAGAAGCTGGGCGCGCTGGTCACCTCCTTGCGCGGGGCGGGGCACACGATCACACATGTTGATCTGGGTGGAGGGCTTGGCGTGCCGTACAAGGCAGGCGATGAGATGCCGAGCCCCGCGGCCTATGGCGAGATGGTTGCGCGGGTGACCAAGGATTGGGGCGTCAAGCTGATCTTTGAGCCAGGCCGCGTGATCGCGGGCAATGCTGGCGTTCTCCTGACCCGAGTCGTGCGAGTGAAGCGCGGGATCAACGATCCCTTCGTCATTGTCGATGCGGCAATGAACGATCTTGCTCGCCCGGCTCTGTACGGCGCCTATCACGACTTTGTCGCGGTTGCCCCGCGCGGATCGGATATGAAAGCCAACATTGTCGGGCCGATTTGTGAGACGGGTGACACCTTCGCCATGGGCCGCCTGACTGATCGCCTGGAAGCGGGCGATCTTGCCGTATTTCGTACGGCTGGCGCTTATGGCGCGACCATGGCGTCGAGCTACAATTCGCGCGGCTTCGTTCCCGAAGTGCTGGTCGATGGGAACCGATACGCCGTGGTCGCCGACCGGATCGAAGCGGCGGCGATCATGGACGCCGAGCGCGTTCCGGAATGGCTGAGCTAGGCCATAGCCATGGCCGAGATCGCCAGCCTTCCCCTGTTTCACCAGATCGCCGGTCAGAGCGTGCTGGTGTTGGGCGATGGCGAGGCGGCGGAGCCCAAGCGGCGATTGATCGAGCGCGCAGGCGGCGTGGTCATCGACGACTCCGCCCAAGCGATTGATGAAGGCGTGCGCCTTGCCTTTGTCGCCTTCGAAGACGCAAGGGCGTGCGAAGTGGCTGCAATCAATCTGCGCTGTGCTGGCATGCTGGTCAACGTGGTGGACCGCCCGGACTTGTGCGACTTTACAACGCCGAGCCTGCTCGATCGCGATCCGCTGCTGATCGCGGTGGGCACAGGCGGCGCGTCGGCGGGGCTGGCGAAGCACATCCGGCTGCGGCTGGAGCGGATCTTGCCTGATACTCTCGGCAAACTCGCCGACGCGCTCAAATCGGCACGGCCTGCGCTGCGCCAGCTTCTGCCCGATGGTAGTGAGCGCCGACGCGCCATTGACGAAGCTTTGCGCGAAGGCGGCGCGCTCGACCCTATGGACAGCGCCTCGCACGCCCGTGTCGCAGATTGGTCTCGCGGCAGGCTTGCTAGTCAAAGCACGCGTGTTGAGGCGTTCAGGATGACTAGCCCGAATCCCGAAGATCTCTCGATCCGACAGGCCAGGTTGCTGGGCGAAGCGGATCTGGTCTTGATCGACACTGAGCCCGAAAAGCCTTTGCCCGCCAGCATTTTGGCGAGAGCTCGGGCCGACGCGCAGCGCGCGCCGCTCACGCCCGTAACTAGAGCCTGGCCTCACGCCTCCGATTGGTCCGGGCTATGCGTGATCCTGATCTATCGCCCTGGCAGGTGAGCCAGAGCACGCGCGAACTGCCCTGCCCCCAGCCGCGATGCGTTGCCGAGTGGCTTAAAGATCAGGCCGCACGGGCGAGCGGGGTGTCCACCAGGTCAAAGTAACGGGCCATCGCATCCACGCTAGCGTCACTCAGTTCGATGAAGGCGCGGCGACGATCAGAGGCATCAGCTACGCGTTCAAAGATGCCGCTGTCCACCATCTGCTTGAGCCAGCGCAGCGCTGTTGTCGCTGGCACGCCAGCAGCAATGCACAGCGAGGTGACCGAAACGCGGGCCTGTTCAGCGTGCGCAGCTGTCAGATCGAGCAGCATGTCCCAGGCAGGATCAGAGAAGAGCTCTGCATCAAAGAAGCGTGCACGCGCCTGACGCGCCGCGATCATCTGGCGTACCAGCTTGGGATCGGGCAGCGCCGGGCGGCCTGAATTGAACAGCGGGGTGGGCGCGTTGGCGGCGCCTACCGACGGGCTGGCTGAAGGGCTCGCAGACTTGCGCTGCGTGCGGTGATCGCTCAGCCCTTCGAGCTTGTGAGCAATCGCCTCAACCTGCTGCGAGAGGTGCAGGAGGCTCAGCCGGTCCTCCTCACTCATCTCACGCACGCGCGAATTGGAAACACTGGCCATCACCCGGCCCACTGCCACAATGCGTTCAGCGCGCGAGGGTTGGACAAGTATCTGAGCGCGCGATTGATCGAGCGCTGCAAAGACATCATCGAGCGTATCCATCGTGGTCGATACAATCAGCTGCGCACCCGAGCGCGCCACGCGCATATCAAGGCGCGACAAGGCGGCAAGCGCGCAGGCCTCAAGCCCGCCCTCAGGCCGCGCGGCCACTTCGATCAGGACAACATCGCCGAGCCGCGTGATCGGGCCATCCAGCAGATTGGCAATCGCGCCGCCTTCCACCGAGAGCAGGCCAGCGCCTTCAAGATCATCGATCATCTGTCCCCGTGCGCGCGCGCTGTCTGCAAACACGCTGATCCGGGCGGGTAATCCGGCGGCATCGCGGCCCACGCGGCCAGCTTTGTCATAGGAAAAGTCGGCTAGGGTATCGCACGTCTGAACCATCGAATCGTCTCCATTACTGATGAAACATAGGTAGAACAAAACGTGTATAAGTCAAGAATAGTACAAATATTGCTCGATTTTCGACCGGTTGTTTGAACCATTTGGCGCACCAGACAGACTACGCGATCAATGAACAAATCCACGCATCCCCAAGGCCCCAAGGCCGACGCAGTTTTTGACGAACTGCTTGTTATGCTGGCGCAAAACGGGGATGCGCGCGCCTTTCATCGGTTGCACCAGCGTTGGCATCGTCGCTTGGCTCAGGCGGCCCTGCGCTACACCGGCAACGCGGACGCCGCGCGCGATCTGTCGCAGGAGTGCTGGCTGGCCATCTGGAATGGACTTGGGCGATTGCGCGATCCCAAGCGCTTTCGCGCCTATGCGTTTGGTGTCCTGCACCGCCGGGGTTCGGACACTATTCGCGGCGCGATCCTGACGCGCAGTCGCACCGCTGCCAAAGATGCCGCCAGCGAACCCAGCGAACCGGCGCACCAAAGCGAAAGCGGCGCGCTCAACCAGGCCTTTGCCGCGCTGCCGCCTGACCAACGGCCCGCGGCGCATTTGCACTTCGTCGAAGGGTTCACTCTGAGCGAGATCGCTCAGGTCCAGTCCATTCCCAGCGGCACTGCCAAAAGCCGCCTGTTCCACGCGCGCCGCAAGCTTAAAGCGGCGCTTTCTGACTTACCTGAAGGAGACTAACCATGGCCAACGATCCCGACACCCGCATCGCCAAGGGTTTGAGCAATGACACGATGAGCGCCGATGACTGGGCGTTCCTGGAAAGCCTCGAGGATGATCGCGGCATGTTCCGGCAGATCGGAGACAGCTGGAAGGGGCCGCTGGGCGGCTGGGCGAAGCTGGTTTTTGGCTTGAGTCTCGCGCTGGGCCTGTTGTTTCTGTACGTCTTGTGGAACGTCGCGCATTCGACCGACCACCCAATCATCCACGCGATCTGGGCGATTGCCGGAGTGGCAGTGCTTGTCATCCTCGGATTTGCCAAGGAGTGGATGTTCGCGCGCATGAACATGCTGACCGTTCTGCGCGAGGTGAAGCGCGTCCAGCTCGAAGTGGTGGCCCTTCGCGAAGAGCTCGCTGAGCGAGACCAGGACTGACGCGCGTTCGTCACTGGACCGGCACCCCAGCTCCCGAGGCTTTGTTCACGGCCTTATCTCGATCACCGTGCCGTCGGGCACAAGCTGCCACAGCTCCTCAATCTCCGCATTTGAAAGCGCGATGCAGCCGTCGGTCCAGTCGCCCGGCATGCGCCCGACTGGAAGCTGGTTGGGCTGGCCGTGGACGAAGATGTCCCCGCCCGGCGAGCGCCCGTATTGGGCAGCGTGCTTACGGTCGGCGGCGTTGGGGTAGGAGATGCGCAAGGACAGGTGGAAGCGGCTTTCAGGGTTGCGCCAGTCGATCGTATAGCGCCCCTCAGGCGTGCGTTCATCGCCCTGGAATTGCTTGTGGCCCTGCGGCGCATCACCGAACTGGATGTTGCGGTAAGCGCGGATCGGTTGGCCAGCCCGGTAGGCGATCATCAGCCGCTCGGACTTGTCGACCAGCAGGTAGTCCGCGACCAGCGGTCCGCCGGGGTTCGGGATAGAGCGCGAGGCAATTGAGCCGTCAGCCCGCGCCTCTCCAACAACCCCTTCTCCGGGAGCCTTGACGACCTTATCAGGCGGACCAGCGCAGGCAGCCAACACCAGCGCGCCAAGGCTCGCCACGATCAGGAGTGCCAGACGTTTCATCGCATCACCTTTCCTGCATCAATCCTACGAACCCCGTTCTACGCTGTCCTTCCTTTATGAGCCATTGCTCACCCGCCCCGCTGTCCCCTTTAGGGACTGGTGCCTAGTCGTCCCTATGGGTCCAAGGCCCCATGGGTCCAAGACCCTAGGGGTCCAAGACCCTCAATCCACGAACGGATCGCGCATCAGGATCGTGTCATCGCGCTCAGGCGAGGTCGAGACCAGCGCGACGGGGCATTCGATCAGCTCCTGCACGCGCTGGATGTACTTGATCGCATTGGCCGGAAGATCAGCGTAGGAGCGCGCGCCCGCCGTGCTCTCATGCCAGCCCTCCATCTCCTCATAGATCGGCTCCACCGCGGCCTGATCGCCGGCGTGGCTGGGCAGGTAGTCATAGACATTGTGGTTGAGGCGATAGCCAGTGCAGATCTTGACCGTCTCCAGCCCATCGAGCACGTCGATCTTGGTGAGCGCAATCCCCGTCACGCCTGAGACAGCACAAGTCTGGCGCACCAGCACCGCGTCAAACCAGCCGACCCGGCGCTGACGCCCGGTGACAGTGCCAAACTCATGCCCTCGCTCACCCAAGCGCTGGCCTATTTCATCGGAGAGCTCGGTCGGAAACGGACCGCTGCCCACGCGCGTCGTGTAGGCCTTGACGATGCCGAGCACGAAGCCTGTCGAATTGGGGCCAAGCCCGCTACCCGACGCCGCCGTGCCGCTGACCGTGTTCGAGCTGGTAACGAAGGGGTAGGTGCCGTGATCAACATCGAGCAGCACGCCCTGCGCGCCCTCGAACAGGATCTTGGCGCCTGCCTTGCGCACCTTCTTCAAGCGCTTCCATACGGGCTGAGCGAACCGCAGTACGAAGTCGGCGACATCGCGCAAGTCTGCCAGCAGCGCCTCGCGGTCTACGGGCGGTTGATCGAAGCCTGCGCGCAGCGCGTCGTGATGGGCGCAGAGGCGATCAAGCTGCGGCTCCAGGTCATCGAGATGCGCTAAATCGCACACTCGGATCGCGCGCCTCCCGACCTTGTCTTCGTAAGCCGGGCCAATCCCGCGCCCTGTTGTTCCGATCTTGCCCTTGCCCGCCGCTGTCTCTCGCAGTGCGTCGAGATCGCGGTGCATCGGCAGGATCAACGGGCAATTGTCGGCAATTGCGAGGTTGTCAGCGTTGATCTCAACCCCCTGCCCTTCCAGCTTGGCGATCTCATCGCGCAGCGCCCACGGATCGAGCACAACGCCATTGCCGATCATCGACAAGGTGCCCGAGACAATCCCCGAAGGCAGCAGCGAGAGCTTGTAGGTGGTGTTCCCGATGACCAGCGTGTGGCCCGCATTATGCCCGCCCTGAAAGCGCACCACCGCATCTGCGCGGGATGCAAGCCAATCGACGATCTTGCCCTTGCCTTCATCGCCCCACTGGGCGCCGATTACGGTGACGTTGGCCATGCTTTCCTATTCTCATTCTCGCGACAAACCGCGCGGGACTAGGCGCTCATCGGCGCAAGAGCAAGGCTCTGGCACGGCGCGTGTAGGAGACACATGTTACAGTGTCCAAAGGTTGAAAATCCACCGGCCTTGCAATCAGCCAAAACCCTCCAAAAAATTCGTCATCCTCATGGGTGTCAGGGATAAGGTTCGCGGTGCGTGTAGGAAAGCGCTTTATGTGCAGACGGCGGGCCACTCAGTCTTGGCGCTCATGCCTCCGATAAACTCTGGCAACAATTCGCGACAAAGTGAGACTGGACGCTTGGTGCGACATCTCGCAAAACTTGGAGCGCAGGGGGCTTGCGCGCATTGGGCATGCATTAAAGATAAGGATTGATGATGAAGCGCCAAATGATGATCCTCGTCGGCGGTATGGCTGGTATCTTGATCACCACACCGATTTTCGCCCCTTCCCACGCGCAGCGCAGCGGCTCTCGCCCCTCGCGCGAATGCGTGCAGGAAATCGTCGCGCTGTGCGGCACCGACCGCTCGCAAATCCGCGCCTGTCTGCAATCCAGATCCAGCGAATTGTCGAGCGAATGCCAAAGCGAAGTCAGCGCGCGCGTGCGGGAGCGCCAGACCACAGACCAATCGAGCGGCCAGCAAGGCACCGGTGCCTTCCAACGCAGCTCCAAGCCGACCCGGACGATCGTATTTGGCAACGAGACGCGCCAACAGGTTGATATCTACGAACCCGAAGGCGCGGTTGATGAATTGCCGCTTGTCCTGTTTGTCCATGGCGGCGGATGGTCGCGGGGCAGCCACGACATGGTCGATGCCAAGCCCCAGCATTTCGGCGCGCAGGAGATCTATTTCGCATCAACCGGTTATCGCCTTGTGCCGGATGCAAGCGTTGAGGATCAGGCCGCCGATATCGGCGCGGCTATCCAGGCGCTGATAGGGCAGGCTGGCGCGATTGGGTTTGATCGGGAGCGTATCGTCCTGATTGGCCACAGCGCGGGCGCGCATCTTGCAGCGCTGGTCGCCACCAATCCCGAATATTCGGGTGAGGCGTTTGGCTCGATCAAAGGCGTGGTGCTGCTGGATGGCGCGGGCTACGATGTCGCTGCGCATATGGCGCAGGGCTATATCCCGACGCGCGGCCGGTACGAAGCTGCCTTTGGCCTTGATGTTGAGCGGCAAAAGGCGCTGTCAGCGATCACCCATGTGGGAGACGAAGACGCGCCAAACTGGCTGGCGCTGTATGTAGCCGAACGGCCTTCCGCCAAAAAACAGGCGGAAAATCTGGCTATGAAGCTGTCCGAAGCGGGCGCGTCCGCGACAGCGGTAGCGATTTCAAACACCGATCACGGCCGCATGAACCGAGAGATCGGCACTGAGGCAGGCGCTGCGCAAACGCAGGCCATGGATGCGTTCCTGGCGCAGGTTTTCGGGGGCTGAAGCTGCCTGCGCTTGCGGCGGTTGCAACCAAAAGCCGACAACCGGCTCACGATCCTAAGCAAACTAGAGCAACGCCATTGTTTTAAAGGGCAGTAGCTCTTGTCGTGCGTGGTAATTGCAATTGCAATCGCAACTCACTCTCGTTAGGATTATCTATCATGAAGCCCGTTCGCTGCGGCGTATCCACAATCGCCGTCGCCACTGTTTTGCTCGCCTCTCCGGTGGCAGCTCAGATTTCCGACACAGACAACGCCGCCAATGGCGAATCCGACAGCGATGATCGCGTGATTGTGGTAACCGGGCAGAAGGTCGTGAAGTCGCTTCAGGAAGTGCAAACTTCCGCAACTGTGTTCGACGAAAGGCGGATCGAGCAAGAGGCTTTATTTGACCTTGATGATGCGCTGCTGCGCGCGCCCAATGTTGCGGTCAGCAATGTCGCCACCGGCTTTTCGCTGCGCGGGGTTGGCCAACACGGGGTTGGCTTTGCTGGCACAGGCCGCACGTCTAACGTCTATGTTGATGGCCTACCGCTTAGCTTTGATGGCCAGCAAGGCGCGCAGGCGCTGTGGGACGTGGGTCAGATCGAAATCCTGCTTGGACCACAATCCACCATAAAAGGGCGCAATGCACTGGCCGGTGCGATCATAATTAACACGAATGATCCAACCTACGAGTGGGAAGGAGCCGCACGCGCCCAGATCGGAAATGAGAACACACTTCGGTTGTCCGCAATGCTCAGTGCCCCGATCATTGATGGCCAACTCGCTGTGCGGATCGCCTATGATTATTATGCCGAATATGACGGCGAAGTGCGCGAGGTTGTGTCAGGCTTTCCGCAGGAGTTTGAAGAATCGCACACTATCCGCGGTAAAATCCTGTTTGAACCTGAATTTGCCCAAGACTTGCGGGTCGAATTGGCGGGCGAATATATCGATACCAAGTTTGGCGAATTTAACACGATATTTGCGCCGGTCTCTTTCGACGATCCTGCCTTTGCCGACTTTGATCCGCTTGGCGGCGAGACGATTGGCCGGTGCGTGTGGAAGAGCCGGAGACAACCAAGTTTCTCGCCAATATCTAATATGAGGTGTCCGATGCCGTCAAGCTGGTTGCTCTTGGCAGTTTCGAGGACAACTTCCGCGATCGCGCGTTCGGCTTTGCCATGCCGGGCGCCGCAGAGCTGGATCTGATTGACGCTCCGGCTGATACTCAGACCTATACTGCCGAGCTGCGGACCGAGCTTGATTTCGGCGCGCTCACCGGGCGGATCGGCGGATATTACTTCGATGAAGAGATCGTGACATCGCAGGGCTTCACCCTTGCCCTTGATGGTGTTTCCCCATTCCCGGTCGTACCGGTCACTTCAGTGCTCACGTCGGTTTCGAGCCGTACGACGGGCGTTGAAAACTATGCTGTCTTTGCAGACTTCACCTATGAATTGAATGAGAAAATCGCGATCAATCTGGGCGCGAGTTATGACTGGGAGGACTTCTCAGACACTGGCAATATCGGAACGGTCACGTCTGATCCCGCTGATTGCGTGCTGGTCACGCCTTTCGGCAACCAACCTTGCGCTGCCTTGCTCGGCGCGACAAACACGCCGGGTGTGCCAGCCAGTTTTGAGGCTTTCCTGCCCCGTGCAGCCATTGTCTATTCCTTCACGCCGGATATCTCGCTGGGCTTTACAATTGCCCGTGGGTATTGCGCAGGAGGAGCTGTCTTGAGGCAGAATGGTGTTACAAATCAGGGTGAGATTGTCGCTTTCGACCCCGAATTCACGACCAATTACGAGCTTTCTTTGCGTACCCAGTCGCTGGATGGGGTGTGGACGATCAATGCCAATGCCTTCTTCACGGATTGGAGTGATCAGCAGGTGACTATTCCGGGAGCGTCGGGCCTATCTACCGATTTCTTCACCGATAATGCCGGCGAATCCGAAATCTACGGTATGGAACTTACGGTCGATTATCGGCCTACTGACAATTTCTCTGCCTTTGCGACTTTGGGCCTGCTCGATAGCGAGTTTACCGAATTCCCGTTCGCCTTCGTGCCCGGCGAGTTTGAAAACCTGGCCGAGCGCGAATTTCCCTCAGCACCCAATGTCACAGCATCAGGCGGCTTCAACTATGAGCATGACAGTGGTTTTTACCTGAGCGGCAGCGGCAGCTACACTGGAGAGACATTCTCCGATGTCGCTAACCTCACAGTGAACCGGAATGAGGATTACTTTTTGGTCAATGGACGGTTTGGCTACCGTGAGGGCCCGATCGACGTATATGTTTTCGCAAACAACCTGTTTGATGAGCAATTTGTGACGCGCCGCGACTTTGCTGGTGTGAATACGGGCACTGGTGAACTTGATGTGAGGGCGAATGCGCGTTTCCAAGTGAGCCAACCTCGCATTGTCGGTGTTGGTGTCCAAACCAGATTTTAGACAACTAGATTTGCAAGAGTTCATTGGGTGGGAACTTGGCGACCGCTTTCACCTACCACAATCGGACCAAGGCGCCGAGGCTCGGCTCCTCAAGAGCGGATTACACAGCCCGGTCTCGGCTCAATCGCTGACCGAGTTGGTGCTCTGCATCATAGCAAAACAAAATCTCATCTTGGAGCCAGAGCCCCTCTTGCGGGGCTAATGCTGTCCGAACTGGCGGGCTGGCGAACCCGTTCAGGCGTAACCCTGCGAACCGATGTAACTGCGCAGTGTCGCAATCCGGCTTTCGTCAGAGGGATGGGTCGACATAAAGGCACTCGACTGGCGCGTGTTGCGCTGGGTCATGCCGTCCCAGAACCGAATGGCTTCATTGGCGCGATAATCCGCTCCCACCATGTAGTCGGTGCCGAGACGATCGGCCTCATATTCGTGCTGCCGCGAATAGGGCAAGATCACTCCAAGGTTTACGCCCGCGCCCAAAACCCCGGCGATGAGATTGCGGTTTTCATTGTCAGCCAGCGCGACGTTTGCGAGCGCCATCCCACCTTGCGCTGCCATTTGTTGCGAGGCACGCTCGGCGGCGTGGCGGCCAACGACATGCCCGACTTCGTGGCCCATAACGGTCGCCACCTGATCATCGTTCTGCGTCACATCAAGCAGCGCTGAATGAAACGCGACGCGTCCGCCTGGCATCACCCATGCATTGACAGTGTCATCCTCAAAGACTGCGTAGTCCCAGTTCTTCGCAGTCAGATTGGCCCCTGGGTTGCGGGCATCTGCGGCGCGCACGATCCTGTCGCCAATAGCAGCGATCCGGCGGCGCGAAGCGGGGTTGGAAACCTGCTTTTGGGTGCGCAGCGCTTCGCTCCAGGCCGATGCGGACATGGCTTCAAGCTCCGCATCGGACACCAGGATCAATTGCCTGCGACCGAGCGCTTCGTTGGTCGTGCATCCGCTTAGCCCGGCGCCTGAGAAGGCCACAACCGTCCCTGCGGCAAGGCCGGAGACGAGCTCACGGCGCGACATCGTGACAGTCGGCCGGGCAGCAGGCTCGATGAAAGCTGGGAGTCTCACATCATTCATATGACCTCTCCTGGTTAGCACCATTTGGGTATTGAATGCACGAAAGAGGGACTTGTTCAACGCTGAGTTCGATCAATCGCGCCCGAGCATCGGATTAGCTGTCTGGTTTTTGGATTGCACGTGCAGCGCTGCGTCGTCGCCCAGCGGTAGGGATATGCAAGGACACGCGGCTCAAGCGCTCGATTTATCGCCCGTTCAAATTTGCCTCAAGAAATGCAACGATACGATCAAAGCTCACTTGCCGCGCTTCAACAGTGCCTTCCATCGAACCCCCAACATTAAACATCTCAAGTCGCGCGTAAGCCGGGGTATCAGGAGCCAGCGGCGCACCCACTGCCCAATGGCCTGCATCTTTAAGTGCCAAGAGCTCGACATCGCGCTTTCCGGCTGCATCTGCGCGGGCTTTTGCACGGCGTGCCATCGGGCAAGAGGGCCACAATTGGTCCTCTTCGCCGCACAGGATAAGCACAGGTGCCTCGATGCTTTCTATGGCGATCACTGCATCAGGGTTTTCCTCCTGGAGACTGATCAGAGCTTTTGCATAGTCCTCTTTAGGCTTCCCCATCATCGCCATCCAATTCAGGCCGAGATTGGGAATTTCCTTACTACGCCAGGTAAACGGCCCGCCAAGACCCATGGGAGGACCATCCCACCAAAAGCCAGGAAACACAGCATTGGCGGGCATTGAAACAAGAACGGCGTTAAGCGCCGGATAGCGCATCGCGGTGAGGAGAGCCGCTTCGCTTCCTCTTGACCAACCGAACATGGCAATCTTGTCCTTAGCCACACCCTCTCTTGCTCGAAGCCAATCGAGCGCGCCAACAAAATACTCGATCGGGATTGCTTCAATCTTCTTCGGCTGTCCTTCGGCTCGCCACCATGAGAGGTGGAGCACGGAATATCCTTCAGATTGAAGCGCGCGGGAAAGCCCTGTCATATCCTGTCCAAGGCCGCCCTCGCTGCCGCCCACCAAAAGAATGGCAGGCGCTGGAGCATCGTTTGATCCGGCTGGGTAGTAATTGCCAAGCAGCCCGCCCTCGGTGATGCGCTCACCGGTTTCTCCGGGTTCAAGGACTTCAAGCGGAGGCGCCTGCGCCAGACTTGGGCTCGCAGCAAAAAGCAGCGCCCCGCATGCCGCCATCAGCAAAGGTATTTACCGCAAATGCACAAGTCTGCTGTTCGCGCAATCTACAAGAAACATAAGAGTTTCCTCTATTTACACAGATTGAAGAATGAGCCTGAGTAATCTGCTAAATCGGTTGTGTCTTAATAGCACAAAAAGGAACTTTTTAAAATTGTAAGAATTGGCGAATAGCGCTCTTCATCCCGAAGCATAAAGCCCGGGCACAAGAGCGACCACCCAATACCAAACCTGCCCGCTAGAGGGCGCGCACCTCACTACCCTCTAACGAGTGCGTGCAGCCGAGAACTTTGGCATCCTCGCCCTCGCTCAGCGCCGCGAGCGTGCGCCAGCCTTCGGCGCGAAGCTGAGCAGCGCGCGCCGCGTCGTGGCCCAGCGGCAGGAAGACAAGGCTCGCGCGCTCGGGCTCATCCGTCGCATCGGCGATACGGTCAACATAGAGGGTGAAGCCGGTTGCCACTTCCTCGCTGCCAGCGATCCGGTACGTCCCCCCGCGCCCCGCCGCGCCGCGCACGCCGTTTGCGTAGAGGGTGAAGCCAAACCAGCTTTGATAGCCAAAGCCGTGGCGCTCTGTGGGATCTAGGGTGATGCGAACATCATCGCCCACGCAAGCGGCAATCGCTTCGAGCCCATCGAGCCGCGTGCCCAGCGCCCCGCCTGCATCAATCTCGCGCATGGCGGTGAGCGCTGTCTCGAATGGTCCGGCGGCATAGAGCAGCGGCAGGTAAGCCTCTCCCCCCACGGCGCGCAGGCCGCCTGCATCCTTGGTGTCGAGCTCGCGCTTGATCGCTTCGATTGCATCAGCGCTGAGTGCCTCATCCTTGGCCGCCAGAGCATCCACCAGATCAGGCAACGTCATATCGAGCGAGATTTCGCTCAGGCCAGCGGCATTGCACGCTTCGATTGCGAGCGTCACGATTTCCGAGGCCGCAGCCACCGTGTCAGCGCCGATCAGCTCTGCGCCCAATTGCAAGCGCTCGCGCGCCGGGTCGAGCTGGCTTGCGGCGATAAGCGCGGTGTCTCCGCAATAGGCAAGGCGCAAGGGACGCGGCGCGCCGGCTAAGCTGGTCGCGGCGATACGTCCTATCTGCGGGGTGATGTCGCTGCGCAGGGCCAGCGTGCGCAGGCTGGCGGGATCGACAAAGCGGAACATGGCAGTTGTCTCAACCCCCTCCATCCGGCTGGCGAGCGAGGTCTCGAACTCAAGCAGCGGCGGGCGCACCCGGTCATAGCCATGCGCCTCCAGCCGATCGAGCGCAGTGCGCATGGCGAGCGTTATCGCACGGGCAGAAGCAGGCAGGCGGTCAGCAAGGCCGACGGGAAGAAGGTCGGTGTGGTTGGTCATACGGCCACGGCCCCTAACCCAAGTGTAATCCCCGCGAAAGCGGGGACCCGGAGAAATATGGCGCAGTTTTGTTTGGCCCTGGGTCCCGGGTCGAGCCCGGGATGACAAGGCGAGCGCTTAAAACACCAGCGCTTTGGCAAGGTTTACGCCCTCGACCGTCTCGACCTCGGCGACCACATCGGCATTAAGCGCTTCATCGAGGCTCAGCAGCAGCACCGCTTCCCCGCCCGCCCCTTTTGCGCCGTCGCGGCGGCCCAGGTTGAAGGTGCCGATATTGATGCCGTGATCTCCCAAGAGCGTCCCGATGCGACCGATAAAGCCCGGCTTATCATCGTTGACGACATAGAGCATGTGGCCGTCCAACTCCGCCTCGATCCCGATGCCAAATATCTCGACAAGACGCGGGGCTTCGCTGCCGAACAAAGTACCTGCCACTGAACGCGGGCCTGCGTCGGTCTCAACCGTCACGCGGATGAGAGTGTTGAACGCGCCTTCACGCTGATGCCGGATTTCGGAGACTTCAAGGCCGCGTTCCTTCGCAAGATAGGGCGCATTGACCATGTTCACCGTGTCCGAATAGCGCCGCATAAAGCCTGCGAGCACCGCGCCGGTGATCGGCTTGCCGTTGAGTTCCGCTGCCGCGCCCTCGCGCTCAATGCTGATCTTGGTGAGGTTGCCGCGCGCCAGCTGCCCGACAAGGCTACCCAGCTTTTCCGCAAGCGCCATGTAGGGCTTCAATTTGGGCGCTTCCTCGGCGCTGAGCGATGGCATGTTCAGCGCGTTGGTGACGCCGCCATTGACGAGATAATCGGCCATCTGCTCGGCCACTTGCAGCGCCACATTGACCTGCGCTTCGGTGGTGGAGGCCCCAAGGTGCGGGGTGCAGATAAAATTGGGCGCGCCGAACAGAACGTTGTCCTTGGCAGGTTCCTCGGCAAAAACGTCCAAGGCCGCGCCCGCGACCTGACCGCTCTCCAGACAATCCTTGAGCGCAGCTTCGTCGATCAGCCCGCCCCGCGCGCAGTTGATAATGCGGACGCCGGGCTTCGCGTTTTCAAGGCGTTCGCGGCTGAGGATATTGCGCGTCTCATCGGTGAGCGGGGTGTGAAGCGTCACGAAATCGGCGCGGCTCAGCAGCGTATCGAGATCGACCTTCTCAACCCCCATCTCCACCGCGCGATCTTCAGTGAGGAAGGGATCGTAAGCGATAACCTTCATCTTGAGGCCCTGCGCTCTGGCAGCATAGATCGAGCCGATATTGCCTGCGCCGATCAGGCCCACGGTCTTGCCCGTCACCTCGACACCCATGAAATCCTTTTTGGGCCATTCGCCAGCCTGTGTGCGGGTGTTGGCCGCCGGGATCATCCGCGCGAGCGCCATCGTCATCGCGATTGCGTGTTCGGCGGTGGTGATTGAGTTGCCGAACGGCGTGTTCATAACAACAACGCCCTTGCCGCTGGCATAGGGGATATCGACGTTGTCGACGCCAATCCCGGCGCGGCCGATCACCTTTAGGTTGGTGGCCACGTCGAGGATTGCAGGGGTGACTTTAGTCGAGGATCGGATCGCGAGGCCGTGATAGTCGCCGATCCGATTAGCGAGCTCTTCAGGAGCTTCGCCGGTGACGACATCAACATCGCAGCCGCGCTCTTCAAAAATGCGCGCGGCGTTCGGGTCCATCTTGTCGGAAATCAGTACTTTGGGTTTGGTCATTGGAAATTCCTTTGTGAGTCCCCGCGCAGGCGGGGACCTCGTGCAGCTATGGTGTCACGAAATTTGAAGAGGTCCCCGCGTTGGCCTATGGCCAGCTTCGCTTCCGCGGGGACTCACACTGCGCCAATTCAGCCGTTCTTGACGTGCTCAAAAGCCCACTCAATCCACGGCAGGAGGCGCGAGATATCCTCGGTCTCCAGCGTGCCGCCGCACCAGATGCGCAACGAAGGAGGTGCATCGCGGTAGCCGTTGAAATCGTAGCCGACGGCGCGCTCTTCGAGCATCTTCACGATTTTCTTCGGGACAGCGGCCTGATCTTCTTCCGAGAGGCCTGCATACCAGTCCCCTGTGAACTGCATGCACACGCCGGTATTGGTGCGCTTGGCGGGATCGGCGACCATGTTCTTGAGCCACGGTGTCGCCTCGATCCAGTCCTTAACGATTTTGGCGTTGGCGTTGGCGCGGTCAATCATCGCGGGAAGGCCGCCGATCGACTTCGCCCATTCGAGCGCGGCAATGTAATCCTCGGTCGCCAGCAGCGAAGGCGTGTTGATCGTGGCGCCTTCGAAGATGCCTTTGTTGATTGTGTCACCCTTCTTCATCCGGAAGAGCTTGGGCAGCGGCCAAGGCGGATCGTAACTTTCGATGCGCTCCACCGCCTTGGGGCTGAGGATCAGCATGCCGTGCTGCGCTTCGGAGCCCATGACCTTTTGCCAGCTATAGGTGGTGGCATCCAGTTTGGGCCAGTCCATCTCCATCGCGAAGATCGCGCTGGTCGCATCGTTGATCGTAACGCCTTCGCGGCCCTCTTCGAGCCAGTCAGTGTCAGGGATCATCGCGCCTGATGTAGTGCCATTCCAGGTAAAGACGACATCGTTGCGCTGGGGGATGGTGGTGAGATCAGGGATCTCGCCATAGTCCGCTGAGAGAACCTGCAAATTGGGCAGCTTCAATTGCTTGACCGCGTCCTGAATCCACACATTGCCAAAGCTTTCCCATGCGGCAACCGTTGTCGGGCGCTTGGGATCAAGCATCGCCCACATCGCGGCTTCGATCGCGCCGGTATCGCTCGCGGGCATGATGCCAACGAGGTAATCGTCGGGAATGCCAAGCAGCTCACGGCTGAGATCGATCGCGTATTTGAGGCGGCCCTTCGCCAGCGCCGAGCGGTGCGAGCGGCCAAGCGAGTCAGTCTTCAGCTTGTCCAAAGACCAGCCGGGGAACTTGACGGTGGGACCGGAAGAAAATTGGGGGCGCTCAGGCTTGAGCGTCGGCTCGTGTTTGAGCCCACGTGTGTAGTCAGTCATTGTATTCTCTCCTTGCAGAGAGCTCGCGCGGCGTTGGGACCGCGTGGCCCGACGCCGCGTTTAGAGATGAGGTGCGGGGTGTCAATGAAGGATCGGTCCAAATCGGCACGCGATCAGAGCCGAAACGGCGAAACTGTGGAAAGCCATGCGCGTTTCCCCTAAGTCTCCCTCCGCATGAACACCACCGACCTGCGCATTGCCCTGTTCAGCGGCAACTACAATTACACCCGCGACGGCGCGAACCAGGCCTTGAACCGGCTGGTGGGTTCGCTGCTGGCGAAGGGGGCGGCGGTGCGCGTCTATTCGCCCAAAGTGGCTGAGCCCGCGTTCGAGCCAACTGGCGATCTCGTTGGTACGCCGTCTGTCGGCATGCCCTTTGGCCGCGGCGAATATCGCATGCCCACGGGGCTTGGGCGCAAGGTGCGCGCTGATCTTGCGAAATTCCAGCCCAATATCGTCCACCTGTCCGCGCCCGATCCTTCCGGTCACGCGGCTTTGCGCTGGGCTCAGGATTACGACATTCCCGTTCTCGCCAGCGTCCACACACGGTTTGAGACCTATCCGCGCTATTACAACATGGGGTTTCTGGAGCCGTTTATCATCGGCATTCTGCGCCGGTTCTACAATCGCTGCGATGCTCTGGTGGCGCCTTCGCAGAGCATGATCGATGAACTGCTTGCGATGGATATGCACGATGATATCGGCCTGTGGTCGCGCGGTGTCGAACGGTCAATCTTTGCCAGCGAAAAGCGCGATATGGTCTGGCGCCGCAGCATCGGGCTCGCCGATGACGATGTCGCGGTGGTGTTCCTTGGCCGGCTGGTGATGGAAAAAGGCCTCGACGTATTTGCCGAAACCATCGTCCAATTGCGAAAGCGTCAGGTCCCGCACAAAGTGCTGGTGATCGGCGATGGCCCGGCGCGCGGCTGGTTTGAAGAAGCGCTGCCCGGCGGCATTTTTGCAGGCTTCAAGACGGGCGAAGCGCTGGGCGCGGCGCTCGCCAGCGGGGATATTTTCTTCAACCCTTCGATCACAGAGACCTTTGGTAATGTAACGCTGGAGGCGATGGCTTGCGGGCTGCCCGTGGTGGCGGCGGGCGCGACGGGCGCAGCGAGCCTGGTGGTTGACGGCGAGACCGGGCAGCTCGTACCGCCGGGCAAGACCACTCAGGAAACCGCAAGCCGCTTTGCCGAGGCTATCGCGCCTTATTGCACCGATGCCGCTCTGCGTGAGGGCCACGGTGCAGCGGGCGAGGCGCGCAGCTGCGAATACAGCTGGGAGGCGATCAACCAAGTGGTGGCCGACATGTATATCCGCCTGATCGAAGACCGCCGCGCCCTACAAGCGGCCGAGGCAGCCGAACAGGCAGCCTAGCGCGTTACGCCGACCCGCATCAGCGCAGCACGCCCTTGCCAGCCAGCGCTCGCGAATAGAGGAACAGGCCAAGCGTAGTGGCCCAGATGATGATCGTGAAGATGATCTGCCCGGCCCCCTGCAACGACGCGGGCAAGGTTGAGACTACCCGCTCGTAGATCGTCGTCCCTGCAAGACCAAGGACGGCAATCGCAAACAGGATCACCGCCAGCTTTCGGCGCAGCAGGAGCGCCAGCGATCCAAGGAACGCGCCCCAGGTTCCCATCGTATAGGTGACCAGCGCCCAGATCGGATAGCCGGTGAGATATGCGAACTGCTCGGGTGTGAAGCCCATGGCGGCGGGATCACCCAGCATGATTGTGTACCACGAGAAAATGCCGCCCGCGTTCCACAAGGTGGCCAGAACTCCTACGGCCCACAGATGCCACGGCGTCTTCACCTCTCCAATAATGCGACCGTTCATGGGTGACCCTCCCTGCCCAGCGCGACCCGGACTGGAGGGACCATAGGCCAACACCCCGCAGGCCGACAACTACAGTGGTCGATCTGCGAGGTATTTTCAGCTGGATGTGCTCAGATAATCAGAGGCGTTCGATCCGCTTGGCGACCTCGTCGATGATGTCGACGATTTCATCGATCGTGGCCTTGTCGAGCTTGCCGGCATTGGCGCGGTTTTTGAGCACGCTTGCCAGATTGCCCATGGCGCGGAAGAGATCGGGCGATTTCTCTTTCACCTTCTCTGCACGCTCACCATGTTCGCCGAGGCGCCCCATCAGCGCTTCGACCTCTTCTTCGCGGTCCTTGAGCTCGGCCTTGCCCGCTTTGGTCGCCTTGAAGGGCTTCTTGCTGCTCGTCTCACCGTCCTCATCGCCCGACTTGGGCTTAGTCTGTTTGATGAGGCCCTCTTCCTCGAGCATTTGGAGCGTCGGATAGACCGCACCCGGGCTCGGCGCATAGGCGCCGCCGGTCATGTCCTCGATCGCGCGGATCAGCTCATAGCCGTGGCGCGGCTCTTCATTGATGAGCGCCAGCAGCGCTAGGCGCAGTTCGCCCTGGCCAAACATCCGGCCCCGGCGCTTGCGCATACGGGTGTTATCCTTCCAGTTGCGGCGCGCGCGGGCGCGGTCACGCTTGGCGTCCTCGTCCCACTCGCTCGCGGCCTGCGCGGCCATCATCGCGATCATCGGGCCAAAGCTCGACCACCCGCTGCCATTGTATTTCCTCCAGGTCATATTGTGTGCCTTTCGATAGTTCTGATAGACCTTAAGATATATCGCAAACCTATCCCTTCAAGGATTATCCGCTTTTCCGGTGCAAATTTCCACGAAGCGCTTATCACCATCGGCGAATGGCAGACCTTTTTGGAGAGGACGCGCCCGTTCGCCCCCAGAGAGCGGACACTGTGCGCGAAAACGCCCCACTGGCGGACCGCCTTCGCCCGCGCGCGCTTGCCGAAGTGATCGGCCAAGAGCACCTGACAGGGCCAGAAGGCGCGATTGGGCGCATGGTCGCCGCTGGGCGTCTCTCCAGCCTCATCCTGTGGGGGCCGCCCGGCACCGGCAAGACCAGCATTGCCCGCCTGCTGGCTGACGCGGTGGGGATGCGCTTTACCTCGATCAGCGCGGTGTTTTCAGGCGTTGCTGACCTCAAAAAAGCCTTTGCCGAGGCTGACCGGATGGCCGATGCGGGCAAAACGACCCTGCTCTTCGTGGACGAGATCCACCGCTTCAACCGCGCCCAGCAGGACGGCTTTCTACCCTTTGTCGAGCGCGGGACGATCACGCTGGTGGGCGCGACGACCGAAAACCCCAGCTTTGCCCTCAACGCCGCGCTTCTGAGCCGGGCGCAGGTCCTTATCTTGGAGCGGCTGAGCCATGAGGCGCTCGATGCGCTGCTGGCGCGGGCTGAGGCGCTGGAGGGTGCCCTCCCCCTCACCCCAGAGGCGCGCGTAGCGCTGGTGGCGAGCGCGGATGGCGATGGGCGCTTCCTTCTGGGTCAGGCCGAGACGCTCTATAATGCAAAGCTGACAGAGCCGCTTGATCCACCCGCGCTTGGCGCGTTCCTGCAACGCCGCGTCGCCGTCTACGACAAGGACCGCGACGGTCATTACAACCTCATCAGCGCGCTGCACAAATCCCTGCGCGGCTCAGACCCGCAGGCCGCGCTCTATTACCTTGCCCGCATGCTCACCGCAGGCGAGGAACCGCTTTACGTCCTACGCCGCCTGGTGCGCTTTGCGAGCGAGGATATTGGCCTTGCCGATCCCCAAGCGCTCACCCAATGCCTCGCCGCGAAGGACGCGTATGAGTTTCTCGGCAGTCCCGAAGGTGAGCTCGCCATCGTGCAGGCCTGCCTCTACTGCGCCACAGCGCCCAAATCGAACGCCGCCTATGCCGCACAGAAGACCGCCTTTTCCGCCGCGCGCGAGACCGGCAGCCTGATGCCGCCCGCCAATATCCTCAACGCGCCAACCAAACTGATGAAGGATATCGGCTATGGCGAGGGCTATTCCTACGATCACGAAGCGGAGGACGGCTTTTCGGGCGACAATTACTGGCCTGACGGAATGCAGCCCGCGACGTACTACACCCCCGCCGAGCGCGGCTTTGAATGCCAGGTGAAAGAGCGCATGGATTATTGGAACCGGCTGCGCCGAGAGCGCCAATCATGAAAACACCCGAATTCGACCATTTCCTCGCCGTTGACTGGTCGGGCGCCAAGGGGGAGCGACACAAAGGCATCGCGCTCGCCTTGGCCGAGGCGGATGGCGGCCCACCCGTCCTCGTGAAACCGCCAACCCGCGGCTGGTCACGCACCGAAGTGATGGCGCTGCTCCGCGATGAGCTTCCGCCAAAGACACTTGTAGGCGTCGATCTGGGTATCAGCCTGCCCTATCAGGATACAGGCGCGTTCTTTCCCGGCTGGGACAAGTCCCCGCGCAGCGCCAAGAAACTGTGGGCGATGATCGATGAGATTTGCGCCGATGATCCGCATCTGGGCGCGCACAGCTTTGTCGCGCACCAAGAGGCCTCACGCTATTTTCGGCACAGCAAGGACAACGAAGGCGACCGCTTTCTGCTCGACGGCGCGATCTCGCGTGAAGGGCGATTTCGCGTCGCCGAGGCGGCACAGCGCGCCCAGAAGTGCCGCCCTGTTTCCAACTTCAACCTCGTGGGCGCGGCACAAGTGGGCAAAAGCTCGCTGTCCGGCATGCGCATGCTCCACCAGCTGCGCGGCAAGCTCAATGTCTGGCCGATGGACCCGGTGCCGGGTCGCTGGAGCCCGCAGAAAGGGAGCGTGCTGGTCGAGATTTACACCGGCCTTGCGAGCAAAGAGACAGCCGATCTGGGGGCGCGCACCAAGCTGCTCACCTACGCCGATCTCAACGCCGCGTTGAGCGCGCTCGACTGCCCGCCAGTGGATGAAGATGGCGAGATCGATGACCACTCCTCCGACGCGCTGCTCACCGCTGCTTGGATGCGCCACGTCGCGCCTGAGCGCAAACGCTGGGAGCCGCGCTTCCTCACAGCAGAAATAGCCTGGACTGAGGGCTGGACATTTGGCGCGCTTTGACGCATCGGCGCGCATTCGTTTGGCAACCCCAAGCGTCACGGCGTGCCGGCATAGCTCAGTTGGTAGAGCAGTTGATTTGTAATCATCAGGCCAGGGGTTCGAATCCTCTTGCCGGCACCATTTTTTGACAAGCGTACTTGCGCGGGTGGCCCGCACAGGGCTCTGTTTGACGACCGGTAGACAGGCTATCCGCGTCCTCGGTAGGGTTGCACGCCCTGATCGGGCAACCACAGATCCGCAGGCGGCGCGCCGCTCTGCCAGAACACGTCAATCGGGATCCCGCCGCGCGGATACCAATAGCCGCCAATGCGCAGCCATTTGGGCTTCATTTCGTCAAAAAGACGCTGGCCGATCCCGACCGTCACGTCCTCGTGAAAACCGTTGTGATTGCGAAAGCTGCCGAGGAAAAGCTTGAGACTTTTCGACTCCACGATCGTTTGATCGGGGGCATAATCGATTACCAGATGAGCGAAATCCGGCTGATCGGTAACGGGGCACAAGGATGTGAATTCGGGCGCAGCAAAGCGGACCAAAAACAGCGCGCCTGCGCGAGGGTTGGGCACGTAATCGAGCACGGCCTCTTCTGGCGAGGTGGGAAGTGGAGTGTCCTTGCCCAGAAAGGCGGGTTGGCCGGACGAGCCATCGCGTGTTGTTTCCATGCCGCGCTGTTGCCGCGAAAGCGCCGCGTGCGCAAGCGAGGAGGTGGTACCGCGCTCCACTGGGTCTATGTGCAAAAGCGCCTTGGGAAAGCGCGCCGCTCGCGCCATAGGCCTTAATGGCAACCGATACAGACACAAACTGGACCACGTGAGACCCCTTCGCCTGCCCCCCAGCGATCCGCAACGCCCCATTGTCATGGGATCACCCTCTATGCGTGCTGCGACCCAATGCGCGGCGGGCAGCGTAGGTGTCTGGGTAGTGCTGACGAGAACCGTGATTATCGTTCTGGCAAGCGCGGGCGCGGTGACGGGTTCGATGCCGGGAGCGATGCTGGGCGCGCTCGCTGCGCAGGAAAACCCGAACACGTTCTCGCTTCCGCAAGCCACGCCAACACCAACGCCCACGCCATCTTCCGAGCCTCAGGGCCCGCTCGATGAACGCTCGGGCGTTCTGATCCGCCCGCGCACGATCCAACCCGAAGATGTGCTCGCGCAGCCCCCCACTCCTGCTGCGCCCACCCCAACGCCGACATCCGCCGCCTCGCCGGCAGATGGAGCAGAGGCACAGCCCTCCGCTTCCCCGGCCACAAGAACTGGCGAGACCCCTGATGATGTGGCTGCGCAAATCGACGCGCTGGCCGCCACACGGGAGCCAGAGAACGCACTGAGCGAGACACAAGACGCACCTAATGCCTCACAGGGTGACGCACAGGGGGGCGCACAGGTTGACACTCAGGCTTACGCGCAGGACCCATTCGCCGAACCCCAACTCGGCGGCGCTGTGAGCAACCAGACCGAAGGTTCTGACGGCTATGTGCTGGGCGAAGGCGACTGGGTGGATGTCACACCTTCACCCCAGATTGACCTTGGGCAAAGAAGGCCTGCGCCCCAATTCGGTCAATCCGCGGCATCACGGCCTGACCCATACACGCCCTTCCTGCTGGTACTGGTGGCTGTCCTGATTGTGATCCTCGGCCTTGTCGTCTGGCGCTTCAGGAAGGGGCGCGAACAGCAGCTGGCCCTGCCCGATGACCGCTTGGCGCGCGGCCTGCGGCAAGAGCTGTGGGAGACGTACCACAAGCCCTCAGAAAACGAGGAAGGCACAACGCCTGTGCGCCCGCATCGCCCCGCGCCTCCCCCCGATTCTGACCCTGCACCTGCACCTGGACCTGCATCTGCACCAGCCCCAACACCAGCGTCAGCATCATCCCAGGCTTCGAAGGCCGCCTCAAAAACCGCGCCGAACCTTACCCCACAAGCATCACCTCCTGCAGCGCGCAGCGCCGAAGCTAATGGCGAGACTGCCACAACCACGCCGCGCCTTGGCGTCTCGATCCAGATCACAAGCGCCACGCGCAGCGTCATGCAATTCGTTCTCGAATTTCGCCTGACTATTGCCAATCGCTCGGACAAGGCCGTGCGGGACCTGAGCGTTTCGGGTCAATTGGCAAGCGCACAGCGCGGCGCATCGAATGCAGCTTCGCTCGCTCGTGGTCAATCGTTGGGCGAGATCGCGCGGATCGGGCCTCAACAAAGCCACACGGTTGAGGTGAGCCTTGAATTGCCGATGGTGGATGTGCGGATGCTGCGCCAGGGGGCAGTTTCTGTCTTCATACCGCTAGTTCACATCACGATCGAGGGCACAGGCGAGCGCGCACGCTCTAGCAGCTTTGTAATCGGCACGCCCAGCGGATCAAGCAAAGCGCGTCTCCACCCGATACCGCTCGACACATCGCCGGGCGCGATCAAGGGTCTGCTTGCCAATCCGATCAAGCCGCCTCCTGCCCGCTCGCCAGAGGCAGGCACACGCGTAGAGCGCGAAGCTTAAGCGTCTTGGCTTGCGCTATCGGGCAGGCTAGTCCGCAAGGGATGACCAATGCATCCGACCAAACCGGGCCTGCACTCATAACCGCGAGCCAACTTGCCGCAGCCATCGGTCAAGACGGTCTGCACATCCTTGACGCATCGCTTCATCTTCCCGCCGCAAAGCGCGACGCCCGCGCAGAATATGCAGCAGGCCACATCCCCGGCGCCCAGTTTCTCGACCTTGGCAGCCTTGTTGATGACAATGCGCCTTTGGCGAACACCTTTCCGCTTTTTGCCAAGGTGCAGGCCAGGCTGAGCGCGCTTGGCATTGCTCCGGGGGAACGGATTGTCCTCTATGATGACAGCGCCTTGCGCAGCAGCGCGAGGGGCTGGGTAATCCTCAACGCTTTTGGGATTGAGCCTGTCGCTATCCTCGATGGCGGGCTCGATGCCTGGCGCGCCGAGGATCGTGAGCTCCGTGCAATGGAGGCGGTGCCGCATGATACCGGGCTTGAAGCGCTGGAGCGCGAGCCAAAGGGCATCGTCACCAAGTCCGATGTGCTCTCCAATCTGGACAGTGGCGAGTTTCAAGTGCTTGACGCGCGCGCGGCTGACCGCGTCTATGGTCTCGGCACAGACCCGGTGCATGGCGGACCGAACGGGCGCATTCCGGGTTCGCTCAATCTGCCCTTTGCCGCGGTGTTCAACGCAGACGGGACTTACAAGTCAGGGCAAGCCTTGCGCGCCGCGTTTGAGGAGGCGGGCATTGACTGGCAGCGCCCGATTATCACCTCCTGCGGCAGCGGGGTGACCGCGAGCGTGCTGCTTATGGCGCTTCATCTGGCGGGCAAAGACGATGTCTCGCTTTATGATGGCAGCTGGTCAGAATGGAGCGGCGACCCCGACACACCCAAGGCGCAAGGGCCACAGGGCGGCCTCGAATAAATGAGCAAGGACAGAAAGGACACTCGCCCAGGCACAAAGCTCACCCATGCGGGCCGCCGGCCGGAATGGACGGGCCGGGTGGTCAACACGCCCATCTGGCGCGCTTCGACCCACCTTTACGAAAGCGAAGCCCAGCGCAAAGCGGCAACCGGCTCTGACCGTGACGGGGACTTCTTCTACGGACGCCGCGGCGCGCCGACGCAATGGTCGCTGGCAAAGGCGCTGACTGAGATTGAGCCGGGCGCGGCAGGCACCGTGCTCTATCCCAGCGGCGTGGCAGCGATTGCAGGCGCTTTGCTGGCCGTGATGAAGCCGGGCGATACCGTGCTGATGACCGACAACGCCTATGACCCCTCGCGGAGCATGGCGAGCGGTCTCTTGAAGCGGCTGGGCATGCATCACGTCTTTTTTGATCCTCTCGACGTTGAGAGCTTCGCAGGCCTGGTCGCGCAGCAAAAACCGCGCGCTGTGTGGCTGGAGAGCCCGGGCAGCCTCACCATGGAGGTCTGCGATATCCCTGCGCTTACCGGGATTGCACGCGATGCGGGCGCTGTCAGCCTGATCGACAACACCTGGGCAAGCCCGCTTGGCTTTGCCGCGCTGACCCATGGCTGCGATATCGTCATGATGAGCCTTTCGAAGCATGTCGGCGGGCATTCCGACCTGATGATGGGGTCGTGCAGCGCCGGTGAGCGGTGGTACAAGGCACTGCGGCGCACGTCTCAGCAGCTGGGGCAGGTCGTATCGCCCGATGATGCGGCGCTGGCTGCGCGGGGCCTTCGCACCATGGGCGTGCGGCTGGAGCGTTCTACGCAAAGCGCGCTTGCCATCGCCAATTGGCTAGCCGAGCAGCCGCAGGTGGAGCGCGTCATGTGCCCGATCCGTCCCGGCGATCCGAGCCATGAGCTTTGGGCCCGCGACTTCACCGGCGGATGCGGCCTGTTCAGTTTCACGCTCGCAAGCGATGATCCCAAGGCCTCGGGCCGCGTTGTCGACGCGCTGAAGCATTTCGGCATTGGCTACAGCTGGGGCGGATTTGAGAGCTTGGCTTTGCCCATATTCCCCCACACTCACCGCGAAGCCATGACCTCCCCCACCCACAGCGCGGGCAGCGCTGAGGCTGGCCCTCGCTCCGCCATTCGCCTATCGATTGGGCTTGAAGACCCGGCCGACCTGATCGACGATCTGGCGCAGGCGCTGGACCGACTGGACATGGAATGAGCGCGAACGCACCCAACCTTCCCGAAACGCTGCCCGAGGCACCGACAACAACAGCGCCCACTCCAACGCCGGAGCCGACTGGCCCGGGTCAAGCGTGGGAACTGGCCGAAGAAGCACCTCGTGAGAACGTGATCGGGGTCGCCGAAGGCTCAAAGGAAGCGTTGGCGCAGCAGGGCGAGACCCTCAGCGCTCTCGTCAAGGCGCTGGACAGTCAGGCGATCACGCTCGGATCGCTGCGTATTTCCGCTTTTGACGTCTTGTTCGTCATCGGAACAATTGCGTTGGTCATCACCGTGGCGTGGTTCGCCACACGCCTCGCGCGCCGGGCCATGCGCAATGTAAGCCGGTTTGATGGCGCGCAATCATTGCTGGCTGAGAAACTGGCGACCATCGCCATCTGGACGCTCGCCTTCTTTGTCACGGTCGATCTGATCGGCATCGATCTGTCGGCGCTCGCCTTCTTTGGTGGTGCGTTTGGCTTGGCAGTGGGTTTCGGGTTCCAGAAAACCTTCGGTAACCTCATCTCCGGCATCCTTCTGCTGCTCGACAAATCGATCAAGCCAGGTGACGTCATTTCCGTGACCGATCAGGCAGGGAACGAGGCGGTTGGGCAAATCCGCAAGATCGGCATCCGCGCCATTTCGGTCATCACACGTGATCAGACCGAGCACCTGATCCCCAACGAAAACCTGATGGTCAATCAGGTCGTCAACTGGTCCTATTCCTCCAAGGATGTGCGCGTGAAGGCGCCGGTGGGGGTTGCCTATGACAGTGATCTTAAACTGGTGAAGAAGCTGCTGGAGCGCGCCGTGGATGAGACCCCGCGCGTGCTGGCGCGCCCGGCACCCACGGTAAACCTCATGGGCTTTGGCGACAGCTCGGTTGATTTCGAGATTCGTTTCTGGATTCAGGACCCGGAAAGCGGTCTCGCAAACATCCGTTCCGCCGTCTATATGCGGGTGTGGGAGCTGTTCCAGGAAAACGGCATCGAGATCCCCTTCCCGCAGAGCGATCTGCACCTGAGATCATCGGATCAGCTGGAAAAGCTGATGGGCGTACTTGCCGAGAGGAAAGCCGCGCAGCCATAGCCCGGTTTCGTTCCAAAAGCTTTCCTTACATACCCCCAACCCATTCTCGCTGGCACCAAACGGGTCGCTCGCCCATTTGGCAGACATGAGCAGCATCGGTACAATCTATCTCGTAGGAGCCGGGCCGGGTGATCCCGACCTCCTCACCCTGCGCGCCGCGCGCCTTATCGAAAGCGCTGAGGTGCTGGTGCATGACGGGCTGGTAAGCGAGACTATCCTCGCAATGGCACCGCCCACAGCCCGGCTGATCTCGGTCGCCAAGAAGCGGGCGCGCCACACATTGCCGCAAGAAGACATCAACTCCCTTCTCATCCGCGTGGCCAAGGCAGGGCGCGATGTGGTTCGCCTCAAAGGAGGGGATCCGCTGATTTTCGGACGCGGCGGAGAAGAAGCCGAAGATGCGCGCGCCGCCGGTGTTCCAGTTGAAATCGTACCCGGTATCTCGGCTGCCAATGGCGCGGCGGCTGCAACACAGATCGCTCTCACCCACCGCGATGCAGCGAGCATCGTCAGCTTCGTTGCTGGACAATGCAAGGGTTTGTCCGATCAGGATTGGTCCGGCCTCGCTGGCAAAGGCCGAACGCTCGTCATCTATATGGGCGTCAAAACAGCGCCTCAGATCGCTGAAAAGCTGATGGCTGATGGCCTGACCCCCGATGTGCCCGTCGCCGTGATCGAGAACGCTGCGCGCCCGGACATGCGCGTCGTTCGCGGGCCATTGGCCGCGCTGCCTGATCTGGTCGAGACCCACGCGATCAAGTCTCCCGCGCTTATCGTCATCGGCGATGTCACCGCGCGCGATGACGCCGCTCTTTCTACATTTGCGCACAACGCTCAGGAAATGCAGGCCGGCTCATGAAAGTTCTGACCGGAAACGACCTTAAGACCGGCGATGTCACTTGGTGGACCGGCACCGGCTGGTCGCGCCACGTGGATGATGCGGTGGATGTCGGCGACCAGGGCGAGGAAATCCTTGGCCGCGAAGAAGCCGCTCGCCGAGTCAACGTGCCCTATATCATTGATGCTACGCGCGAAGATGACGGCAGCGTGCGCCCCGCGCACATCAAGGACCGCGTGCGCGCTCTGGGCCCCACAGTGCGGCCTGATCTCACGCTCAAACCCAAAGACCCCTCAGCTCTCGATTGGGTGATCTGACATGTACCAGTACGACCAATACGATCAGGCCATGGTCGATGCGCGCGTTGCGGAATTTCGCGATCAGGCGCGCCGTCGCCTCGAAGGCAAGCTGACAGAGGACCAGTTCAAGCCGCTGCGGCTGATGAACGGGCTCTACCTTCAGCTGCACGCCTACATGCTGCGCGTCGCGATCCCCTATGGGACGCTCAACTCTGCGCAGATGACCGCTCTGGGCGATATCGCCGACAAGTATGATCGCGGCTATGGTCACTTCACCACGCGCCAGAACATTCAGTACAACTGGATCAAGCTGGAAGACGCTGCTGACATCCTAACTGATCTTGCGAAGGTCGAGATGCACGCGATCCAGACCTCGGGTAATTGCATCCGCAATATCTCGAGCGATCACTTCGCGGGCGCCACCCATGACGAGATCATTGACCCGCGCCCCTACGCTGAGCTCATGCGGCAGTGGTCGAGCTTCCACCCCGAGTTCACCTACTTACCACGGAAGTTCAAGATCTGCGTGATCGCTTCCGAGCGCGACCGCGCGGCGATGCGCCTACACGATATCGGCATCCAGATCGTCAAGAACGATGACGGTGAAGTTGGCGCGCGCTTCTTCGTAGGCGGCGGAATGGGACGCACCCCGATGGTCGCCCCGATGATCCGCGACTTTGTGGCCTTGGATCAGCTGATCACCTATGCCGAGGCGTGTTTGCGCGTCTACAACCGCTATGGCCGGCGCGACAACAAGTACAAGGCACGCATTAAAATCCTCGTCCACGAGCTGGGCAAGGAAGAATACACGCGTCAGGTCGAAGAGGAATTCGCCCATCTGCTCGATCAGGGCGTTGAGCCCCCGCTTGCAGAATTGGCGCGCATCGCCGAATATTTCTCCGATCCCGCGTTCGAAGACGGCGCCAAGACGGTGGACCGCTCGGACCCCGACTTTGCCCTGTGGGTGGACCGCAACACGCACCGTCACAAGCACGACGCCTATGTCTCCGCCGTCATCTCGCTAAAGCCTGTGGGCGGCATTCCGGGCGATGCGACCGGTGAGCAGATCCGCATCATGGCGCGTCTCGCCAAAAAGCATTCCTTCGACGAACTGCGCATCATGCACACGCAAAACGTCGTCCTGCCGCATGTGAAGATTGAGGACCTGCACGCGCTGTGGAGCGAGCTCGACGCCGCTGGCCTTGGCGCGCCCAATATGGACACGATCGAGGACATGATCGCGTGCCCCGGCCTTGACTATTGCGCGCTCGCCAACGCCCGCTCGATCCCGCTAGCCCAGCGCATCAGCCAACGCTTCGATGCGTCAGGCAAGACCGAGAAAATGGGCGAACTGAAGCTCAAGATTAGCGGCTGCATCAACGCCTGCGGGCACCACCATGCCGGCCATATCGGCATTCTGGGCGTCGATAAGAAGGGGGTTGAGAACTACCAGCTCTCGCTCGGCGGGTCCGAAGCAGAAGACGTAAGCCTCGCCAAGATCACTGGGCGCGGGTTTGACGAAGAAGGCGTGCTCGCCGCTGTCGACACGGTCACCGACCTCTATTTGGAAAAGCGGGAAGAAGGCGAACGCTTCCTCGACACATATCGCCGGATCGGCATGGAGCCGTTCAAGGAGGCGTTGTATGGTTGATCACCTCGGTACGTCGCCCGACGACGTGCAATTCCGCTTCCGCGATGACGAGATGGCTGATCACGCCACCGTCACCGTGGATGCGTGCTGCGATCAGACCAACGCCACCGCCGTTCGCATTGAGCCCGGCGATGATGCCCGCGTGCTCCTGCCCTTCCTTGACCGGTTGGCGCTCGTTGAAGTCAATTTCCCCGCTTACACCGATGGCCGCGGTTATTCGGCAGCCCGTATCCTGCGCGAAGCTGGCTATACCGGCGAACTACGCGCGGTGGGCGATGTGCTGATCGATCAGCTCAGCCACATGCGCCGCTGCGGGTTTGACGCCTTTGCCCCCGACACCCCGCTTGACGAGGAGGACGCCGCGCGCGCCTTCGCGACATGGGAGAACGTCTACCAGCACGCGTTTGACACACATGAAGGTAAGCGGCGCACGATTATCGAGAAGCGTCATGGATAGACCGGTGAAGTCGGCCAGTATCGAAGGCCACAAGATTGATCGGCTCGATGTCGGCCCGCGTTTCACTGAACATGACGCAGTACGCCTCAACCGCATGTTCCGTGGCTCTTCGACCAGCGAGATGCTCGAAGCGGTGATCAGAGGTAGCCTTGCAGGCGATGTCACCACGGTCTCCAGTTTTGGTGCAGAGAGCGCGGTTTTGCTGCACCTCTTGGCGCAGATTGATCCCAATATCCCCGTCCTGTTCCTCGACACGGGCAAGCACTTTGAGGAAACGCTGGCCTATCGTGACGAGCTGGTAGAGCGCCTCGGCCTCACCAATCTGGTGGTACTCACCCCCGATGAAGCCGACCTTTCCAAGAAGGACAATACCGGTCTTCGCTGGTCCTACGATCCCGATGGTTGCTGCGAAATCCGCAAGGTGGAGCCGCTCGCAAAGGCGCTGGCCGATTACGATGCAAGCTTTACGGGCCGCAAGGCCTTCCAGTCGCAAACGCGGGCCAATCTGCCGCGCTTTGAAATCGATACCTCGGATACGCAGGGGCGGCTCAAGATCAACCCGCTCATTGATTGGAGCACCGAGGGTATTGTCGCTTACTTTGAGGAGTATGACCTGCCGCGCCATCCGCTTGTCGCTGAGGGCTACCCCTCGATCGGCTGCGCGCCGTGCACCAATAAAGTAGCCGAAGGTGAAGACGTACGTTCCGGGCGCTGGGCGGGCTGGGACAAAACCGAATGCGGCATCCACAAGCCGGGCGAGGAACCGTTCTTGTAGCCTGCATGGTGAGCACCCGCGCAGGCGGATGCCGCAATCGTCAAGGCAATAACGCGAGAGACCCCCGCCTTCGCAGGGGATCACCACTTTGCAGTTGCACTATTGGCTGCTAGCCGCCCACCATGTTTACCTCATTGCTTTTGGCGTTCGCCCAACCCATCGCTCAAGCGGAAACGCCCGCTGATACGCCATTAGACCCGGCCCCGCGCGAATCCACGGCGGACTGTTCCTACGATCTCGACGCGATGCTGGCGCTGGATCGACAGGCGTTTGATCAGGACATTCCCGATGGCGGGTGGCGCGCACTTTCAAAGAAAGGGTGCGACGCGGAGGCTGCCGAGCTGATCCGCACCTGGCGGCATGAAAAGCGCGACCACACGTCGATCCTGTACTGGCACGAGGGCCAGACGCGCGCCTCTGCCGGGCAGACTGAACAAGCGGTGGCGCTTTTCCGCCGGACCTACACCGCGCCCGAGGATGACGGCGATTTTGGTTGGAATTACTATGTCAGCGGGACAATCGCATTCCTCACTGGCGACCGCGAAGCGCTGACCGCAGCGATTGAGGGCCTCGCCACAATCCCCGAACCCTCCAACAACAGCTTCACCCGCCCCGACGGGACCGTGGTTCAGATGAGCTGGCCACCCAACATGAACGTGCTCAAAGGCTTCGAGAAGTGCTGGGGCAAGCCGTATAAAGAGGCCTATGGGCGCGGCTGCACCGCTCCGCTTGCAATGTGATCTAGAGCCAGCCCTCGGCCCTATACCACTCAGCGGTGGCTTTCAGCCCTTCCTCGCTGTCGATCTTCGGCTCCCAAATCTCACGCGGCACAGCGCGGTCGAACCGCGCGATCCAGTTGGGGTGGCACATATAGCCCACCCGGTCCGCCGTCAGCTTGGCCTTGTCGCCGCGCAGTAATCTGTCCGCGCGCACCGCGAGGCTCAGAACACCAGCGGGGAGATTGGGCGCGAACACTCCCTTACGGCCGACCGCGCGGCCAATGGCCTGCGCCATCTCCTTGTGGCTCCACCCGCCCTCGCGACCATCGTCGGGTTCAAAAATGCTCTGAAACAGCCCCTTTGGTCCATGAGTATCCGCCAGCGCCACCAGCAGCTCAGCCAGATCCTGCGCGTGGATAAGCGACGTCCCTCCCCCCGGCGGCAGGGGAACGATGCCCATCCTGGCCGAGCGGAACAGCTCGAACATATCGACATCGCGCGGGCCATAGACAGCGGGCGGGCGCACTGTGGTCCAGTCCAGAGCGCTCGCAGCGACCAGCTCTTCGGCGCGAGCTTTTGAGGCGCCATATTGCGATAGGCCAGGCTCGCGTGCGGAGAGCGAGGAGACAAAAACGAGACGGCGCGTGCCCTCTTCCTTCATCGCAGCGATCACATTGGCAGTACCGATGACGTTGGCTGCCTCAAACTCGGCGGGGTCGGGCGTGTTGGTGAGGCCCGCAATATGCAGCACGGCATCACTGCCTTGTACCAATTGTCCAAGACCCGCGTGGTCATCAAGCGTGCCCTGCACCCATTCGACGCCATCGCGCGCAGTGGGTTTGCGGCGGGTCAGGGCGCGCACGGTAAAGCCTTGCTCCAACGCCGCGTCAAGTGTGGTGCTGCCGACAAATCCGGTTGCGCCGGTGATCGCGATTGTTGTCACCATTGCGCGCTCACCCCTGCACCATGTGATCGCGGTGGACGACGGCGGCGCGCGGGGCATAGCCAAGCTCGGCCTCCTGCTCGCTCTCGCGCTTGCCCAGGATCGCGCGGCACTCTTCGGCGCTGTATTCGACCAGGCCTTGCCCCAGCCGCTCGCCCTTGGGGCCATGCAAGCCAACCAGAGCGCCGCGCTGGAAATCGCCTGTCACTTCGGTGAGGCCCGCCGCCAGCAAACTTGCCCCATCCGCTAGCGCCTTGGCACAGCCCGCATCGACGCTCAGCACGCCCTCAATCGCCAGCCGCCCGCCCAGCCAGCTTTTGCGCCCGGTGTCACTGCGCACGGGAAGGAATATGGTGCCCCTGCCCGTCTCGCGCAACGTAGTGAGCGGGTGATCTCCGCGCCCGTCAATAATGCCAAGCGTCACCCCAGCGCGCTCCGCAATCCGCGCGGCTTGCAGCTTGGCGCGCATTCCCCCCGAGCCAAGGCCCGATCCCGAACCCTCGCCCGCCATAGCGATGATTTCGGGCGTGACGCCTTCGACCCGCTGAATCAGCGTCGCGTCAGCTTCAGATGGGTCGCGGTCATACAGCCCGGTAACATCTGAGAGGAGCAGCACCCCGCCCGCATTCGCCGCCTGCGCCACGCGCGCGGCAAGCCGGTCATTGTCGCCAAAACGGATTTCTTCAGTCGCCACGCTGTCATTCTCGTTCACCACGGGCACTGCGCCCGCCTCTATCAGCCGGTCAAGTGTAGCGCTGGCGTTTAAATAGCGCCGCCGGTCCTCCAGGTCGCCTAGAGTGACCAGCATTTGCGCAGCCGTCAGATCATGGCGTTCCAGAGCCTGAGCCCACAATTGCGCCAGTGCCACCTGCCCGACCGAGGCAGCCGCCTGCGCATCCGCGAGGCTCGCGCGCCCACCGCGCTTGAGGCCAAGCCGCGCCGCTCCCAGCGCAATCGCACCCGAACTGACAATGATGATCTCGCTGCCACGCTCACGCGCTTCGGCGATATCGGCGATGAGCGAGGCCAGCCAGCGCGCGCGCGGCTCGCCCCCTTCAACCAGCAGCGCAGACCCGATCTTGACCACCAGCCGCTTTGTGTGAGCGGCATTCAGCAGCGAGGCTAGATTGGCGACCATTCGCCCGAGCCCTCTTCGCTCTCGTCTTCCACTTCGACGGTTTTGGTCTCGGTTGCGGTGCGATCGGGCAGGTAGGAAAGCACCGCATCGAGCAGCGCGTCGATTCCCTCCCCGCTCGCGCCTGAAACTGTGAAAACCTTTTCAGCACCCGCCGCCATAAGCTCCTCGGCAAAGGCTGCGCCCAATTCGCTATCCGCCAGATCAAGCTTGTTGAGCGCGACCAGACGCGGCTTGTCATCAAGGCCAGCGCCGTAGGCAGCCAGCTCTTCCTCAACCACGCGCATCGCCTCTGCCGGGTCTTCGCCAGAAATGTCGGTCAGGTGAATAAGCACGCGGCAGCGCTCGATATGCCCCAGAAACCGGTCGCCAATCCCCGCGCCATCGGCTGCGCCCTCGATCAGCCCCGGAATATCCGCCAGCACAAATTCGCGGCCTTTGTGGCGGACCATGCCCAGCTTGGGCACAAGGGTTGTGAAGGCGTAATGGCCAACCTTGGCCTGCGCGTTCGAGACCGCGTTGATAAAGGTCGACTTGCCCGCATTGGGAAGGCCCACAAGGCCGACATCGGCGAGAAGTTTCAGCCGCAGCCAAACCCACATCTCCTCGCCCGGCTCACCCGGCTGATGCTGGCGCGGCGCGCGGTTCGTGGCAGTCTTATAACTCGCATTGCCGCGCCCGCCCTGCCCGCCTTCGAGGAACACAACGCGCTGGCCCACTTCGGTGAAGTCGGCGAGCACCTCTTCCTTGTCGTCCGAGAGCACCTGCGTGCCCACCGGCACATCGATCAGAAGGTCAGGCGCGCCCGCGCCCGTGCGATCCTTGCCTTGCCCGTGATTGCCGCGCTTGGCCTTGAAGTGCTGGGCGTAACGAAAGTCTATGAGCGTGTTGAGGCCCTGAACAGCTTCGAAGATGATATCGCCGCCCTTGCCGCCATTGCCACCATCAGGTCCGCCATATTCGATATACTTCTCGCGCCGGAAAGAGACCGCTCCCGGTCCCCCAGCTCCTGATTTCAAATAGATCTTGGCCTGATCGAGGAAATGCATAGCGCGCTGTATGCGCTCACGCGCTCAAAAGCGAGGGGTCTCAGACTTTCTCGATGAAGGGGGCGATGTCCTCATCAATGTCGCCGCCGCCTTGAGCGATCGCCGCCAGCACGCGCGCGGATTCGACCAGACGCGGGCCAGGGCGGTTGAAGAGGTGATGGCCATCCACCGCAAAAGCGCGCCCTTCGCGCACTGCGCGCAGGTCACTCCAAGGGCTTTTCGCAAAGAGCGGGCGCGCTTCGGCGAGGGTCTGCTTGAGGCTGTATCCGCAAGGCATCAGCGCAATCACGTCAGGATCAGCCTCAGCGACCGCGTCAAACTCAATCCAGTGCGAGTGGACCCCGCGCTCACACAAAAGCGAGGATGCGCCTGCCGCTTCGACGAGTTCAGGAACCCAATTGCCCGCAATCATCAGCGGCTCGAGCCATTCCACCGCGAGCATTCGCACCGGGCTCGCCATCGTGGGAGAATTGAGCGCATCGATCCCGCCGCGCATACGCGCAATCGCCGCCTCGGCCTGCTCAGCGCGCCCGACCGCCTCGCCCACTTCGGCAAGGTTGCCATAGACGTCGGTCAGGTTATCGGGCGCGAGCGAGATCAGCTTGGGCGGCGTTCCAATCCAGGTGTTCAACGCCTCTTCAAGATCGGCCGGCGTTACCGCGCAAACCGCGCATTGCGACTGGGTCAGGATGATGTCGGGCTTCAGTGATTTGAGCAGGGGCGCATCGACGTCGTAAACCGAAAGGCCCTTGGTCACGATCTCTTTCATCCGGTCTTCGATGGCCTGCGAGGAGAGCCCCTTTTCAAGCTTGGTCGAGGTGCAGATCGGCAGCTCTTTTACCGCAGGGGGAAAGTCGCATTCGTGGCTGCGGCCGACCAGATTACTCTCAAGCCCCAGCGCCACCGCGATTTCAGTGGCGCTGGGCAGGAGCGAGACGATCCGGGGCTCTGCGCTCATTTGGCCGCGGGCTCATCGGCGTTTGGCTGAAGGGCAACAACCGAAGAAAAGACCTGCCACCCCAACCAAAGGGCCGCAAACCATAGGGCGTCGTTGAACGCGATAAGGCCGACGATGCGCGGGCTGAACATCGCCAGATCGCCAAAGCCAAAGGCATAAGCCAAAAGCACCAGCTCATAGGTTATGAAACCCAAAACGAACGCGCCAAGGCTTCTCGGCAGCGCAAGGTCAGCGCTCACCTGCCGGGCAACGAAGAACCCTGCGAGGCTCGCCGCCAACAATGAAACGCCAGCGGCAAAGGTCACCGTATCCCAGGGATAGCCCATCAGCCCAAAGCCAAGAATCTGATTGCCGAGCCAGCACAACCCCACGGCGCCAAGGCCTGCCCTTAGCGATAGGCTAAGCGCGCTTATCGCCGCGATGGCGGCAAAGGGCATCATGCAGGCGATCACAACCGTGCCGCTGAGCGTGACCAGAGCTAAAAGCCCCGCCCACGCTGCAGCGGCGGCCACGGGTATTTCATGACCGCGCAGCATCAGAACCGCACCTCAAACCCGCCAAGCACGTTGATGCCGGGGGAGACGAAGGTGAAGACCTGTTCGTATTGCTCATCTAGCAGGTTCTCGATCCGGCCAAACAGGTTGAGGCCGTCGGTCAACTTATAGCGGGCATTGAGGTTGACCAGCGTATAGGATGACAGATCGGTCGTCGGCGCGGGGAATGCCCCGGTGGTGAAATCGCCGTCCACCGCCGGGCCGTTATAGCGCAGCGCCAGGTTGACCGAGGCCTTGTCCTTAGGATCGCTCCAGTTGATTATGAAGCTGCCGATGTGATCGGGCCTGCGCACCTCTTCAACGCCGTCTTCTTCAGCATCGAGGAAAGTGTAGGCCGCGTTCAAGGAGAAGCCCGCGCCCAAATCGCCGCTCAGTGCGACTTCGATGCCTTGCTGCGTGCTCTCGGTGGTGCGGTTGCCGGGCGTTGCGATAAAGGTTGGCGGCGGAAAGGCGGTGAAGATCTCATTGTCGAGTTCAGCGTTGAAATAGGTGATCGAAAGCATGCCAACATCGGCCAATTGCTGATCGATGCCCACTTCCCAACTGGTCGATTCCTCCGGCTGAAGATCGGGATTGCCGATGAACTGGCCATCGAAAAAGCCGAACAGTTCGTTCAGCGTCGGGTTTTTCACGCCCGTCCCGAACGCAGCGCGCAGGCGCGTCGTGTCGGTCGCGTCAAAGCCAGCGCCTACACGAAACGTGGTCGCATCCTCGAACAGGTCGTTGATGTCGTGCCGCACCGAGGCGGAGAGATCAAAACGTTCCCCCGTATAGCGGTATTGACCGACAAAACCGATATTCTCGACCTCGTTGCGATCATCGAAAGTCAGGACGTTGTTGAAGCCTTCGAGCTCATAGTCCGCTGCAAAGGTAAGCGAGTGGCCTGTGCCTCCGAAATCGTAAGACGTCACATAGGAGGCCTTGAAGCGATCGCTCTCAGTACTGCTGGGAAAGCCGGTAGGCTGCGTCGTCTGGCGCGTCGCGTCAGTGAACTGAACCGAGAGATCGTGCACCCACGCCCCGTCAAGCGCATCAAGCCGCGCGCCTACAAGGCCAGAGAGCTGCTCATTTTCAAATTCGGTGCCGGGGCTGTCGATCACAAGGCCGACAGTCGGGCTGCCAAAGCCAAAGTCCTGCTCGTTGAAATCGCCACGCGTATTCACAAAGCGGCCCACGGCGCGCAGCGTGAAATTGGGCGTCAGGTCAACCGAGCCCTTCGCAGAGACGGTGTAGCTGTCGCGGCCAATATCGCGCACGCCGCCGCGCGCATTGGGCTCACCATCGGTGGTGACAGCGGTGGCCGAGATAGCAGCGTCCCAGCCATTACCGCTCGCGCCGTAACGCGCGGCGCCATTGATCGTGTTGTTGGTGCCGCCCTCGGCAAAGCCAGCAAGGCCCTCAAGCTCGCGGCCACTGGCAGAGTTGTAAGCGACCACACCGCCAATCGCGTCGTTTCCCCAGGTCGCCGATTGCGGCCCGCGCAGCACTTCCAAAGAGCTGCCGATTTCCGCCTGAAGCGTACCGATATCGTATTCGCCGCTGCCCGGATCAGAAACCTCGATCCCGTCGACCAGGACAAGCACATGGTTGCCCTCGGTTCCGCGCAGTCGAATCTGGGTCTGGCCCGGCACGCTGGAAACAGCGACACCCGGCACATCGCGCAAGACATCCTCGATATTGCGGATCTGGCGGTTTTCGATTTGCTCAGCGCTGATGACGGTGACCGAGCCGGTGTAATCGCTCAGCGAAAGCGGCGCATCGCGGTTTGCGGTGACGATGATCGTCTCTTTTTCGTCCACCTCATCCTGCGCCAATATGGGCGCGCTCCAGCCCAAGGCGGCGGCGATCACTAACGGCGCGGCGCCGCTCAGAGTGTATCTTGTATTCATAGCGAGAAATTTCCTTTTCGAACGCACAACAAAGGTCCACGCGAGCGATCACTCACGCAGACCCACACAATTCGTCGCTCGAAACGAATTCTCTTCGCGCCTCTCCAATCCCTGAAAGGGGCAACAAGCGACCCGCGCCGGTCGGTCTCCTGGCTTGCGGGTCATCGTCGCTGGCGCACCTTCCCAAGCCTTATGGCTCAGTGGCTGTCCCTCAAATCCGGGACATGCGTCAGAAACTCACCGCTTACAGTTGCAGGGACAGCCGCGGATTCGCCCCAAAACGAGGAGCCCACCGCATTCCCGTTACCGGTGCGTGACAGTTCGGTTAGACAGCGACGTTTGGAGACGCAAGAAAAACTGGTGGAGCCGAGCGGAATCGAACCGCTGACCTCGTCATTGCGAACGACGCGCTCTCCCAACTGAGCTACGGCCCCGTTCCAGTCTTCGCGTGATCCGGGCTCGAAACCCCATCAGGCCGCGCGCCTTAGCGCGGGTCTTTGCCCCTTGCAAGCGGACAAAGCGCCGTTTTGATCACGGCTGCACTGCTAATCGCTGGGCGGAGAAGCGGGCTCTTGCTCGGCATCGCCCTGATCATCCTCATCTCCCTCATTGCTGGGCAGCGGTTCGACAACGGGCTGCGAGTAGATCCCCTCCTGCACCGGGATTACCGGCAATTCAGCGCCGGTTTCAGCATCAACGACAGTCCCCGCAACAGGCGTTGGCGCCAACAGTGTATCGGTCGGATCGGCATCATCGACACTCGGAATCGGCGCGCCGTTTGCCTTGGCTTCCTGCACCGCGACCCAGCCCGGCTGCGAGGGGCCGTAGAGCGCGCCATACTTGGTATCCCAGGCCGCCGAATCGCGCTGATAGGCCTCATAAGCGGTGAAGAACCGATCAAACGGCACCTCGAGGTTGTCGAAATTATCGAGCGCAAAGGCGGCCGGGTCCTCAGGCGGGGCGGCAAGCAGGCGGTTCGAGATATCGAGCACAACCCGGCAGAAATCGGCCCGCACCGAAGGCAGCGCAAAGAAGTTGTAGACCCGCGTCTGGTGTTCCTCGCGCGCCAGCAAAGCTTCGCGGCGGCTGCGTTCGCGGCGACGATATTCCTGCTCCACCCGATCATTGATCCGCTTCAACGTGCGCTCATTGTCGAGCACGTAGGAGCGATAGCCTTCAACGATCGGCCCGTAAGGCTCACCAAGGCAGTTGAGCGCCGCCACGTTCCAGGCTGAGCGGAAGTGCCAGACCGTTTCATCCTCAGTGAGGTCGCGGTTGATCGTCAGGCGCTTGCCTTGGGGGTTTTGCGGCGGGATCGCCATCACATAGGCCGCACCGCCCGGTGGGATCGGGCGGTAAGGAGTGGCCTCAACAGGCGCAGGCGGCGGAGGGGGTGGAGGCGGCGGAGGCGGTGGCGGAGGAGGCGGTGGCGGCGTAGCGCAAGCGGCAAGCGCGGCCAGACCCACACTCAGAATAATCGCGCGCAGACCCGGATGATCCCCTGCTTGGTCCGGTGCGTGCGCGTCTTGGGCCGGGGCCGATCTGTCGTTCGTTCCTTGCATCGGGGCGGGTGCCTCTCTCGCTTTTCGCATCGCAATTGTATCGCCCCGCGCCTTGCGTGGCGATTAAGCGGCGCTGCGTAATGCTGGTTAATCCCCAAAGATGACAAAGAAAACGCCCGGAGCCGACAAATACGGCCCCGGGCGCTGAAATTGCACACATTTCTCAAGGAAGCGCGTCTTGGAGCCGCGCCCCTTACACCATCCTGCGTGTTACTCTTCGCTTCCCAGGAAGCGTAGGAGGAACATGAACATGTTGATGAAGTCGAGATACAGGTTGAGCGCGCCCATGATGATGGCCTTGCCCATAAACTCGGTCCCGCGGATGTAGGCATACTGCTCTTTCAGGCGCTGCGTGTCGTAGGCGGTGAGGCCAGCAAACACGAGAACACCCACCGCGCTGATCACGAAGGCAAGCGTGCCCGATTGCAGGAAGATGTTCAGGACCGAGGCGATGATCAGGCCGACCACACCCATGATGAGGAAGGTGCCAAAGCCCGACAGATCCTTTTTCGTGGTGTAGCCGAACAGGCTCAGCCCCGCGAAAGCGCCCGCGGTTGCAAAGAAGGTCAGCGCGATCGATTCGTTGGTGAAGACCAGGAAGATGGTCGAAAGCGAGACGCCCATAACGGTCGCGTAGGACCAAAACAGGACGTTGAGCATGCCCTTGCTGAGCTTGTTAAGGCCAAAGCTCATCACCAGCACGAAGGCCAGCGGCGAAAGCATCACAACCCACATCAGCGGCGTGCCAGCAATCGCGAGCGTCAGCCCGCTTTCCGCTGTTACAAGCGCCACGATGCCCGTCAGCAGAACCGCCGAGCACATGTAGTTGTAGATCGAGAGCATGTAGGAACGCAGGCCCTCATCATAAGCAACGCCAACTTCGCCGCCGGCGCGCGGCACCGAGCCATAGCTCTGACGGGTCCGCTCAGTTTCATTCCAGTTTGCCATTGTGGATCCTCTTGTCTCCAAACGCGGCGCGCAGATGTGGCGCCGTTGAGGTACAATATCGTTCTTATTCTCCCGCTTTTCAAGCGAAAGTCTTGGGTGGGTGCGGGAATTGTTAACCTATACTTGCTGGTACATGAACAAGAGCGCCGGGAGCCCGATCAACCTTCGCCGCGGCTCAGTGCTGCCCCGCGATCGGCGGTGGCCTTTAGAGTGCCAGTCAGCAGGGCAATCAGCGCTTCATCGGCATCCAGCACGTTGAGGCCCTCGCGCGTCATACCTCCCGGACTGGCGACCGCATCGGCGAGCGCGGCGGGTGACATTTCAGCTTCGGCTGCAAGGCTGGAGGCGCCATCAACCATCGCGAGCGCAAGCTGGCTCGCCTGATCAGGCTGAGCGCCAAGCCGCACTGCCGCCTGCGCCAGCGCATCAATGAAGCGATAGACAAAGCCTGGCCCCGACCCCGCCAGCGCTGTGAGGAGGTCAAACCGGGTCTCATCCTCCAGCCATACCGCTGTGCCGAGCTTGTCGTAGAAAGCGTACACATCCCCGCATTCAGCCGCTTCCAACCCGCTTTGCGCCAAGAGCACCGGCGATTTGCCGAGGCGCGCAGCAAGATTGGGCATCACCCGCACATAGGCGCGCGCCTTGGGGAAGGCCTCGGCAATCTGCGCCAGCGTCAATCCGGCGAGGAGGTAGTGGACCGCCACACCCTCGCCCAACAAATCTTGCAAACTAGGCGCCAGCGCGCCCAATTGCTGCGGTTTGAAGCCCAGCAGAACCGCGTCATGTGTGCCCGGCACCTCTTGCGGGGATCGATAAAGCGCGACGCCATCGGGCGCCGCCTCCAAAGCGGGGTCAAGAATGGCAAAGCGCTGTGCCGGAACGCCAGCAGCCATCCACCCTGCCAGCATCGCACCGCCCATATTGCCGCAGCCGATGATCAAATAGGTCGCTGTCATGATGTGAGGTGGTGTTACGCTTCGCCGCCCACGTCAACCATCGCAGCATCGAGCGCCTCGCGCGGGGATTTGTCGCCCCACAAGACGAACTGGAAGGCGGGATAGAATCGGTCGCACTCATCGATCGCGGTTTCCACCAGCGCCTGCGCCTGATCGAGGCTCAGCATCCCATCATCGCCGAGTAACGCACCGTGGCGGTAAAGCAGTACATCGCCATTCGACCAGATGTCGAAATGCCCGAGCCACATCTGTTCGTTGATCAGGCTGAGCAATTCGTAAGCGCGCTGGCGCTTGTCATGGGCGACGCGAATCTCGGGCAGACACAGGAATTGGAGCACATTGTCCGCGCTGCGCCAGATCGCGCGCAACTGGTACGAGGCCCAGCTGCCTTGCACTTCTCCGGTCAGCTCATCATCGGAAACGATCGCGCATTCCCACCCCCGCGCCTCAAACAGGGCGGCGAGCATATCGATCGGCGCCGCGTCGGCATCGGCGGTGAATTCAGGCTCGCGCGGTCTCATGAGGCCGATCTCGCTTTAAGGGAAGGTGTGATCATGCGCAGCCTCTTTGCGCTGAGGTGCTATCGGTTTGCAACGCCCGCCTAACGCGCGCTTGGGCAAAAGCGCTTTCGCTTGTTCAAAGCCTGTGAACAGAAAGCCGGGGACAGCGCCCTTGAGGGGGCTTACGGAGTAGTAAGTCCCTGAATTTTCGTACCTTCAGGGCTCGCATAGATGAAGGTGTCAATCCCCTTGGCGGCCAGCTGATTCACCAGATCGCGCGCCGCCGAGCGATCCTCGAGCGGGCCGGCCAGCAGCCGGTTCGCCTGCCCCCAGGGGGTGGTATGCGCCTCGAAGCCGTGGAGCTGATCGGGCGCTTTGCGAGCAAGGCGCCGCCAGTCAAAGCCCAGCGCTTTCAGGTCGCGGCCCGTGGCGAGCTGTACCCAGATTCGAGCAGGGTGTTCGGGCTCTTTAGGCTCCGGCTCGGCTTGGAGCGGCTCTTCGCGCGGAACTTCAATCGTGGCGAGGTCCACCGCGCCTTGTTGAGCGGACACGACGGGCGCAGGCGTTGCGTCTTCCAGCATTTCGCTGAACGCATCTGAGACGCGGGGGATTTGGGGCGCGCTAGCCAATTGTTCTGGCGCGGCAATTTGTGCCAGCGCCCTTTGCGTTTCAACGTCCTTCAACTGCCCAAGCGGCGTGCCTTCAGGCTTAAGCTGGCTATCCACCGGAGCCCTAGAGAGGGATTGGGACAAAGGCTCGAGCCCCTCGTCCATCTTTTGCGCCAATTGTGCGATCTCGGGCGTGTCACGGCCAATATCGGCTGCGCGCGGGAAAATGCCCATATTGGCCGCGGCCGCCTGCTGCGCTGGGGTCAGCCGGGGCATAAACTCAAGATAAGGCGTGATCTTGTCAGCGAGCGAGCGCGGCATCACTGCCTCGGTGATAGCCGCCGCGCGGGCTTGTTCCCCCAGGATTGCAAGGCCGAAGGCGCGGGCGCGAAAAGCAGCGAAGTCGCGGCGCTCGATCAGCGGGCGCAAGGTTGTCTCGAACGCCGCGCTATCTGCGCTTATCGCGTAGCTGATCGCCAGCCGTCGCCGCGCTTCGTTATCCGTGGGACTTGCCTCAAGCACCTGCAGATATGCGGTTTTCGCCTCTCTTTGCTGGCCCACCATATCAAGCGCTAGCGCTTTGTCTGATCGCACAGCGCGCAGCACTGCGCCCGCTTCCTTAGCCAGATCAAACATTTGAAGCGCGGTTACAGGGCGGCCAGATCGCAGATAAACTTTGCCAAGCCCGAGCGCAGCCCACACATTTTCCCGCTCAATCTCACGGGCACGCTGATAGAAGCCGAGCGCCGCATTGAGGTCTCCCACCGCTAGCGCTGCGTCCCCCGCTTCGATCAAAGCTGCCATGTTGCTCGGCTGTTTAGCCAGTTCAACCAGCGCGCGGTTCAGGCGCTGGGTATCCTGCGCGGGTAAGGCTTGTACGACGGGCTGCGAAGTGACCGTTTGCGCATGAGCGCGCGGCAAGGGCCCGAGCGCAGCTGACAGAGCAATGACGCCAAAAGCGATGGCTAAGCGCGAGATGAAGGGCATGTACGGCATAACAGGGGCACCGCCCTAGCGCGTTGGCGCTTTATGCCGATACAATAAACGCGACTTTACGGTGAGCGGTGCGCGCGCCAAGTCCAAAAGCGCGAAGATACAGTGACGCAAGCCTCAGCTGGTGGCCCCAGCACCAGTTTTTCCGCGCCCTAGACCATTGTGTTACTGGTTGTTCTGGCGGCCCAGGAAACGCGGAATGCTGAGCGCGGGCGTGTCGCCATCATCTTCTTCCTCCTCAGCCTCATTCTCATCCGAGACGGAACTGCGCGATAGATTTGCCATCCGCTCGAACAAAGTGCTGGGTCCCGCACTGGCACCGGATGTCTGATCAGACGTGGGAGTTTCAGGCGACGCAGGCGCTTCGGTTGCGCCGTCATCCTGGCCGCCCTTCTCTTCCCCACTCTCATCGATTTCAGAATAGACCGCGTCCTGCTCGCGCGCATCGTGCGGATCAGAGTCGAGTTCCTGCGCCTCACCGCTGCTCAGATCGAAAGGTTCTTCCTCCGCACCGCGCAGCCCTGCGAGCGGGTCAACGATCTCGTCTACATCATCATCCTCAAGCTCGCCCATGTCATCCCCGGCCTGCATTCCGGTCAGGTCAAACGGTCGCGAGGGATCAGAATAGTCCTCGTCATCCCCTTCCTGGGCTTCGGAGACGGGATCGGCGAACAGTGGCTTGGACTTCGTTGTCTGCACCGTTTCTTCGACGACTTCACCCTCGTCTTCAGCCTCTGCTTCGGACACGGTGTCGGTTTCATGCTCATAGGTAACAGACTCTGGCGGCGTAAGCGTGATGGGCTCATACGCCGGCGCCTCATCGGCACCACCCAAAGCTTCAGCTTCAGCTTCGCTATGAGGCTCGCCGTCCTCGTCAGGCTCGCAGAGCTCGTCAAGCTCGGTCTCAGCTTCCGGCTCAGGTGCGACGAATGTCCTTGGTTCAGGCGTCGGCTGTGCTTCGGGTTCGCTTACAGCTTCAGGTCCAGGTTCCCGATCAGCGGGCGCTTCGCTTGCGCCCATCAGATCGAGCACAGGGCGCTGCGGCGCGCGCGCGCCCGGCAGCGCGGTGTTGATGGAGGCGGGCTGAAGCCCTTCTTCGTCCTGCTCGATCCCTGTTGCGACCACAGACACCCGGATCTTGCCTTCAAGGTCAGGGTTGAACGCGCTGCCCCAGATGATGTTGGCGTCTTCGTCGACAAGGTTGCGAATGTGGTTGGCCGCCCCGTCCACTTCGAACAGCTTCATATCCTCGCCGCCGATGATCGAGATGATAACACCCTTGGCGCCCTGCATCGAAACCCCGTCGAGCAGCGGGTTGGCGATCGCCTGTTCGGCAGCGTCCTTGGCGCGATTTTCACCCTCGCCCTCACCTGTGCCCATCATCGCCTTGCCCATTTCGCTCATGACAGAGCGCACATCGGCAAAGTCGAGATTGATGAGGCCAGGCATGACCATCAGGTCGGTGATCGAGCGCACGCCCTGCTGCAGCACTTCGTCCGCCATCTGGAACGCTTCCTTGAAGGTCGTATCCGGGCTGGCGATGAGGAAGAGGTTCTGGTTCGGGATGACGATCAGTGTGTCGACATGCTTTTGCAGCTCGTCAATGCCCGCTTCTGCAGCGCGCATGCGGCGCGTGCCTTCGAACAGGAAGGGCTTGGTAACAACGCCCACGGTGAGCACGCCTTTGCGCCGGGCAACTTCCGCAATGACGGGAGCTGCGCCCGTGCCCGTGCCGCCGCCCATACCGGCCGCGATGAACACCATGTTGACGCCTTCAAGCGCGGCCTCGATCTCGGTGACGGTTTCTTCTGCGGCGGCCTTGCCCACTTCGGGCCGAGCGCCCGCACCAAGACCGTTGGTGATTTCAGGACCAAGCTGGATGCGCTTTTCCGCCGGCGAGGAGCTCAGGGCCTGCGCGTCAGTGTTCGCCACGATGAAATCGACGCCTTCGATTTCCGCAGCGATCATGTTCTCGATCGCGTTGCCGCCTGCGCCGCCAATTCCGATCACAGTAATGCGGGGCCGCAAATCGTCGCTGGCTGCCAAACCGATATTGATGCTCATCCGATTATCCTTCCGGTCGCCTAATCCAGCACTCTTGTGGTGCAAGTCAGGCGTCTTCTCATCTGTGACACATTCGTGATGCGCCGTTTATACCGCGATACCCCTTATCCACAGCGACCCTTTACATTTCATATACCATTATCAGTCTAACACGATTGTACGGGTTTTCGTGCATAGGCCGCGCAGGAAGGGCGATTGCAGTGCCGCGCACTCCAAATGGCGCGCGAGCAAGGCCAATCGCCGCAATTTCAGAAGTACTCGCGCGATGCTCGCCACAGCCGTGAGAGCGAGGCAAACGGGTTCAGCGATGCGGCCGGGCGCGTAACCGGCTGGCGCTGTGCCTTGTGAGATTTGATATCGGCGGGATCTTCTGCGGCGTAGAGGCACAGGCCTGCCAGCGTCGCAAAGCCGGGGGTCGAATGCGCCTCTGGCAGGCCTTTGAGCGCAACCGTGCGTCCCAGCCGCACCGGCATGCCCAGCGCGCCCTGCATGAAATCGGCCATCCCAGCGAGCTCTGCACCGCCACCTGTCAGCACAACATGGCCCGCCCCAGGTCCCGTAAAGCCCAGATCCTTCAATGCGCTGCCCACGCCTTGCGTAAGGTGCGAAAGGCGCTGGGTGACCACCGAGACGATCTCTGCGCGCGCCACGCGGTTCTTCTCATCCGCTCCGCGCGCCAGCGGCATCGATGCCCCCTCTTCCCAGCCATCATTGGGGCCATGGACCGGGATCAGCTCGCGGTGATCGCTGGGACTTGTGATCGCGGAGCCTGCCACGCATTTGAGCCGCTCAGCCTGGCTGCGGCGAATGCCAAAACTGCTGGCGATCGCATCGGTGACGTGACCCGAGCCCATGTCGATTGAGCGCAGACCCACAAGCATGCCCGCCGCAAAGACCGAGACATTGGTAACATCGCCTCCGATTTCGACAAGCGCGACACCCAGATCGCGTTCTTCCTCCGACAGGCAGGCAAACGCAGAGGCCAAGGGCGCGGCGACCACTCCGTCCACTCTGAGATGGGCGTTGTGGACCGCTTCCTTCAGGTTTCTGAGCGGCGCTCCCTGCGCCAGCGTCACATGAACATGGACGCCGAGCCGCTCTGCGTGAAGGCCGCGTGGTTCGACCACGCCATGCGCGCCATCTAGCGTGAAGTGTGCGGGCTGCGCATGCAGAACTTCGCGACCGTCGGGCTGAATCCCGGCGCGCGCCAGATCGAGCAGCCGATCAATGTCATCATCCTCGATCCGCCGACCGCCAATCTCGATATCGGTGGGAAAGACATAGCTTTCGAGGCCAGCGCCCGAACACGCGACCCACACCGAGTTGACCGGCGTCTGCGCGTTCTGCTCAGCGCGCTCGACCGCGTCGCGGATGGCATGGGTGGCAGCGCGCGGATCGGTGACATAGCCGCGCTTGACCCCGGCGCTCATCCGGTGGCCTGATCCCAGCACAACCAGATCGCCAGCCTCGGTTTCGCCCATGATCATGGCTGAGATGCGGAATGAGCCGATGTTAATGGCGCCAAAGGTGCGAATGATGCGCGCCTTGGCCCCAGCTTTGCCCCCCACTTTAGCGGCGCTCTTGCTGCCGAGCCCGTGGCCGACCCCGCTCGATGATCCCTTGCGCGAAGCCATTACGGCGTTCCCCCTGCAAGCTCCACCCGGTCTGCCCGGCCCGGCTCGCGCATATAGATACGCGGGGGATTGCGCATGTCGAAGAAGGTCACCTTGCCTCCGATCAGTCGGTATTGGCCATCAAGCTTGGCAAAGTCCTCCAGCGCCTTGACTGCGAGCAGCTTGCCTTCGGGAAGCGCGAGGACCTGTCCACTCTCAAAGGTGAGGTTCCAGCGCCGATTGCCGATCCATTCTGCCGCTCTCACCTGCGCCTCAAGCGCGGGAGAGGCCTCGAATAGCGCCTCGAGCCCGTCCATCCGCTTGGCTGCGCCCGGACCTGACACGCGCAGCATGTCGGCAGCGTTCTTGGGCGAGATAATGGAGAGCTTGTGCCCGCCTTTGTCGATCAGGGTCAGCCGATCCGGCCCTTCGAGCACAGCGTGCGGCACGCGTTCAACGATGTCGATGGCGAGAGTGTCAGGCAACTGGATCGAGACGCGCGCGTCCTCAACCCATGGCAGTTCGCGGATCTTGTCGCGCAGATCGACAATGTCGACTTCAGGCATAGGCCGGTCTTTCTGCACCATGGCGAGCGCATAGACCTGCGCCTCGTCCATCCGATCGGTACCGGTCACACGCACCGTGCGCACCGCATAGCCGCCATCGCCTGCAATGCGGGCGATCTCGGAATTCACGATAGCGGGAACACCAGCGAGGCTTGCAATTGTGCCCACCAGCAGCAGCGCCGCGCTCAGGATCAGCGCCATGAACACTTTGCTCCACTGCTCTTCGGTGAGCGGCAGCCAGCCCATTACGGTGTCGAGCGCGCCGGTTGTCTTCGCCTTTGCCCGGCGCGCACCTGCAGCCCGGCTTTGCGACTTGGCGGCGCGGCGCACGCCTGTGGACCCGGAGCGTGAGAGTTTAGCCATGAGCTTGCCTCCCGGCTGAATTTTGGCCGGCTGAATTTTGGCCCTCTGATTGTTGGCGACCTGAATGGGTTCGCAGCGCGTCTTTCACAATCAGATCAACCAACTCTGCGTAATCAATGCCTGCATGGCGCGCCTGTTCGGGCACGAGGCTTAGCGGCGTCATGCCGGGCTGGGTGTTGGTCTCCAGCACGAACAGCCCCGCCTCGCCCAGCTCATCATCCCAGCGATAATCGGTACGGCTCGTTCCCCGGCAGCCGAGCACGTCATGCGCCTTGAGCGCGTATTGCTCGCACAGCGCGGCGATTTCGGGCGGGATTTTTGCAGGGCAGACATGCTGCGTGCGCCCCTCGGTGTATTTGTGCTCGTAATCGTAAAAGCCGTGCTCGATGATCAGCTCGGTGACGCCCAGAGCGCGAGGGCCTTCCTCGCTGTCAATTACGGCAGTGGTAAGCTCACGGCCCCTGATGAAGGGTTCGGCGAGCAGCTCTGAAAACTCCTGCCACGGCCCGCTCGCCTCGCGCGCAATGGGCGTGCCGACATTGCTATCCGCGGTGATGATCGCAACACCAACGGACGAGCCTTCATTGACGGGTTTCAGCACGTAGGGGCGCGGCAACGGGTCGCGTTCAAACAGCTCCTCGACCGGCACGATGCGCCCGCCGGGCATCGGGATGCCATGGGGGGTGAGCGCCTGCTTGGTCAGCTGCTTGTCGATCGCAATCACCGAGGTGGCAAGGCCGGAATGCGTATAGGGAATGCCCATAATATCGAGCAGGCCCTGCACCGTGCCATCCTCGCCCGGCACGCCGTGAAGCGCGTTGAAAACAACGTCGGGCGCAGCCTCAGCCAGCTTCGCAGCCACATCGCGGCCCATATCGATGGGGGTGACGCGGTAGCCCTTCATCTCCAGCGCATCGCATACGCCATTGCCCGACATGAGCGAAACCTCCCGCTCATTCGCCCAGCCGCCCATCAGGACCGCGACGTGGATGGGGTTGGAGGCGTTCAATGGACCGCCTCCTTTGCCCACAGCTCGTCCTGATTATCCCGAAAGCTCTGGTCGAAGCCCTGCTCCCATGGAAAAACCCCAGATCGGTCCGGCCATACCATTTGAACCGCTCGGGTCATGGGAAGCTGAGTCTGAGTGCGATAATACCAGAACGCAGTCCCGAAATAGTCGGGCACAAGACAGTCTTCACGAACGCTCCGAAAGACACAATCATATCCATCAATCAGACGGTCCGTTCGTGCGAAATCAGAAAGCTCGAACCCTTCGCGGCACAAGGCCAAGGTATCATTAATAAGGGACTTCGAGGTACTTGACGGCAAACCCGAGATTAGGACGTCTGGCTGACGCACCGTCGCTTCAAATCCGATCGAATAGGCAAAATCCAATCCTTCGCCTTCGGGATCAAAGACCCACAAAATATGGCAACCGAACTCTTCTACGTTCGAAATGAGACGTTGGTCCGCTTCGTTGAGTTCGCTCATGGCCGCCCCACCCGCTGGATTTCCCATTCGAGGCAGATGCCGGTCTCAGCAAAAACCTTGTCGCGGATCATTTCGCCCAGCTCCTCGATCGCGGTGCTGGTGGCGGTGCCGGTGTTGATGAGGAAATTGGTGTGCTTTTCGCTCACCTTAGCACCCTTGTGCTCAAACCCGCGATAGCCTGCTTGATCGACGAGTTTCCAGGCAGACGTCCCTTCCGGGTTCTTGAAGGTCGATCCGCCGGTCTTGGTGCGCAACGGTTGCGATTCCTCGCGGGCTTTTGCGATGCGGTCCATCTCAGCGCCGATATCCGCAGGCTCGCCCGCCGTGCCTTCGAAGCGGGCAGAGACGACAATCGCGCCGTCGGGCAAAGCGGAGTGACGGTAGGTGTAGCGCAGGTCGCTCGCGGGCAGAGTGATGAGCGCGCCATCGGGCATGAAGACCTGGCAATCGATAAGGATATCGGTAACCTCGCGCCCATAGGCGCCGCCATTCATGCGCACAAAACCGCCGACCGTGCCCGGAATGCCGCGCAGAAATTCGAGCCCTGCAATGCCGGCATCGCGCGCAGTTGATGCCACCAGAATACCGCTCGCCCCCGCGCCGCAGGTGAGCGTGTGCTCGCCGGTTACTTCGCACCCGGCAAAGGGCTTGCCCAGCTTGACCACCACGCCCGGCACGCCGCCATCGCGGATGATAAGGTTGGAGCCAAGGCCCAGCGCCATGACAGGCAGGCTGTCATCCATGCGCTCCATGAACAGCTTCAAGTCCTCAAGATCAGCAGGTTCGAACAACCAGTCCGCAGCGCCCCCGGTCTTGAACCAGACGTGCTTTGCCAAAGGCGCCTTGCCGGTCACCGCGCCGCGAATGCCTTTGAGCGGCACAGGAGCCTTCACCGCGCCGTCGACATCGCAGGTCGGGGCCATGCCGTTGTCGTGGTTCGAGACGTCGCCGAACTGATCGGTGGGCTGCACGGCGCTCATCATGACACGCGCTCTTGTTCAATCGCGGCAGCAAGACCAGCGGCCCAGCGGGTGATATCCCCGGCTCCCAGGCACACGATGATGTCTCTGGCGCGGATTTCGATGGCAAGGGCTGCGGCAAGCGCACCGCCATCCTCAATCGTTTGCGCAGATCGATGCCCGCGCGATTTAAGCCCTGCAACCACAGCGGCGGCGTCGATACCGGGAATCGGCGCTTCGCCCGCTTCATAGACCGGTGTGACATAGACGCTGTCCGCCTCGTTGAAGCACGTCTGGAACTCGCCCATCAGATCAGCAAGGCGCGAATACCGGTGGGGTTGCGCGACTGCGATGACGCGCCCCGGCCCGCCCGCAACGCCTTCGCGCGCGGCGCTGAGCACCGCTTGAATTTCAACCGGGTGGTGAGCGTAGTCATCGATCACGCTCACGTGGCCGCCGTCAACGGCGATAGTGCCAACTTTCGTGAAGCGCCTGCGCACCCCGCCAAATTCAGCAAAGCCTTCGCGGATAACCTCGTCCGAGCAGCCCATCTCGATCGCCACCGCAATCGCAGCGAGCGCATTTTGTACGTTGTGGCGGCCCGGCATGGGTAAGTGCACGCCTTCGACGCGGCGGTCTTCCTCACCGCGCTGGCGCACGATGACATCGAAGGTGTTGCCGCCTTCCTGCGGGCGGATGTTGACCCCGCAAATATCGGCTTGGAGCGAGAAGCCATAGGTCACGACCTTGCGGTCGCGCACCTCGCCGATCACTGCCTGCACTTCAGGGTGATCCACGCAAAGAATGGCTGCGCCGTAGAAGGGAACATTGTGAATGAACTCGACGAATGCGCGCTTGACGGTGTCGAAGTCGCCATAGTGATCGAGATGTTCGGGATCGATGTTGGTGACGACCGCGATCGTACCATCGAGGCGCAGGAAGCTACCATCACTTTCATCGGCCTCGACCACCATCCAGTCCGACGTGCCCATCCGCGCATTGGAGCCATATTGTTCGATGATCCCGCCATTGATGACGGTGGGGTCGACATCGCCCTTGTCGAGCAGGGCTGCGATCATGCTGGTCGTCGTTGTCTTGCCATGCGTGCCTGCGACTGCGACGGTCGACTTGATCCGCATTAGCTCTGCGAGCATTTCAGCGCGGCGCACCACGGGCGTGCGGTTTTCGAGCGCGGCGGCGACTTCGGGATTGGTTCGGCGAACTGCGGTGGACGTCACGACAACGGCAGCGCCTTCGACATTTTCTTTGGCGTGGCCGATATGCACCGAGATACCTCGTGCGCGCAGCCGCTCGACGCTCGCGCCCTCGGCAAGGTCGGAGCCCTGTACGGTGTAGCCGAGATTGTGCATAACCTCGGCAATGCCGGACATGCCGATCCCGCCGATGCCGACAAAATGGATAACGCCAATATCGGTCCCGACACCTTTCATTACGCCTCAGTCTCTTCTGAGGCATCGCGGGTCGCGGGCTTGGGCGCGGTGGCAGTTTGTGCCGCGCGCGGAGCGGTCTCGCCCACGCGGATCACATCCATCAGGTCAATGCCGCCCAGCGTCTCAACCAGGTCCGCCAGATCCTTGGCCGCATCCGGGCGTCCGCAATTCCACGCGCCATGCGCGGCGTTGGCAAGGCTATCGGGCTTTTGCGCCATGGCCTGAATTTGCTTGGCGAGTTCCTTGGGCGTGAAATTGTCCTGACGGATCATGCGCGCGCCGCCCGCTTTCACGATCTCGCGGGTGTTTGCGGCCTGATGATCATCGGTCGCAATCGGCAGCGGGATTAGGATTGCGGGGCGACCCACCGCGGTAAGCTCGGCAATGGTGGAGGCCCCGGCGCGCCCGATGAAGAGATGCGTGTCAGCGAGGCGCTCACGCATGTCCTCGAAATAGGTGCCAAGTTCAGCTGGAATATCGTGCTGGTTATACCGCTCGCGCACGCCGTCGAGGTCTTCGGCGCGGCATTGCTGGGTGATCTGCAAGCGACTGCGCAGCAGCGGCGGCAACATGGCAAGGCCATCGGGCACCACTTGCGAGAGTACACTCGCCCCTTGCGAGCCGCCGGTGATGAGAACGCGTAGCAGGCTCTCCTCGGTCAATGCGGGGAAATCCTGATCGCGCAGTGCCAGCACTTCTTCGCGCACCGGATTACCCACGAGGTGGGTCTTGTCTTTGTGCTTGGGTTTCAGGCGTTCCACGTCCGGGTACGAGGTCGCGATCGCGTCGACTCCACCCGCGAGCAACCGGTTAACCCGCCCCAGCACGGCGTTCTGTTCGTGGACCACGCTTGGGATCTTGGCCGCCCGCGCTGCCAGAAGCGCAGGGAGCGCTGGATAGCCGCCAAAGCCAACGACAGCGCTAGGCTCAAAGGTCTCAAACAGGCGAAGAGCCATCGAGCGCCCCTGGAGGACGGCGCTGATGCCGGCGGGCCATTTCAACGGGTTCTTGCCAAAGCGCCCAGCGGGAAGGACGTGGGCCGATACGCTTTCGGGCTTGCCGGGGATTGCGGCGCCACGCTCATCGGTAATCAGCGCCACATGGTGCCCACGCGCTTCAAGCTCGATCGCCAGCGCGAAGGCCGGGATCAGATGTCCCCCGGTCCCGCCAGCGGCGAGCACGAAATGACGGCTGGCGCCCTTGGGCACGTTTTGCGGGTTCTGACTATTCATGCCGCACTCTCCTCGCGCTCGCTTGCGCCCCTTCGCTCAAACAGGCTTTTCAAGCCCGGCACGTCGCGTTCAAGGAACGGATTGCGCCGGGTGATTGCCAGTAATAGCCCAAGGGTGAAGCACACCGCCAGCATCGATGATCCGCCATAGCTGATAAGGGGCAAAGTGGTGCCAGTGGCAGGCGACAATTCAAGGTTCACCGCCATGTTGATCAAGGCCTGCCCGCCAAACTGGGCGATGAGACCTGTGCCCGCAAGCAGCGCAAACATGTTTTCTTCACCCGCCAGCCGAACCAGCACGCGCGTGACCACCGCGAGATAAAGAATACCCACCAGAGCGCAGGCGAGCAGGCCGAATTCCTCGCCGATGACGGAAAAGATGTAATCGGTATGTGCCTCGGGCAGGTCAAACTTGCGATTGCCGAGCCACAGGCCGGTCCCGCTCCACCCGCCATTGAGCATCGTGCGATTGGCAAGGTCGACCTGATCAAACGCGGTCCCGCCTTGCAGGAATGCATCGATCCGGTTGCGGCCATTTTCGTAGGTGAGATAGATGACTCCCAGCGCCGCAGGACCCGCAGCGATGATGCCTCCGATCTTCCACATGGAGACACCCGACAGGAAGATCAGCACAAACCACGTGCCCAGAAAGAGCAGCGTCTCACCCAGATTGGGCTGCAGCATGAGCAGCGAGGCGCACGCCAACGTGATCCCCGTCACCAGCCAGAACACCGGGAGATGCGGATCACGTATGCGCCAGCTCAATATCCAGGCCAGCGCGATGGCAAAGCCGGGCTTTAGAAATTCGCTAGGCTGCAGGCTCATGCCCAAATTGATCCAGCGCACCGCACCATTGCGCTCAAACCCGATCAGCGGCACCAGCATGAGAAATCCGAACATGATAAGCGCGGCGACAATGCCCAGCTGACGCGCCCGGTCACGGCTGAGGAAGGACACCGCGATCATCCCGGCAAGCCCCGCTGCCAGCCAGACGACATGGCGCTTGAAGAACAGGAAGGGGTCGAGCCGGACACTCGATGTGGAGAGCTGATCCGCGCTCGCAGGCGATGCGGCGAGCACGGCGACCACGCCCAAAGCCATCAGCAAGGTGATTAGGAGCAGCAGAGTGTGATCAAGCTCCCTCCACCACACGCGCATCTGCTCGCGCCATCCGCTGCGCACTGGTACAGGCGCGAGATAGCCGCTGGCGCCAGCGCCATAGGAAGGGGGTGGGAGCGCGCTCATGCGGCTTCGTCTTTCATCGGACCCGCTGGCGCGCAATCCTCGCTGCATTCCGCAATCACGCCGACCAATTGGCGGAAGTGATCGCCGCGTTTTTCATAGTCGCGAAACTGGTCAAAACTGGCGCAGGCCGGGGAGAACAGGACAACATCGCCTGCTTGCCCGGATTCCTGCGCGCGTCGGACTGCCTCAGAGATAAGCTCGCAGCGCTCTACCACCGGCACCTTGCCCTCAAGCGCGTCGGCGAAGCGGGGGCCAGCCTCGCCCACCGTGTAGGCGGCTGCGACATTGCCCAAATGCGTTTCGCACTCGCCCAGCCCCTCTTCTTTGGCGAGTCCGCCGACAATCCAGTGGATACGCGATGCCCCATCGCGCGGCGGGTAGGCTGCCAAGGCGGGGGCGGTCGAGGCGGTGTTCGTTGCCTTGCTGTCGTTGATGTAGGTCACACCCTCGCCCTCGCACACGAACTCCATCCGGTGCGGCAGGTTGCGAAAGCGCGGAAGGGCGTGGCGCCATTGCGGCTCCTTGATGCCAAGCTCTTCGACGAGCGCGACGGCGACTGCGACATTCTGCAGATTGTGCGGACCTTGAAGATTGGGCCACTCGCTTTGAAGCGGGGCAAGACGCTCCAGATCAGCAGCCATGGCGCGGCTTTCGACCCGGCGGCCCTGCTCCGCTTTGAAGATGCCAGACACCGGCGCGTCGAGCGATCCGAACACCGCCAGATGGCGCGAGGATTGCATTTCCAGAAGCCGCGCCTTGGAAGCCGTGTATTGCACAAAGCCGTCATAGCGATCGAGATGGTCAGGCGTGATATTGGTCAGCGCTGCGACCTCGCAATCGAGGTTGTGGGTGAGATCGATCTGAAAGCTCGAAAGTTCGAGCACATAGACGCCCACGCCGTGTTCATTGGGCGCGAGCGGCTCCTGGGCCAGAATGGGTTCGCCGATATTGCCGCCCAGAACACTCGGCACACCGGCCATGTGCAGGATATGGTCAATCAGCGCCACCGTGGTTGATTTGCCATTGGTGCCGGTGACGCCAACGACCTTGTGCTCCAGCAGATCGTCTCGGGCCTGCGCGAACAGCTCAATATCGCCAATGATGCGCACGCCGTGCTTGGCGGCATGCTCAGTGATGGGGTGCGAGTTTAACGGCACACCGGGCGAGACGACGAGGCCGTCAAAATCCGACAAGTCCACCTCCAGCGGATCAGCCAGCGTACAGCGTCCCTCGAATGGCGCGCGCGAGACGTCCTGCCGGTCCCACGCGGTCACCTCGGCTCCGCTGGCAAGCAGGGTCTCCACCGCCGCCGCGCCGGACCGCGCGAGCCCGAGCACCGCGTAGCGTTTTCCGGCAAAGGCGGGCGAGGTGATCATCGCAGCTTCAGCGTCGCCAAACCAGCGAGCGCAAGGACGATGGCGATGATCCAGAACCGGATCACAACCTTGCTCTCGCTCCAGCCAAGTTGCTCAAAGTGGTGGTGGATCGGCGCCATGCGGAAAACCCGCTTGCCAGTGCGCTTGAACCAGAAGACCTGGATGATGACGCTTAGCGCCTCTGCCACGAACAGCCCGCCGACAATTGCGAGGACGACCTCGTGGTGCGAGGCGACCGCGATCGCGCCCAAGGCTCCGCCGAGCGCAAGGCTCCCAGTGTCGCCCATGAAGACGGCTGCCGGAGGCGCGTTGAACCACAAGAAGGCCAGCCCGCCGCCCATGATTGCGGCGCAAAAGATCGCCAACTCGCCCGCGCCCGGTACATGCGGAATGCCGAGATATTCGGAAAAGTCAGGCCGCCCCACGAGATAGGCGATGATCGCAAAGGTGCCGCTCGCAATGATCACCGGCATGATCGCCAGCCCATCGAGCCCATCTGTCAGGTTCACCGCATTGCCTGCGCCCACCATCACGAAGGCGGCGAACACATAATAGCCATAGCTCAAAGGGATCGAGACATCCGAGAAGAACGGGATGTAGAGATTGGTGTTGATCTGACTGACGATGATGAAGCTGGCGATGCCTGCCACAGCGAACTCCATCAACAGCCTTACGCGGCCAGAGACGCCATGGTGCGAGTTCTTGGTGACCTTGTCGTAATCGTCGAGAAAGCCAATCAGCCCGAAGCCTGCGGTGACTGCAAGGCACGCCCAGACGAACGGGTTCTTGAGATCCATCCACAAGAGCAATGAGAGACACAGCGCGATCAGAATCAGCAGCCCGCCCATAGTCGGCGTGCCGCGCTTGGCGAGATGGGTTTGCGGGCCGTCCTCGCGGATCGGCTGACCCTTGCCCTGACGCACGCGCAGCAGGTTGATGAACCGGGGCCCGACGATCAGGCCGATAAACAGCGCTGTCAGCAGCGTCGCGCCGGCGCGGAAGGTCTGGTAGCGCACCAGATTGAAGATGCCTTCAAATTCCAGCCATTCCGCGAGCAGATAGAGCATGAACGGATCCCTTGGCGCGCTAGGGGTGCGCGCTTGTAAAATGTGTTACCAGCTTGCCGAGGCCGACCGAGTTGGAGCCCTTTACAAGAACCGCATCTTTGTGGGTCAGGGAATAGTCGCTCAGCGCCGCAATCGCCTCGTCAGGCCCTTGGCATTGCGCGAAGCTGGGGGCCTTGCCAAGCAGTTCCTTACGCGCTTTCCCCAATTCGCCCACCAGAGCCCGCATTTCATCGCCAACCAGGATCACATGGTCGATCTGCGCCTCGATAAGCGGCTCGGCGAGCTGCGCGTGAAAGCTGTCAGCAAAATCGCCCAATTCCTTCATCGCGCCCAGAACCGCGATGCGGCGATGCGCAGGTGTTTGCCCGAGCGAGCGCAACGTCGCGCGCATGGAAGCGGGGTTGGCGTTATAGCTTTCATCGATTAGCAGCGCCTTGCCGCCCGCAAGCGCGATTTCGTGACGCGCGCCGCGTCCCTTGAGCCCGCCCATCTCAGCAAGAGCAAGCCCCGCGCTCGCCAGATCGCCGCCAGCTGCTCGCACCGCTGCCATGACACACAGCGAGTTGGTCACCCAATGCTCGCCCGGCTCGGCAATGGTGTAGCACAGGCGCTGATCTTGCAGGTCCGCTGTTACAAGCGAGCCGCCATGGCTGTTGGGGATCGCATCGAGCAAGCGCACATCGGCGCTCTCGCTGCGACCGAAGGTGATGATGCTCACGCCGAGAGCGCGCGCATGGCCGATCAGACGCTTGGTCTCTGGCAGGTCTGCCGGGATGATCGCGGTGCCGCCGGGGGTGAGGCCGGTGAAGATCTGCGCCTTTTCATCGGCAATCGCCTCAATGCTGCCAAGGTTTTCGATATGCGCGGGCGCGATAGTGGTGATAACCGCGACCTGAGGGCGCACGTGATCGGCCAAAGGCGCGATTTCGCCCTCATGGTTCATGCCCATTTCGAACACGCCATAGCGCGCGCGGGCAGGTAGGCGCGCAAGGCTTAAAGGCACGCCGACATGGTTGTTGTACGAGCGCACCGAGCGATGCGCTGCCCCTCGGCTGGCGCGGTCAAGCGCGTTGAAAATCGCTTCTTTGACGCCCGTCTTGCCGACCGATCCCGTCACGCCAATGCGCACCGCCTCGCCCCGGTCGCGCGCGGCGTGGGCGAGCGCGTGGAGCGCTTGGCTGGTGTCTGTCACCAGAACATGCGGATAGTCGACCGGGCGATCCGTGATGGCCGCGACCGCACCTCTTTCGAAGGCCATGGGCAGGAAACGGTGGCCGTCCATCGCCTCCCCCTTGAGCGCGACAAACAGATCGCCCGGGCGAACGTCGCGGCTGTCCATCTCAACGCCGGAGGCCTGAAAATCCGCGCTCGCCACGCCACCGGTCGCCGCCGCCACGGAAGCTGCGTCCCACAGCGCAAGCGGCAACGTGTCGCGCGCGGGCTTGGGCCAAGCCCGGAGTAAGGGATGCGCCTTGGCACGAAGAGCGCTCATCGGACACCCTCTCTGACAATCTGTGCCGCGCATTCACGCGCAACCTCGACATCGTCGAACGGCAAGACCTGCATTGTATCTCCTGATCCGATTATCTGTCCCTGCTCGTGGCCTTTGCCCGCCACCAGAACAATATCGTTCCGATCCGCTAGCCGGATCGCTTCAGCGATGGCTTCGCGCCGGTCGCCCCGCTCAATAAATTGCTCGCGCTTTACGCGATCATCGAGCGAGGTGATGCCTGAGATGACCGCTTCGCGGATCGCTTGCGGATCTTCGCCGCGCGGATTGTCATCGGTGACAATCACAAGATCGCCTCCCAGCGCTGCGGCCTTGCCCATCGGAGGGCGCTTGCCGGTGTCTCGGTCTCCGCCTGCACCGATAACCACTAAAAGCTGTCCGCCTTGCTGCGTCCCGACATGCGGACGGAGAGCGGCAATCGCAGCCTCCAGCGCATCGGGCGTATGCGCGTAGTCGATGTAAACCGGTGCTCCTGCGGGCGTAAGGCAGGCGCGCTCAAGCCGCCCGCGCACTGGTTGGAGGCGGGAAAGCGCGTCGAACACGCCGCTCACGCTCGCTCCAGTGGAAAGCGCCAGCGCCGCAGAAGTGAGCGCGTTGGCGGCCTGATAAGCGCCGATCAGCGGCAGTTTGACCGTGCGTGTTTCGCCTTCGTTCTCAATGGTCAGCGTCTGGCCCAGCTGGCTGGCTTCGCGCTTGGTGAGGCGCAGGAAATCGCCCCCCTCACCCACCGTGCGCACCTCAAGCCCGCGCTGCTGTGCGCGCTCAAGCGCCTTGGTGGACCATTGCGAAGGCTCCGCATCGACATGGATGACTGCCACGCCGCCGGGGGCCACCACTTCGTCAAACAGGCGCATCTTGGCCTCAAAATACGCCTCCATCGTGCCGTGATAATCGAGGTGGTCGCGGCTGAAATTGGTGAAAGCGCCTGCGCTCACGCGCAGGCCTTCATTGCGGAATTGGTCAAGGCCGTGGCTGGAGGCTTCGTAAGCGACATGCGTCACGCCCTCGCGCGCCAACCCGCTCATATTGCGCAGGAAGGTGACGATGTCGGGCGTGGTGAGGCCGGTGGCAACGCTGCCATCCGGGGTGGTGACGCCCAAGGTCCCGATGCTAGCCGCGCGCTCACCGCACATGCGCCAGATCTGGCGGGTCATCTCGGCGGTGGAGGTCTTGCCGTTGGTCCCGGTGATGGCAACGATGGTCTCAGGCACGGGCGTGAAGAACCCGGCGGCCAGCAGTGCAAAGGTGCGGCGCGGCTCCTCGCTGGCGATGTGGTGAGCGCCCGAAACGCTAGCCTCGCTGCGCGCGATCACGGCAACCGCTCCAGCCTCGATAGCAGCGGGGATCACATCCTCGGCATTGAAACGCGCGCCGCGAAATGCACCGAACACCGTGCCGGGTGCCACCTTGCGGTGATCGATAGCAAAGTCAGTCACGCTGACATCACCCGCCTCATCAAGCGTGAGGCCAATCCGCTGTGCCAAGGCCGCCAGCTTCACTTGCGCTTCTCCAGCAAGTGATCGAGATCGCTTGTGTCAACATCGCGGCTTTTGTCCGGGCGAACGCCCAGCATCGGGCCAGCGCGCCGGATCAGATTGCCCGCAATCGGCGCTGCGTTGAAATAGGCCGTGCGCGCCGCCATGGCGTGGGTGATCTTGGGCTCATCAAGCGAGATGACAACGACATAGCGCGGTCGATCCATCGGGAAGGCGGCAGCAAATGTGGCCACAATCCGATTCGGGGAATAGCGCCCGTCCACCAGCTTCTCCGCCGAACCGGTCTTGCCCCCGACACGAAAGCCGGGCGCGTTTTCATGCGCGTTTTTACCGGTGCCATATTTCGCTATCAGGCGCAGCAATTGGCGCATTTTCAATGAGGTTGAGGCCTTGAACACGCGGGTGCCAGTGTCCGCCTGGCCCGGCTCCACCTTGAGGAGCGTTGCAGGCCGCATGATCCCCCCATTGACCATCGCGGCATAGGCATTGGCGAGGTGCAGCGGGCTCACGTTAAAGCCATGGCCATAGGCGGCAACCTTGGTGGTGAGCGGCGACCATTTGCCCTTGGGCCAATCAGGCCTGCCGGTATCGCCAATCTCGATATCAACGGGACGGTTCATCCCCAGATCAAGCCAAACCTTGCGAAGGCGTTCCCCGCCCACTTGCTCAGCGATGCGCATCGTGACCGTGTTCGAGGAATAGGCAAGCGCTTCGGGCACGGTGAGGGCATCGCCCTTGTCCTCGAAGTCCTTGAAAGTGCGGCGACCCACGGTAACCGGGCTTGCATCCCACACACGCTGGAGATTGCTGACCACGCTTGCATCGATTGCTGCGGCGACAGTCACCGGCTTGAACACCGATCCCAGCTCTTCAACCTCGTAGGTGACACGATTGTTCAGGCGGATTTCCTCGCCCTTCATCACCCCGCGATTGGGGTCAAAATCCGGTAGTGAGGCGAGCGCGATCACTTCGCCAGTGTCCACATCCAGCACCACGCCCGCCGCGCCCGCCGCATTGGCGAGCTTCATCCCGCGGTCCATCTCGTCTTCGAGCACGCCCTGCACGCGTGCATCAATCGAGAGCGCCACGGGAGCGCCGCGCAAGTCCGGGTCCGACAGGCGATCATCGAGCGCAGCCTCCATGCCGAGCAGACCAGTCTGATGCTCGCCCTCGCCGCTCACCCGGCCAATGACATGCGAAGCGAGGCGCCCTTGCGGATAGTGTCGCGTTTCGACCTGCGGCGATTGCAAGGCGAGCTCACCCAACGCCCAGACCGCGTTCGCTTCTTCGGGCAAGATGCGCTTACGCAGCGGCGTGGCCTCGCCTGCCTCGAGTTTGCGGGTGATCTCAGCCTCATCGAGATCGGAGAAGATTGCCTTCAGATCGCGCGCGAGCTCATCAGCAGGGCGCACAAGCGGATCAGAGCCATCGGGGCTCATCGCCTTGGGATAGAAATACAGCGAATAGGAGGGGTAAGCGAGCGCGAGCTGCACTCCGTTGCGATCGTGCAATTCGGCGCGCGGCGGGATGAGCGAAGCGGCGGTGGGGCGGCTACGCGCTGAGCCCGCGCCCTCAAACCCCTGCCAGGCGATCTGCACCAGACCCACAAGCGTAAGCGCGCCAAAAGCCAGAACCAAGCCGAACACGCGTTGCCGGGCGCTGTTGAGCAGCCGCGCGCGCAGTTCGACCAGGCTTTCGCGCTGGGCGTAGGGCCGGGCAAAGCGATCCGTGTTTCCGCCGCGCTGGCGCACAAACAGGGATGGCTCTGCCTTTGCCCCAGCCCTGTCTGCACGCGCGCGAGACGCCGTCCCGACCAACGCCGGGACCGCGTCAAACAGGCTGCCCTGCTTGGGATCGAGGGCGCGCGCGCCTGACGTCATTCAGTGGCCTCTCCAGCAAAGCTGGAACCAGTGACCGTCTGGGCCTTGGCTTGCCGGATCGGCGAAGCCTCGATCAGCAGCTCTGCAAAGGTCTCCGGCAGAAAGCCCCCCGCATCCGAGGGCGCATCCATCGAAGCAAGCGTCACCGGCTTACCTGTCAGCGGCGAGACCATTTTGCGCGTTCGTGAGACACGTATGAAGCCATCGCCATCGCCAGCATCGGCGCGCGCGACCCGGATCGGCGATGGCGTGCGCGGCCCGGCAGGCAAACCAAGCTGCGCCAGTTGCGTGCCTGTATCCATGTACTGGTCTGCGCGCGGTGCGACAAAGCCCATGTCAACGCTGTTCCAGTGCGCCAGCTTATGCTGGCTGGCGCGCGACTGAAACTCGGTTTCGAGCTTCTGCTTTTGCTGCTTTAGCCGGACGATCTTCATCTCAGCCACCAGCACTTCGCTGCGCACGGCATGCACCGTCAGGCTGAGCACCGCAAAGGCCGCAATGCACACGCCCAAAAGGGCTCCCCAGCCGATCTGGCGCAAACGCGAAGCGGTCATCATCATGGTCTAGTTCCTCTCATGCAGCAAGCGGGCGGGAGCCGCGGTTCGAATGGCGTGGCGCAGGACCGAGGAGCGAGAGCGCGGATTGCGGGCGATCTCAGCTTCGCCTGGACGGATGGCTTTGGAAACTCGCGTGAAAGTGGGCGCAGGGCCCGCCACTTCGCCGGGCAGATGGCGCGAGACAGCACGGCCCGCGCCGCTTGCCTCGCGCAGGAAGCGTTTGACGATGCGATCCTCAAGGCTGTGGAACGAAACCACCGCCAGAACGCCGCCTTCGCGCAGCAGGGCTTCGGCAGCGGCAAGGCCAGAGCGCAGCTCGCCCAGTTCGTCGTTCACGTGGATGCGCACCGCCTGAAAGCTGCGGGTGGCCGGGTCTTTCTTGTCGTGCGGGCGATGCCCCAGCGCGCGGCGCACCACGCGAGCTAAATCGCCCGTCGTCTCAAGCGGGCGCGCAGCCACAATTGCACGCGCAACCCGGCGCGACTGGCGCTCTTCGCCATATTCATACAGCACACCGGCAATCGCGGCTTCGTCAGCAGTGTTGAGGAAATCTGCCGCGCTCTCCCCGCCCAGCGCGCCATCACCGGACATGCGCATGTCGAGCGGACCGTCCTGCTGAAAGCTGAAGCCGCGCTCAGCCTGATCGAGCTGCATCGAGGAAACCCCGATATCGAGCACCACCGCATCAAGCGGAGGCACGCCCAGAGCGGTGAGCTCATCGGCCATCTCGGAAAAACGCCGCTCATGCAGCGAGAGCTGGCCTTGATACGCAGCAACCATAGCAGCGCCCGCTGCTATCGCGGTCGGATCGCGGTCAAACGCGTAGACGCGCACGCCGCCAGCGAGCAGCGCAGCGGTGTAGCCACCGGCGCCAAAAGTGCCGTCGACCATGATTTTGCCAGGCGCCGGGGCAACAGCGGCGACCACCTCGTCAAGCAGCACTGGAATATGGGGGGCATTTGCAAGCTGTGCCATCACCCACCTCGTTTGCGAGACTTAGCCTCGGCCTCAGCCATGGCGTCTTCGCAATCCATCAGGATGTCTTCGAAATCCTCGCCCAGTTCGCCAAGCATTTCCGGTGCCCAAAGGGTGAAGAAAGTCCCCATGCCGTTGAAATAGATGCCGCCATCGATCTTGGCGCGGGTGCGCAAAGCCTCGGGCATGATGAAGCGGCCGCTGTCATCGAACGGCACCTTGCGATAGCTGAACAGGCTCATCCGGCGCCGATCACGGTCAAACGGCTCGCGCGCGCGGACCGCCATCTCCTCTTCATGCGCAAGAATGTCTTCAAGCTGCGCCTCGTAATTCAGGCCAAAGCCCACGAGGCATTTCCAGCCGGCATTCCACTTGTGGTGGCGCGCCAGGCACAGCGTCTTGTGGCCGCCGCTCGCAAGCTTGATCCCGTTGCGAAAGTCAGGCGGCAGGACATAGCGGCCCTTATCGCCCGCAGGCGAAAAGGCTTGGCCACTATATCCTCCAAAGGCCGACACGCGCGCCCTTCCCCTTTATCCTCGCTGGATCGTTCCCCATGATCGATCCCATGTTCCAACACGGCCCGCCTCTTCGGCATGACTTCCCCGCCGCCGGACCCGCGCGTGAGCGAGAGCGGCGCGCCAATCGCAAGACGGGCGCGGGAGAGACAGGCATGTTTGATGGAGTGTGGTATTATCGGGGATTGAAGGGGGATTAAAGGTCTAAATTAGGGATTTTAGGGGATGTACTGTTAATGTGCTGATTTAAATAAATTTTTACTCTGCACCGCTCATCACTTTGCAGTGTCCGAGACCATATCCGGGACGAGCAACCGCGTAGAAACCCCGATTATAGCTGCGTTTTTCAGCGATTGTGCACTTTGGAGTCGCTCTCAACCGTCCCTTCCCCAAAGCCTCCCGTTCAATCCCCAAAAGTGGCTTTCAGCGTCGCAAACAGCTGGCCGCAACGCACAGCACCTTATCGCGCGTCAGGGTCAACTTGCGGCTCTGTAGGAGGTGTGTCGGGGACGGTGACCGCGCCATCGACGTCTGTCACGATGGTGTCTGCCGGGAGCGGAGTTTCTTCCACTTCAGGCTCGGTTGGGATATCGGGAACAACACCCGCATCGGCCAGAGGATCGCGCTGAGGCGGCGCGGCTGTGGGCTCGGTTGTGGGCGCGGCATCAGGCACGGCGGCTTCCTCGGCAAGGTCGGCCTGACCGCCAAGCACGCCGGCAATTCCGATCATCAGGATCATCGCGCACAGGCCTGTGAGTCCGAGCTGGAGGCGCTGCAAGGCTTCGCTGCGTGTTCCGCCGAGCGGCGCAAGCTCAGGCGGCTCGACGGCTGGTGCCGCGCCGCCGGGCTGTGAGAAAGGATCGCGCTGCGCCATAACAGCGTGGGGCCTATCAGGCCTCGCCTTCGGTTTCCAGCCAGTCAAAAACGGGCAAGCCCTTCGCCCGCAGCCACTCAGCGTTGTAGAGCGTTGAAAGGTAACGAAAGCCGGTATCACACAGGATCGTCGCAACCTGCGGATTGGCGCGCCCTTCGACGACCAATTGCTTGCCGAGCTCAATCGCGCCTGCAACGTTGATCCCGCTGGAAAGGCCAAGGCACAGTCCCTCTTCGCGCAACAAACGGCGCACCCAGACAAGGCCTTCTTCGTCCGAAATGCGAAACTGCTTGTCAATCATTGCGCCTTCGAGATTGGCGGTGATGCGACCCTGGCCAATGCCCTCTGCAACCGAGGATCCTTCGGACTTCAGCTCGCCATTCGCATAGTAATTGTAGAGCGCGGCGCCGTGCGGATCGGTGAGAGCGATGCGTACATCGGGGTTCTTTTCCTTAAGGCCAAAGCCGACGCCCGCAATCGTCCCGCCCGTTCCCGCCGCGCAAGTGAAGCCATCGATGGTGCCGCCGGTCTGCTCCCACAGCTCGGGCGCGGTGCCTTCGATATGCGCCTTGCGGTTGGCGACATTGTCAAACTGCCCGGCCCAGATCGCGCCCTCGCTCTCCTCCGCCATGCGTCGTGAAACGTGCTGGAAGTGGGCAGGGTCTGCGTATTTGGTCGGCGGAACAAGGACAAGCTGCGCACCAAGCGCACGCAGCGTGTCCATCTTTTCCTTCGACTGATTGTCGGGCATGACGATGATCGTCTTGTATCCCAGCGCGTTGGCAACCAGCGCAATCCCGATGCCGGTATTGCCTGCCGTCCCTTCGATAACGGTGCCGCCAGGCTTCAACTCGCCGCGCTCTTCAGCGTCGCGGATCATGTAGAGCGCCGCGCGGTCTTTGACGCTGGCGCCCGGATTGGCAAATTCGCACTTGCCCCAAATGTCGCACCCGGCCGCTTCGCTCGGGCCTTTGAGGCGCACCAGCGGCGTGTTTCCAATGAGAGCGAGCGTGTCGCCAATAGGCTTGGTGATGTTCATGGGCCGGGAATTAGGCCCTCTCACAGCCGCCCGCAAACAACTTTAGTCTTCGGGGCTGATAGTGATTTTCATACCGTCCAGATCCGCGGTGAACGGCACCTGACATGCGAGGCGCGAGTTTTCTTTGCGGTGATCGGAAGACTCCAGCAGGTCGTCCTCGTCCTCGCTCATCGCGGCGAGTTCGCCACCTGCCGTATCGTCGACATAGATCTGGCACGTCGCGCACGAGCAGCATCCGCCGCACAGCGCCAAAAGCTCATCAATACCGTTATCGCGGATCGCTTCCATTACGGTGAGGCCGTCTTCGGCCTCGATCTCGCTGGTCTCGCCTTTACGGTTCGTGACGATCAGCTTGGGCATGGTGGGACTTTCCTCTGCTTTCGTGTTCAGCGCGAAACGGCGCGCTATCGGTCAAACAGCGCGGCTGCTAAGCGGTTCCCTGACAAGTGGCAAGCGCGATGGTGAAATGGGACTAACGGCAGAACGGATCAGGCTAGGATTGGACGCGCTCGCTGCGACAGATGCACGGGTGGCAGAGCAGCTTGAGCGGGTAGGCTATCCCCAAGCACGCCTGCGCGAGCGCGGCTACAAGACGCTGCTTCGCACCATTGTGGGCCAGCAGGTCTCGGTCGCAGCCGCGACGTCGATGTGGACCAAGCTTGAGGCCGAACTCGGGCCCGATTTCACGCCAACATGCCTGCTTGGACGCGATTTCGATACACTGCGCGCCTGCGGGCTCTCGCGCCAGAAGCAGGGCTATGCGCGCTCCTTGTGCGAGCTTGTCGAAGCGGGCGCGGTGGATTTTGATGCCATGCCAGCCGATGACGAAGAGGCGATCGCGCAGCTGACGCAGATCAAAGGGATCGGGCGCTGGTCAGCCGAGATCTACCTCCTTTTTGCCGAAGGCCGCGCCGATATCTGGCCCGCCGGGGACCTCGCTGTACAGGAGGGCGTCAAACGCCTGCTGAAGCTCAAGGAGCGTCCCAAGGAAAAAGAATGCCGCGCGCTAGGCGAACAATGGTCTCCGCACCGAGGCCCAATGGCGATTTTCACATGGCATTACTACGCCAATCCGGCGCTGTGATACGATTTTCTGCTAAACAAGCAAGACAGGCATGTGCTGGCGAACTTGCGAGATTTCTGCTTAGGCCAAAATCAAAGTCAGACCAACTTATTACGGACACTTTAGGATCATGGCATCAAGAACCGCTTTCGCACTTGCTCTGGCCGCCACCACCATGGTTGCGGGAGCTGCGCAGGCCCAAACACCGGCCCAGCCGCAAGCACCCTCATCGGGCCGCAACGCGGTTGTTTCCCAGTTCAACAGCTCTACAATCGCGCGCTTGCTGCTTAGTGTGCAAGCCGATTTCGAAGTCGAAGCGGGCGCCAACGGGCAGACCGTTTACCGAGCAAGCGCTGAGGGCGGACTGGCCTTTACCCTCGCCCCGCAAGCCTGTGCGCCTGAAGCGGGATGTGTAGGCCTCCTCATGATCGCTGTCTTTACCCGCAATGACAGCCGCAGCGAGGCCGAGCTAGACACGTTGATCCACACCTACAACGATCTCAATCCCACTGGGAAAGCCTATCGCACGGCTAATGGCTCGGTTGTCCTGCAAGGCTATATCAATGCAGCCTATGGCATCAGCTATGGCAATGCGCAGGCCCAATTGCTTGTATTCGGGCAGGAGATCGTCAAGCTGCGCCAAGCGCTGGAGGATTTCAGCGGAGGGAAATAGCCCGAAAGCGCGCATCAGCAAGACCATTGTCTGCGCCAAGGGGGCGAAGGCGATCTTAACCGTGCCCTTTTTCGCAGGCCAGGAACTGTAGAACGAAGGATATCGCTCATGTTCGATCGTGCTATTTTGGCTTCAATCGTTCTGACCTTTTTGTCCAACAATGCCTCACCGCAAGAGGTGTTGTCGGTTGCCGAAATCGCCGAACTGCCCAAAGCGCGCCTGAACAACACAGAGGCTTTCGGCGAACGGCTCATTGGAAACTACCCAATGACTACCATCCGCCAGGATGTGCGGGGCACGGTGACGATACTGGTCCGGGTCACCACCCAAGGCCGAGCCGTGGATTGCGAGGTACTCAAGAGCAGCAGCAATGCGATAATTGATCAATGGGCATGTCGCGGTACAGTGCGATACGCCCGCTTTGATATTGTTTTGAATGAGCAAGGTAAGCCTATTCAAGGCCACTGGTCGAAGACTTTCACCTTAACCATTGGTGATCCGGGAGCCGCTGATCTTGAACGATAACTCAATGAGCAATGCTAGGCTAAAGGTGTGCCTCGACAATCATGGCTCTCCGCCGGCGCTCACCAGAGGTTAGCGATTGCACCTCGCAGACCGGCTTACGGTCCTCGCGTGGAGATTTATGATCCGAACACGCATTGGCGGGCGGCACAAAGAGACAAAACAGGGGCCTTGCGCCGCCAATCTGGCTGTGTAGTGTACCTGCAATACACCTGAGATGGAGAGCTCACCCCCCATGCCCAAATCGCCCAAATCACCATTGATTGCCAGGCTGATGGCCGCCACCGCGGCGCTTGGCATGCTTGCGGCGCCATCCGTGCTCAGCGCCGACCATCACAAAATCAAAGAAACTGCCGGAGAGCCAATGACCACCTCGACCCAAGCTGTCCCCCTGATCCCGCGCGATGCTCTGTTCGGAAATCCCACGCGCGCTCAAGGGCGCCTGTCGCCCGACGGCAAATGGCTGAGCTGGCTTGCGCCTGTTGATGGCGTGCTCAACATCTGGGTGGCCCCGCGCGATGATCTGAGCGCTGCGAAAGCCATGACCGCGTCCACCGACCGTCCGATCCGCAGCCACTTCTGGTCACCCGACAGCAAAAGCGTTGGCTACATTCAGGACAAGGGCGGCGATGAGAACTTCCTACTCTACAAGATCGACGTCGAAACTGGCGTAGAAACCAACCTCACCCCGTTCGAGAATACGCGGGTACAGATCATCGGCTCGTCAGAAACGATCAAGGACAAGCTCCTGATCGGCGTCAACAACCGCAATCCGCAGTTTCATGACGTCCACATGCTCGACATGAATACGGGCGAACTCACACTGGTCTACGAGAACAACGGCTTTGCAGGGTTTGAAGCCGATGACAACCTGACCTTGCGCATGGCGGTGCGCCAGAACGAGGCAGGCGGTACGGATTACTTCAAGTTCGTCGATGGCGTCGTTGACCAGACCCCGTTTGAAACCACCGCGATGGAAGATTCGCTGACGACCTCGACGGCGGGCTACACCACCGATGGATCGATCCTCTACTGGCTCGACAGCCGTGGGCGTGACACCGCCGCTCTGTTTGCGCAGGACACTGCGACGGGTGAGAAGACGCTGATCGCCGAGGACGCCAAAGCAGACCTTGGCGGTACGATCCGCAACACCAAGACAGGCGTGGTGCAGGCCTATTCAGTCAACTATCTGACCAATGAGTGGACCGCGCTCGATCCCGAAATCGGCGCTGCACTCAACTGGCTCGATGAGCGACTTGATGGCGAATATGGCATTGCCAGCCGCACCGATGACGATCAGACCTGGATTGTGTGGAACGACCCGCTCACTGCGCCCTCGCAAAGCTTTATCTATGATCGCACAGCGCAGACGCTGACCCCATTCTACGTCACCCGGCCCGAGCTTGAGGGGATGCCGCTGCAAAAGATGCACCCGATTGAGATCGCCAGCCGTGATGGGCTCACCCTGCCTTCGTACCTGACGCTTCCGCCCGGCTCGGACAGCGATGGCGACGGCCGGCCTGACGCAGCGGTCCCGATGGTGCTGCTTGTCCATGGGGGGCCCTGGGCGCGCGATGGCTATGGCTTTAACAGCTTTCACCAAATGCTCGCCAATCGCGGCTATGCTGTGCTTTCTGTAAACTTTCGCGGCTCTACCGGGTTTGGCAAGAGCTTTCTCAATGCCGGTAACAAGCAATGGGGCCTTGCGATGCACGATGATCTGATCGATGCGACTGACTGGGCCATTAGCGAGGGCATCGCAAGCGCGGATCAAGTGGCGATCATGGGCGGTTCTTACGGTGGCTATGCAACGCTTGCCGGGCTCACCTTTACGCCTGAGAATTTTGCGTGCGGCGTCGATATTGTCGGCCCTTCGAACCTGGAAACTCTGCTTGAGACCATTCCGCCCTATTGGGCCCCACTGGTGAAGACCTTCCATGAGCGCATGGGCGATCCGAACACCGAAGAGGGTCTTGCCCTGCTCAAGGCCGCGAGCCCGCTCTACAAGGCCAATGAAATCACCAAGCCGCTGCTCATCCTGCAAGGCGCGAACGATCCGCGCGTCAAGCAAGCGGAGAGCGATCAGATCGTGGGCGCGATGAAGGAGGCAGGCATTCCGGTAACCTATGTGCTCTATCCCGATGAGGGCCACGGCTTTGCCAAGCCTCAGAACAACATCGCGTTCACCGCGATCGCCGAGAACTTCCTTGCCTCGTGCCTTGGCGGGCGCAGTGAGCCGATTGGCGGCACGGTGTCATCCAGTACAGCGCAAATCCTCGAAGGCGCTGAGCATGTAGCGGGTTTGGAAGACGCTCTCAAAGGGGAATGACAAGCGCACTTCCCTCTCCTAGGTAGGTTCGCAAAGCGAAACCCAATAGGAGAGGGAAACGATGAGCGGACCTGCAAGAGGGGCACCTAAGCGCTCCATTTTCATCACTGGCGGCGGGTCGGGCATCGGGCGCGAGGTTGCGCTCTATTTTGGTGAGCGTGGCTGGTTTGTCGGAATTGCGGACATCAACGAACAGGGAATGGAGGACACGCTTGGCCTCATCCCCGGCGGTTTCAAATACGCGCACAAGCTCGACGTACGCGACCGCGCGGCCTGGGATGTGGCGCTTGAAGCGTTCTCAACTGCTGCCGGCGGGCGCGTCGATGTCGTCTTCAACAATGCTGGCATTGGCCATGGCGGCCCGATCGAGGATCAAACCACCGATCAGATCGAAGCTGTGCTCGACATCAATCTGAAGGGCGTCGTCTTTGGCGCGCAGGCTTCGCAGCCGCACCTCAAGAAGACTGCGCCCGGCTCTGTCCTCATCAACACAGCCAGCCTTGCAGGGATCATCGGAGCGCCCAACCTTGCGGTCTATTGTGCGACCAAATGGGGTGTGCGCGGCCTCACACAGGCGCTTGATGCCGAATGGGCCGATGATGGCATCAAAGTGACCGCTCTGTGCCCCGGTTTCATCGACACGCCCATCATCGACCAAGTCCAGCCCGAGACAAACCGAACGGGCAAGGAAATGCTGGAGGAGGCAGGCGTTGAAGTCTCTCCCGTAAGCGCTGTGCCAACAGTCGTCTGGGACGCGGTGCACGGGGACAAGCTCGATTACACCGTTGGCAAAACCGCCGCCCGCCTGCTGTTCCTTACCCGCTGGCTTCCGGGCCGCGTTCGCAAGCAAATCCGCACCCAGGGGGTGGGCACGGACTTATAGGCCCGCCTGTCGGCTATAACAGAGCGTCGCTTACAAAAGCGCGTCAATCGCGCGGGCCATCTTGGCGTCGCGCATCGACAAACCGCCTGCATCATGCGTTGTCAGCGTGATCTCGACCTTAGCGTAGACGTTGAACCATTCGGGGTGGTGATCATGGCCATCCGCGATCAGGGCGACGCGGCTCATAAAGCCCCAGGCCTCAGAAAAGTCGCCAAACTGGAAGGTACGCTCAATCGCCTTTCCCTCGCGAGCCAGCGTCCATTCGGGATGATCGGCGAGCAGCCGGTTGCGGTCTTCCTCAGTAAGTTCGGGGACAGTCGGCATCGCTGGATGGCTCCTTGGTAAGCGGTATGTTGTGAGCGTGATCGCTTTTCCCTAACGCATGAGGCCATGACGGGTTCACAACAAGTTGCCAAGGTACTGGACGTATCAGTGCCGGGTATTCGCGCGCAGGACCTCGCCTGTAGGCGCGGTGACCGGCTGTTGTTCCGCAACCTATCGTTCAATCTTGGGCCGGGTGAGGCGCTGCACATCACAGGCGCCAACGGTTCGGGCAAAACGACACTGATCCGCACGCTTGCAGGATTGAGCACGCCTTATGCGGGATTGGCCGGCTGTGGCGGCCCCGTGGGCCTGCTGGACGAGCGCACCGGCCTTGATCCCGAACTGACGCTGGGCGCAGCGCTCGACTTCTGGTTTGCGCTCGATAATGCCGCTGATCGCGAGGGTGTTCTGGCACAGCTGCGACTGAACCGGCTCGTTGATGTGCCGGTGCGTTACCTCTCGACAGGGCAGAAAAAGCGCGCGGGGCTTGCGCGACTTGTGGGCCAAGGCGCAAGCGTCTGGCTTCTCGATGAGCCCTTGTCGGGCCTCGACACCGCCTCGCAGAAGCTGGTGAGTGACTTGGTGATCGAGCATCTTGGCAATCAAGGGAGCGCTCTCATCGCCTCGCATCAGCCCTTGCGCGTACCGGGGTTGCAAACACTCGCCATAGAAGACTTCGCGGTGCCTATGGATGACGAGGTGAGCGCGTGATCGGTCGTCTATTGAAGCGCGATCTGGCGCAGTTCTTCCCCTTTGCCGGAGGCGGAGGCGGCACGGGTGCGGCCTTGCCCGTCATCTTCTTTGTCGCGGTCGCCATGCTTTACCCGTTCGCCGTGGGGCCGGATGCCAACACGCTGGCGCGCACGGGCGGAGGGGTTGTCTGGATCGCCGCCCTGCTCGCCGCCATCCTCCCGCTTGACCGGCTGGTGACGCGCGACATCGAGCTTGGCCATTTCGATCAGCTGGCCTTGCGCGGGGTGAGCGAAGAGGTGATGATGGCGGTGCGCATGCTCGCCCATTGGCTGAGCTTTGGCCCGCCGCTCATCCTCGCCGCCTTCCCCGCTGCGGCCTTGTTGCAACTGGAGGGGCCGACCTTGCACATCGTTCTGCTGGGCTTGCTCGCGGGCACGCCGGGGCTGGCAGCCATTGGCCTCATCATCGCCGCGCTCACCGCAAGCCTTCGCGCGGGCGCCGCCCTATCGGGCCTCTTGCTCATCCCGCTGGCGCTGCCGATCCTGATCTTTGGCGCGGGCGCTTTGGCGCGGCAGGATGAGGCAAGCCTCGGCTTTGTCGCCGCGATCAGCCTGCTGCTGGCGGCACTTGCCCCCTTCGCTGCGGGAGCCGCAATCCGCGCCGCGCGTTGAGTAAATTGATGGGCAATTCGAACAATCATGAACCGCTTAGCGAACGTTTTGAGGCGAAGGCTGAAGAGCTTGAGGCCATGGCCGAGAGCCCGGCGGTCAAAGACGATCCCAACTGGCTAAAGCGCATAGCCGGCAAATGGAGAGCTAAGGCACGAAAACGCGAAAAAGGTCTGGAACACAAACAGGCACAAAGGCGCACCAGCCGACGGGAAAAAGCGTGATTATCGCCCTTGTCCGATATGCATTCGACACATCGCGTCCTGCCCCCATGAGCGCGAAGGAGGCTAATCGGCTGCTGGGGCATGTCGCCTTTGCGCTGGTGGCGTTTACGATTGTGGCCTTCGCGCTCAAAGTGGTGGCCCATCCCGAACGCGCCGCGCGCTACACGCCGCTGGTGGTGTTCCACGCAGGCACCATGCTCGCCTGGATGAGTATGCTGGGCAGTCAGGCCTATCTGGCGAGCGCTGGGAAGATGGGTCTTCACCGGCGTTTCGGCACCACCTCGCTGGGGCTGGTGGCGGCGATGACTGTGTCGGGAATGATTATCTCGGTCAATCTGGGCCAGGAGATCGGGCGCACAGAGGTGACAGTAGTCAACATCGCGGCCTTCGTTACCTTCATCCCGCTTTACATTGCTGCGATCCTGTTTGCGCGCAGGCACCAAAGCCACGAGCACCGCATGGCGATGCTGATCGGAACCTTGGCTTTCATGACACCGGTCTATGCGCGGGTGACAGATGTTCTGGGCCTGCCGCCAGAGATTTCGATCGGCGCGCAGCCTCCGCTGACGCTTGCGATTTCGCTGGGCTATGAATGGGCTACGCTCGGCCGGATCACCAAGACAAGCGCCGCGATGCTCGCCTTTTCGATTGCGGTCGTGGCGCTGATGGTGGGCGCTCTGCTTATCTGGTTTGTCTAGCGCGCGGCGAGCCGGGCGATGGACGTGCGCGGAGCGTTGGGGACCGGGCTTGCATCGTGGCGCTGCCATTCGGGCACGATCACGTTGGATTGAGGCTCTTCCTCTTCGTCCTCAGGCTCATCGTCAGATGGCTCCTGAAGCGCCAGAGCCAGAAGCGCAACCTCACGCTTGGCGACCACGAAGGAATAGACCAGCGCCAGCACGATAAACGCGCCCACCCCGCCCGAAAGCTGCGGGACTTCCAGATACATTCCCGTGATGATCCCGGCGATCACGATGCACAAAATGGTGAGCGTTATCTTCGACATGGCCTTCAGCGTCCTCTTGCGCTTGCAGCCAGGCGCATGAGCGTGGTTTGCGAGCAGGCTGAAGAACTAACCTTAAGGCGTTAATAAGGGGTTTTGCGGGGGTCTAGGGACCAGTCTGCGCGATGCTTGTCTGACTAATCCAGGTGGCCAGGCTCTGCCGTGGCGCTTTTCCGGAGTTTCCGGACGATATCTCGAACGAAGAGCACGGGGCTTGCGCCAAATGAACAGCCGATAAAGGCGAAGACGAGAAAAAAGACCAAATCAACGAGAAACAGGAGCGGGGAAAGCTCAAGGTACTTCACCCAGTAGGTAAGCAGCGCGAAATCCGCGATTACCGACACCGCAACACACCATTTCACAAGCCGTCGTGGGTTTTCCCCGCCCAAAGCAACGAAGATAATCGCTCCAACAAAACCTACGAAAAACGATAACAAGCCTGCAATGTAATAGGTAAAGTCCATTACCGTAGATCAATAAGGCGGTTTGTCGCGGCCCGTCCGGCTCTTCGTAAAGATCTCCACCCCGTCTTCGGTGATCGCGAGGCTGTGCTCAAATTGCGCGGAGAGCGATTTGTCGCGCGTTACCGCGGTCCAGCCATCGCCCAGCACCTTGGCCCAGGGTTTGCCGAGATTGATCATCGGCTCGATGGTGAAGAACATGCCGGGCTTCAATTCCGGCCCCGTGCCAGCTTTCGCGGCGTGGACCACTTCGGGCGCGTCGTGGAACAGGCGACCAAGGCCATGCCCGCAAAACTCGCGCACCACGCCGTAGCGGAATTGCTTGGCGTGGCCCTCAATCGCCGCGCCGATATCGCCCAGCCGCGCGCCGGGCTGCGCCGCAGCCTCGATCCCCAGCATCAGGCATTCATAGGTCACGTCCACCAGCCGCTTCGCCTTGATCGACGGCTCGCCCGCATAGAACATCCGGCTGGTGTCGCCGTGCCAACCATCGAGCAGCGGGGTCACATCAACGTTGAGGATGTCGCCATCCTTCAGCACCTTGGCCCCCGGAATGCCGTGGCAGATCACGTGGTTCAACGAGATGCACGAGGAATGCGTGTAGCCGCGATAACCAAGCGTCGCTGGCACCGCGCCTGCATCCAGCATCATGTGCCGGATCGCAGTGTCGATGCTCTCGGTCGTCACGCCCGGCTGCACCAGATCGGCGACTTCATCGAGGATTGTCGCCGCCAGCCGTCCGGCGGCGCGCATCCCTTCAAAGCCCTCCTCAGTGTGGAGCTTGATCGTGCCGTCGCGATAGACGGTGTCCTGACTGTCGATGAGCTGATATTCGGTCATGGCGCGCGATATAGCGATTAATCCCGCCTCATGCGAGTCCCCGCGCAGGCGGGGACCTGTACCAATAGAAGCGCTTCATTCGATGAGGTCCCCGCTTGCGCGGGGATCACGGGGTTCGAAAGGCATCCTTGTATTCGGGTTTCACCGCGTCGCGCACTGCACTGTCGACCGCCATCTCGACCGTGTAGGAGCCTTCCGCATACGATCCCGCAACATAGGGCGCCGCGATCATGTCGATCCGGTCAAACGTCGCACCGTTTTCGGACACCATCACCACAGCAAGCTCGGAAAGCTCAGGGCAGCTTTCGTAAATGTCCGTGCCGCGTACCATTTCCTTGCCGATCCGCTCACCACGCGCGTCCATGAGGCGCGAGCAATAGAATTCGCGCACCGCCTCTCGAAAAGCGGTCGGCGAGGTGAACAAGTCGAGCGGCTCGATCACTTGCGCGGCCGTTTTGTCCCACAACAAGCTTTCATAATCGGAATTCCCATGCGCGCCGCCTGTGTAGGTCCAACGTCCACCGCCCAGCGACAGGAAACCGGGCAAGTCAGCGGCGACTTCCCAACCGCCATCGTAGGAGTGTGACCTGAAAGTGTAATCGCCCTTATCAGCGTCGGCCTTGGCACTCTCGGCGTAGCCAACAGACTGAGTCTTTGCTGCCTCAGCCCGCTTTTCCAGCTCGGCGTTCAGGCCGTCGATCCCTTGGGCAATAGCGGGCCAGGAATAGTTGAAGGTGATCGCGTCGGTCTTGATTTCAATCGAGCGCCCCTCGCCTGCCGCGTCCGCACCGCCCGAGGCCTGCGCCGTTTCCTGCGCGCTGGCTGGCGATGCGCCGACGCTAACGCCTGTTTCATCCGTGGACGAACAGCCCATTACAGCCAGTGGCACCCCTGCTAAAACCATCCACTTCATCGCTTCGCCCTCCCTTTCCGCGATTTGAGAGGTGACAACTCTAACGGCTCGATTATGGACGCGACATGACTGACATTTCCGACCTTATCCGTCCTGATCGCGGGCAAGACGCCACTGCCATCCACCTGGTGACCAAATCGACGCTTTCAGATCGCCTCAAGACGCTGAGCGCCGGGCAGCGCGCCAGCCTCGCCGCGCAGCGCTTTGAAGGCAAGCCTGCGCAGGTGGGCATCGTGCCCGATGGCGATGGCGTGTTCGTGCTGGGCGGCGTAGCCGATCCTGAGGCGCTGGGGAGCTACTGCCTGTCCGCGCTGGCGGAGCGACTCCCAGAGGGCACGTATCGCCTTGCCGATGCCGAGCCGGGTGCAGCGCTGTTTGGTTGGCTGACGGCGCAATACCGCTTCACCCGCTACAAGGATGACGAGAACGCCGCTGGCCCGCGCGTGTTGCTTACCTCTCAGGTGGGGCGGATCGATGCCGCGGTCGCCGAAGCACTCGCCGAGATGAAGGTGCGCGATCTCGTCAACACGCCGGCAGAAGACATGGGCCCCGCCGCGCTGCAGGCCGAATTTGAAGCGCTCGCCAAGAAGCACGGCGCGCAGCTCGAAGTGATCAAGGGCGATGCGCTGGAAACCGGCTATCCCATGGTGCACGCCGTGGGCCGCGCCGCCGCGCGCGAGCACGCCCCGCGCCTCATGCACCTCACATGGAAAGGTACGGGCGCGGGCGATGATGCGCCGGTCCTTGCCATCGTGGGCAAGGGCGTGTGCTTTGATTCCGGCGGTCTCGATATCAAGCCGTCTGCTGGCATGCGGCTGATGAAGAAGGATATGGGCGGCGCTGCGCATGCCATTGCGCTTGGCGCTCTGGTGATGGGCGGCAATCTTCCGGTGCGCCTGCATCTGCTCGTGCCCGCGGTCGAGAACGCCATTTCGGGCTCGGCCTTCCGCCCCGGCGATGTGCTTTCCAGCCGCAAGGGCTTGACGGTTGAGATCCACAACACCGATGCCGAGGGCCGACTGATCCTTGGTGATGCCCTCACCCGCGCGAGCGAGGAGGAGCCCGATCTGCTGATCGACTTCGCAACGCTCACAGGTGCTGCACGCATTGCTTTGGGGCCGGACTACGCCGCCATGATGGCGCGACGGGATGAGACCGCTGAAGCACTGATCGAAGCGGGCAAGGCGAGCGATGACGAACCCTGGCGCCTGCCACTTCCCGAAGCGTATCGCGAATATCTCGCCTCCGACATTGCCGACATGACCAACGCCCAGTCCAACCCCTATGCCGGCGCAAGCGTGGCGGGGCTGTTCCTCGACAAGTTCGTGGGCGACGGGGTGGACTGGGTGCATTTCGACACGTTCGCCTGGCGTCCCTTTCCCAAGCCCGGACGCGCCAAAGGCGGGACCGCCTATGGCCTTCGCGCCACATGGCGAATGCTGAAAGAGCGGTACACCAAGTAACAACACTCGTCGGGTAACCTTGCCGCGCGCGCAGGTTAACGCTACGCGCGCCTCCGAGAGCGAACAAGGACACACCCCGCATGAGCAGCGCGGCCAGCGATGCATCACAATACAGCGTTCCAGGCGGCATTCTCGGGCTGAATGGTCCGGTCGAAAAGCCCGCGCCCGGCACGCTGCCTCTGCGCGGAGACCTTGCTCACATCGCGCTCGCAGGCACGCATCTCGCGGCGCACTATGTCATCCCGACCGCCGCCACAGTGTGCTCCGAGCAAACCAACATGCGCGCACTCGCCCGCGATGACAGCGAGGTCACCAGCGTGCTGCCCCGTGGCACCGCGCTTGAAGTGCTCGATATCGGTCAGGAATGGGTGTGGTGCTGCATGGGCCCCGGCGGGCCGAGCGGCTATGTCCACACCGCCTGCCTCGATTTGGGCTGACTGCAAGCATGGCAACACGTGTCTTCATCGATGGCGCCGCCGGGACAACCGGCCTTGAAATCCACGGACGCTTGGCGTCTCGTGAGGAGTTTGAACTCATCGTACTAGACGATGCGCATCGCAAAGACGAAGTGGCGCGCAAAGAAGCGTTGCACGAAGCCGACGTCGCAATCCTGTGCCTGCCCGATGACGCAGCGCGCGAAGCGGTGGCGCTGGCTGAGGGGTCGGACACGCGGATTATCGATGCATCGAGCGCGCATCGCGTGGCGGAAGGTTGGACGTATGGCTTTCCAGAGATCATCGGGCGCGACAAGATCGCAAACGCCCAGTTTGTAAGCAATCCGGGGTGCTATCCGACCGGGTTTTTGGCGTTGATGGCGCCGCTTGTTGTCATGTCACTCCTGCCTCATGGATGGGACTATTCTGTTCATGCTGTGAGTGGATATTCGGGAGGTGGCAATGCTCTGATTGAGCGCTTTGCCGACGACAATTCCATTGCATTTCGAGCATATGGTCTGGACCTTGGTCACAAGCACCTGCCGGAGATGCAAAAGTATGCTGATCTAGAGTACCCTCCGCTATTCTCACCCGCGGTAGTTCCGGCGTTCCGCGGCATGATCGTCGAAGTACCGATCTATCTCCGTGTTATAGACCGATCCGGACCTGACCGCCTGATCGAGGAATGGCAGTCATGGTACAACGATTGCGAAGTGATCTGTGTTTCTTTGGAAGCTGAGAAAGAGTTGCTGATGCGCGAAAGCGCTAAGCCGTGGGACGGTATGAGGCTTTCCATGCACACAGATGGAGGCAACTCCCAAGCACGTCTCATCGCCCGGCTCGACAATCTCGGCAAAGGCGCAAGCGGCGCTGCGATCCAGAACCTCAACATCATGTGCGGCCTGCCTGAGACAACGGGCTTGCGGCTCTAGAGCTGCCCAAAATTCAGGCAGGTTTGGCGCGCTCATAACAATGGTTGCGCTGCGCTGCACAACATTGCTACTTGTTTGGGCATAGGGGATGTTCCTTGCGCGTCGCCAAGAGTTCGCTACCCCGATATGACACTCTCGACCGCGATTCTTGGTCGGATAGAACAACATCAAGTCTCGGGCGGGAACGGAAATTACGTGAAAAAGATCGAAGCGATCATCAAGCCTTTCAAACTCGACGAAGTCAAAGAGGCGCTTCACGAAATCGGCGTCTCCGGCATCACAGTGCTCGAAGCCAAGGGGTTCGGCCGCCAGAAGGGCCACACCGAGCTTTATCGCGGCGCTGAATATGTCGTCGATTTCCTACCCAAGGTGAAGCTCGAAGTCATTGTTCCAGCCGACCAGGCAGAGCGTGTGGTTGAAGCCATTGCCAATGCCGCACAAACGGGGCGCATCGGCGATGGAAAGATTTTCGTGTCCACAATCGACAAAGCGATCCGCATCCGCACCGGCGAGACAGATCTGGACGCGATCTAACCTCAGTTATTTCCAGCGCGCGTCGGGGTCGGCGCGCTCATTCGTTACACATTTCAAATCGGAGGCAATACCAAAATGGCAAGCGTGAATGACGTCCTCAAACAGATCAAAGACGAGGAAATCGAGTGGGTTGACCTGCGCTTCACCGATCCCAAGGGCAAGTGGCAGCACCTCACCATGGCAGCAAGCGTCATGGATGAAGACGCGCTTGAAGATGGCCTGATGTTCGACGGCTCCTCAATCGAGGGGTGGAAGGCGATCAACGAATCCGACATGATCCTCAAGCCTGACATGGATGCAGCCTACATCGATCCGTTCAGCGCGACCCCGATGCTCAGCCTGTTCTGCAACATCGTTGAGCCATCGGACGGCCAGCTCTACGCGCGTGACCCGCGCTCGACCGCCACGCGCGCCGAGGCTTATCTCACCTCCACCGGCATTGGTGACACGGTCTATGTCGGACCAGAGCCTGAATTCTTCATGTTCGACGATGTGCGCTTTGAAGACGGCTATGCCGGATCAGGCTACGCGATCGATGATATCGAGCTGCCGACCAACACCGGCAAGGAATACGAGATGGGCAATATGGCGCACCGCCCGCGCGCCAAGGGCGGCTATTTCCCCGTCGCGCCGGTTGACAGCGCGATGGACATTCGCGGCGAAATGGTCGCGACGATGATGGAAATGGGTCTCAACATGGACAAGCACCACCACGAGGTGGCCGCAGCCCAGCACGAGCTTGGCATCACCTTCAGCTCGCTCACCCGCGCGGCGGACCAGGTGCAGATCTACAAGTATGTCGTCCAGCAGGTCGCCCACGCCTATGGCAAGACCGCGACTTTCATGCCCAAGCCGATCAAGGAAGATAACGGCTCTGGCATGCACAGCCACATGTCGATCTGGAAAGATGGCAAGCCGACTTTTGCGGGCAACGAATATGCCGGCCTGTCGGAAAATTGCCTCTATTACATTGGCGGTGTCATCAAGCACGCCAAGGCGGTGAACGCCTTCACCAACGCAACGACCAACAGCTACAAGCGTCTGGTGCCGGGTTTTGAAGCGCCGGTTCTGCTGGCTTACTCAGCGCGCAACCGCTCAGCCTCGTGCCGCATTCCGTATGGTGCGGGTGAGAAGGCCAAGCGCGTGGAATTCCGATTCCCCGATGCGATCGCCAACCCCTATCTCGCCTTCTCGGCGCTGCTGATGGCGGGCCTTGATGGGATTGAGAACAAGATCCACCCCGGCGAAGCCATGGACAAGAACCTCTATGATCTGCCGCCAGCCGAGCTTGCCGAAGTGCCGACGGTTGCCGGTTCGCTTCGCGAGGCATTGGAAGCGCTGGAAGAGGATCATGAGTTCCTCCTGAAGGGCGATGTCTTCTCGCTCGACCAGATCGAAGCCTATGCCGGGCTTAAGTGGGAGGAGCAGCTGCGCCTCGAAACGACGCCGTGCCCGGTTGAGTTCGATATGTATTACAGCGCGTAAGCGAAGCTTTTCGCTAAATATCAAGGGGCCGCTCGGGATATCGGGTGGCCCTTTTATTTTGCCAAAGGCGCGCGCCAACCTTCACATCACCGGCGCAGTGTTATACGCCAGCAAGACACTAAAACGAGAGGCGATGATGAGATTTTCTGGATCAATCAGCTTGGCCGCCGCCGCAGCGCTGGCTTTGTCCATTCCGCTTAACGCCCAATCCGATTTCGACTTCTCAGGACCGGACCCGCAACTGGGCGGAGAACCCACACGCGTGCTGGTTCTCGGCTCCCCGCATTTGAGCCAACTGCCCGCTGAAGCCTTTCCGCTGGAGCATCTAGAATTGGTGCTCGACCGGCTCGAAGGCTTTGCGCCCGATGTTATCGCGATCGAGGCGCTGAGCGGGCTGACCTGCGATGAATTGCTGCGCCACGCCAAACTCTATCCCGGAGTGGCGGATCGGTATTGCTATGACCCGGCTGGAACGCTCGCGACGCTGGGCATGACCTTCCCCGAAGCGCAGGCGGCGGCGGCTGAGACTCTCGCGGGCTTGCCCGATGAACCCAGCGCCGCTGATCACACACGGCTTACCGCGCTGCTGCTGGGCGCGGGCGAGCGCTGGGGGGCGGCGTTGCATTGGTCTTATCTGGAGCCCGAGGCGCGGATCGCTTCCGACACAATTTCGCCTGCGATGAAGGAACAGCTCGACCGTATGCTCGCCTCGCGCAATGAAAGCGGCTCTATCGGAGTCGCGCTGGCCCGTCGCCTCGGGCTCAAGAGCATCGCACCGATGGACGATCACACCGCCGACATCATCCAAAAGCGCGCGCCCGATGAGCTTGGCCCCGCGATACAGGCCATGTGGCAAACGCCGACCGAGGGCGCGGAGGAAGCGCGGAGCAAGGCCATGTCGTTTACCGGATCGCCCACCAAGGTTCTGGCCGGATACCGCTATTTGAACAGCCCCGAATACCAGACGATCACCATCAACGCCGACTTTGGCAAAGCCGCGCGCACGGTGGAAACGAACGCGCTCACCCGTCAATATCTCGCCTGGTGGCAGGCGCGCGGGCTGCGCATGGCCGCAAACGTAGTGGAGGCTGCGGGCAATCAGCCGGGCGCCAAGGTGCTGGTGATCGTCGGCGCGTCGCACAAATCCTATTTCGATGCCTATCTCGACCAGATGCAAGATTATGAGATCGTCGATGTGGACGCAGTGCTTACTGATTAAGCGCGTTCTGGCTCGCATGGGATTGATCTGCGAAAGACGACCGCGCCGGTAGGATTCCCGGCTAGGCATTCACCTCGCTGCGCAGCCTCTAACCCGGTTTGCAGCGCAACTGAGATGTGGATCGGTTGAGCAAAGGCCTTGGCTCGCATCGGCGTTTGGACGAAGTGTGCAAGGGTTATGACATGGCAAGGCCACAGGATTGCTTTATTGGCGATGCTGCTGACGGGCAGCTTGGCTGTTTCATCTTCATCCGCGCAAGACCGGTTGAGCTGCGAATGGTCGCACTCAATCGCTGTCACCGCGACCGCAAGCTTTGGCAATCATGATGGCGCTATCCGGGTTGACTTGGATACATCGGACTTCCCGCCCAGCTATGTCATGAGCGCTGCAGGTGATGACCTCAGAGTGTTTCAGTCGAACAACACCGACGCGGTCCCGTTCTTCATTTCTCGCTGGGACCAGGGCTCACGCGAGGCGACGGTGTATATCCTGCCACCGGCCATCAGCGCAGGGGCTTCGGCGACCTTCAACTTCTTCCTTGGCAACAGCTTTGTTGCGGGCGCTTCCGATGCAAGCACCGTTTTCCCTGATAGCGGGCTGCGCGTCATCTCACGAGTAAGCAGCGCTGATCCGACTGACTCAGGCTCGGGCTATGCGGCGCTCGTGAATGGAAGCTCAACCGTCACCGATCAGATCCGCGGCAATGTGCGGCGGATCAACAACCGGACATTTGGCGGCGCAAACGGAAATTACGGCCTGTGCATCAGCACCGCGATCAATGTGCCCGCCAGCCAGGCCGGCGTGTGGAACTTTCGCGCCGGGATGGATTATGGCCACGGCGGCCATTTGCGAGTGGACGAGGTCGATCTCGACAGCCGCTGGAACACGGATCTTTGGTGGTCGCTAAGCTTCGGCAACAGCGATGTTCTGCAAGGCTCGCGCTTTCTGGGTGCGGGGTGGCATCGCATCGAGACGATTGGTTTTGAAGACTGCTGCGACGGCGCGATTGAAATTCAAGCCCAGCCTCCTGGCGGCGCGTTTCAGGATCTTCGCACCAGCAATTTCACCCTGCGCGCCGCGCCCTGCACGAACCTGACTATTACGACCGCCACCGTCACAGAGCAGTGCCCCATCGGACTTGATGTAACGAAGGCCTCTATCGCGGTGTCGGACCCCCTGGGGACCAGCTTTCCGATCCCCGGCGCGACGGTCACCTATGAAATCGGGGTCGCCAACACCGGCCAACGCGTCGATGCGACCACGATCAATATTCTGGATGACTTACCCGGAGACGTAAGCCTGGTGGTCGATGATCCGAGTGCCTTCGAGCTGATCGAGGGCTCAACGCCAAGCGGGCTTACGCTCGACTGGGGCGGATTTGCCGATGCAGGCGACGATGTCGAGTTCTCAACCGATGGGGTCGATTTCAGCTACACGCCCGTGCCAGCCGCAAATGGTGAGGACCCCAACGTGACGCATGTCCGCTTCGTCCCGCAGGGCAGCCTTGGTCCGGCCGACAACACAGCAAGGCCCGGCTTTACTCTGCGTCTGCGCGTGATCATCAAGTAGGATTGGAAGACCACGCTCAGTGTACTGCCTAATGAAACGCGCGCCGGCCACAAATCCCACAAACCATTGATAGAAAATCCAAATTCCGGCTCTTCGCCAAGAATTGAGACGTCAGCCAAGAATTGAGCCCGTCTCAGATCTTCGCTTTTCGCAGAGATACGCGATCTGAGACGATCCTCGTGGCGCAATCCGCCATCTGGTCCTCACCGGCTCAACGCTGAGCCACCCGATCTTGAAAGGACCAAACCCATGCTTTCCACACTCGCTTTCGCCTCCCCGCTTGCTCTCACCCTGTCGGCTGATGCCGCAGCGATGGATACAAGCGCGCCCACCACGGCCACCACCACCACCGCTACCACCGCTAGCACGACCAGCGCCGCGACCACCGCGCCCGCCATCATCCTCAGCATGGCCGCCCCCCTGCCTGCCGAGCCGATCACGCCGCAAGAGGCCTTCACCTCATTGGAAGGCGTCTGGGAGGGCACGCTCTCTTATCGCGATTACCAGTCGAACAAGATGGAGAGCATCCCCGTTGCCGTCACCATGCTACTCGAACCCGATGGCCAGACGATGGTCCAGCGCTTCGACTACACCGATCCCGGCTTTCAGGTCTATGTGACCAACCTCATCACCGTGAAGGACGGCCTGCTGACAGGCGCCACAGCGCGCGCTGGGCGAGTGTTTGAGACCTATGAAAAGGACCTCACGGTCACCGCTCAAACCCTGCCGCAGCAATGGACGCTGGTAATGGATGACGCGTCCAACGATGATGGCCGCCCCGCCCGTATTCGTGAGACGATGGTGCGTTCTGAAGGCACTCTCAACGTCCTCAAGGAAGTCGACTATCTCGACGATGATAAGGAGGAGTGGATCTTCCGAAACGAAATCACGCTCGCCGCCAAGTAAGCGCGCTCCTGCACCCTGCCCCCAAGAAAGAGGCCGCCCGGACACAATCCGGACGGCCTCTTTTGGGCTACCGCTGGCAACGGGCCGACCGGGGCTCTCAAGTCACGAAAGCGCGAGCGCTTAACGCGCGCCGATGCGCTCAACCTCGCCATCAAATGTGGGCACCGACATCACGAACGGATCTGTCGGGTAGCCGATGGCCTGTTCCTCCAGCATCCCGATCGCGATCTCCTCGCCCATGCGCACGCTGTCGAAATAGTCAGTGAAGTAGTGCACCCCTGCCATATTGCGCCCGATCGAGATGTTGGCGGAAAGCTTGTTGAGTTCACCCTCAAGCGTAAGCGGGCACGAGATCGGAACAGCATCAAGTTTCTCGCCACCATTTATGGTAACAATCTTGATCCATTCGGGCTGTTGGCCCGACGCGGCTATTTGTTCCTGCGTGAAAAATCCGATGCGACCTCCGAGCCGCGCCAGCATAGCCGAGGTGTCGAAGAAGGCTTTGAGCACCGTAACACAAGCCCCCGCTACGGTTGCATGGCCAGCGCCATAAGCGGGGTGCATGGGCGAGCCTTCGGCAAAGGCCATCGGGAGGAGAAAATTCTCCGCATTTGGCAGGTGGGTGTTGCCCAAGGGCGGATTTTTCGCCGCAATTGCACCCAACGTCGATGTTTCAGGCTTTCCCTTCTTGAGAGGACGGTTGAGGTGATCGCGCATAGTGGTGAAGAGTTCACAATCGTTAGGGCCTGAATGCAGCGGATAGGCCTTGTCGATCTCCTCGGCGACCACCATCCGTGCAGCAAGCGCCTCCGGACGCAAACGAGTGTGATTGTTGAACTTTTGAAAGCGCACCGCTTTCAAAGCTCGCGTCGCTACTTCGGTCACCAGCGTCAGGATGTGCGGGCCGCCATAGAGTGCAAAGCCCCCTGCATTAGTCGGCTTCATATCGCCGGTCGCGGCATTCGTGAGAACACTAAAACCGGATGCCCCGGAGAGATTATCAAACGCGGGGTCAAAAGCACCGCCAAGTGATGGTCCGGTTGGCGTCAAGGGCGGCCCGCCATTTGTAAGCAGAATGAGGCAAGCGTTCAGATAGGCCTGATATAGCGCGTCGAAATGCACATAAGTCGCCAAATCGCGCGGTGTATGAATAAACCGGTAGGGCTGCGGAGTTCCACCAACATTGAAAGCCTGACCGCCCTGGGTGCCATTGGTGCGATTGACATCATACCCTTGTTGGACTGCAAGGTAATCGCCCCAATCCACCATGTAGTCATCGCCTTCGGGAGCCGCCGGCACACGCTGATCGATAGTCTGCGCACCGTAGGTAATTTTCCCATTGAGCGGACCCAAGTCGCCTGTCCGGTCGCCATTGCCCATCAACATGAAGGCGGACAGCCACGGACCTTCATCCGAACCCGGCGAAAACCCGCGAAACACCGTTTGCTGATTGAGCAAGCCGTCGGCGCCGACTTTGCGCGGTCGTCCGGCAAATTCACAACATTCTTTCGCTCTAGTGATATATTTCATAGCGTTCAAGCGATCGATGCTATCGCGCAGACCCGGAGAACGGCCATGCGCGTCGAACTGTTCGAATGGCACATCGCGCACCAGAGCCAGTTCGTACACTTCGGCCATTTCGAACGTCAGTTCATCGCTACCCATCGACGGCGCGGGCGGCATGGTCACAGCCTGCGCATCAGGCCCTTCGAGATCGAAGACGACGCCGGCCGTTGGGGCTTCCCACTGGCGGCGAATTTGACTCATAGGCACCGGAACACGGGTGGTGAAGGGCTCGGTCACACCGTTATCGATGGCTTGGCGAAAAGTCTCGAAATGGTTCTTGTTGACAATCAAGCCAGTCACTGGATCATGATCCAGTCCCTTGGTGAAGCTCATCAGATACTTTGCTGATGCGAATTTCTGTTCATCGCCATTGGCAAGATGCGTAGGATGGTCGCGGTTGAAGGCCACTTGTGCGGCGTCTTCGCGGAACCTTTTGGCCTCTATTCGGCGGTCATTGTTCTTCATCTTGATGTCCTCCTCTCAAAAACCCGCGACATGCGGCGGGATGAGTGGAGAGTGTATGAGGAAACTGGAACATCAATTGTTCGTTTTCGACGCCGTGATCAGTCATTGTGTTACTGATCTTTGACAAACTTCATAGAGATCTCTGAACTATCGGACCTTTTTACAATTTTTCCATGTCAGCTCAGCATTTTTGAATCGATGAGCTGGTTTTTATTTAAGATGGACGGGCGAATAAAGGCAATTATGGCAAGATTTTAGCTAACTATGCCAACGCAACTAACATATCCGGGCTGGGCCGAAGCCTACACGGGGTAAATCTTTGCCCACACAGCCAAAAACCATTTTCCTACTCGGGGCATTTGTGCCTAATCAGAACGCCTCTTTTTCATGATGAGAGGTATTTTTCATGTCGCACTCAACGCCCGATGCTCAGTACTCTCGGCAAGCGCCGACGCCACGCAAGCCCGTTTTCGACACAATCCGCGCTATCCTGAAACGCAGCTTTCGCCAGTCAGAAGTCGACGCGATTGACGATGCGCTTGATGGGATGGCCCCGGCCGCACTGGGCAAAAACCGGTCGAAACGGGGGAGAGGACTTTTTGGTTTAGACAGTGTAACACGTGTCTCCTACAAGCGCGTCGGGCCAGGCGGCGTTGCCCTCATCAAACGGTTCGAAGGATGCGCGCGGCTGCGCAAGGATGGCCTCATCGAAGCCTATCCCGATCCGGGAACAGGCGCAGAGCCGTGGACGATTGGCTGGGGCGCGACGGGCGCTGGCCTCGAGCCGGGCTCGCGCATTGGGCCGGGCACAGTGTGGACGCAAAAGCAGTGCGATGCGCGGCTGGCCGCCGATCTCAAACGCTATGCGCGCGACGTGGCCCGCGCGATTGGCTCAGCCCCGACAACGCAAGAGCAATTCGATGCCATGGTCAGCTTCCACTACAACACCGGCGCGATCGAGAAAGCGACGCTGACCAAGCGGCACATTGCGGGCGATTACGAGGGTGCGGCAAACGAGTTCAAGCGCTGGAACAAAGCGGGCGGCAGAGTGCTGAAGGGCCTGACACGGCGGCGCATGGAGGAGGCGCAGCTGTATCGGAAGGGCCAGCTCTAACGGACAGGCCAGGTCAACCGGAAGATGTGAGGCTCAGCTCGCCTTGAACTCGACCGCCTGGCCATCCTTGTTGCCCGCGCCGTTCATCTCATCCTCGGTTTTGGGACGCGGTGCGGTGGCTTCCGCAATCAGCTTCGACTGCGCTGCCTTGTCCATCCGCCTCCACCCGTCACGCGTCAGAGTCTCAAGCGGGCGATAGCGCACCTTGTAGGCCATGCGCGGCGACCCCTCGACCCAGTAGCCAAGGTAAACATAAGGCAGGCGGTCGCGCGCGGCGCGGCGGATGTGATCAAGGATGATGGTGTTGCCAAGTCCAGCGCGGCCGGTGTGCTCAGGATCGTAGAAGGAGTAGATCATCGACAGGCCATCGCCCTGCCGATCCGTCAGGCACGCGCCGACCAGCTTGCCCGGCGATCCATCCGCGGTGGGTTCGCGATATTCGACCAGAGTGCTGGAGACGGGGGTTTGTTCAACCATATCGGCATAGTCCAGCTCATCCATCGCAGTCATCCCGCCATCGGGATGGCGGACGCCGAGATACTTGCTGAGCAATTCGAACTGCTCGCTCGTCGCCCATGGGCGGCACTCCGTCACGACGAGATCGGAGTTGCGCTTGATATCGCGTTTCTGGGTCGAGGAGGGTTTGAACTCATTAGCGACCACGCGCACCGATACGCAGGCCTGGCAGCCGATGCAGCTTGGGCGATAGGCAACCGTCTGACTGCGGCGAAAACCGATGCGGCCAAGCGCCTCATTCAGCTGGTCCGCATGCGCGCCCTTCAACTCCGTGAAAACCTTACGCTCTTGACGGTCCGGCAGGTACGGACACGGCGCAGGGCTCGTCACGAAGAAGCGGGGAAAGCGGATCGGAGCCGTCACGGGCGGGCGGTGTCCTTTACAAATCGGAGAATCAGCGATGTGTTTGTTAAGACTATGTTATGCCTTCAAGGGTTCTCCGGTAAAAGACCCTTAACCACGAAACAGGGTGAATTTTGTCTTAGTATGCACAAAAACGCCCCCAGATTTGCACCGATCTGGAGCGAGTTGCGCGTTCTTCAACCGGCCTGCTCCCTTTCAGGACACAGACTGATGGGAGAGTAAACTCGAACGAGCCTCGCGCGCTCTAATTGAGTTCCACCACCTGCACCGCGTAGTTCGCCGCGCGCAAATCCGCTACCAGCCGTTCGACCTGAGCTGCATCGCGCGCTTCGCATTCGATATCGGTGATGAGGCCCTTGGCGGGCAGCGTGGTGAAGATGCGCTGGTGGTAGATCTCGATGATGTTGACGTTGTGCTCATCGAACAGGCGCATGACCTTGAACAGCGCGCCGGGGCGATCCTGAAGCGTGACCCTGAGACGCGCAAGGCGGCCCTGACGAGCAAGGTCGCGCAGCAGGACGTTGGCAAGCAGGCGCGTGTCGATATTGCCGCCGCACAGGACCAGCCCGATGCTCTTGCCGGCAAACCGCTCAGGGTTGGCGAGCACGGCGGCGAGCCCGGCGGCACCCGCGCCTTCGACCACGGTCTTCTCGATCTGGAGGAGCAGCGCGACCGCCTTCTCAAGGCTGGGCTCACCGACAAGCAGAATGTCATCAACGCGCTCTGCGATGACCTGCGAGGTAAAGGCGCCGGGGCGTTTGACCGCGATGCCCTCTGCCAGAGTGTCGCCACCGCAAGTGGGGTCGGTGCCCTTGATCGCGGCGTACATGCTGGGGAAAAGCTCGGCCTGGACGCCGACCATCTCGATCGCAGAGTTGAGCGCGCGCGCAACGGTCGCCATGCCGGAGATGAGCCCGCCGCCGCCAATGGGCGTGACGAGGCAGTCAAGGTCGGGCTTCACCTCGAGCATCTCGAGCGCGACCGTGCCCTGGCCCGCAGCGATCAGCGGATCGTCAAAGGGGTGGACAAAGGTGAGGCCGCGCTCTGCCTCGAGCTCGCGGGCGTGCGCTGCGGCATCGTCAAAGGTCTCTCCATGGAGCACGACATTGCCGCCAACGCTCTCTGTTTGCATGACCTTCACCGTGGGCGTCGTGCGCGGCATGACGATGGTGACGGGAACACCAAGGCGCGTGCCGTGATAGGAAAGGCCCTGGCTGTGATTGCCCGCCGAGGCCGCGATAACGCCGCGCTGCTTCTGCTCCTCGGTGAGGTGCAGCAGCGCGTTCAAGGCGCCGCGCTCCTTGTAGGCGGCAGTGAACTGGAGGTTCTCGAACTTGAGCCAGATATCAGCGCCCGTAATCTCGGACAGGGTGATCGAATGCATCATCGGCGTCTTGACCACCGCGCCTTCGATACGGGCGGCAGCGGCGCGGACATCCTCGATGGTGAGATCAGCGGGCGTGGCTATCGGGGTTTGCTCGGTCATTGTGCAAGCGGCCCTAGGCTTGCCCGCGCTCAAGGGCAATCCGCGATGTTTGGGACATGATCCGCGGCGCGATTGGCAAGCGCGGTGCAAGGCTCTAGGCGAATGGATCATGAGCACTGACATAAGCATCGCCTTCATTGGCCTTGGAGTGATGGGGGCGCCGATGGCTGCACATCTCGCCCGCGCCGGGCACCGCGTCACCGTCTTCAACCGCACTGCTTCGCGCGCCGAGCAATGGTGTGAAGCGCGACGCGAAGAAGGTTTAGAGGCGCGCGCTGCACCCACCCCGGCCGAAGCGGCGGCGGATGCGGATGTGGTGATCGCTTGTGTTGGCAATGATGAAGACCTTGCCAGCGTTACTTTTGGGGAAACCGGCGCGCTCTCAGCGATGCGCGAGGGCACGCTCCTGATCGACCACACAACAACCTCGGCGACTATGGCGCGGCGGCTGGGCGATGCATGCGAGGGCCGAGGCATCAGCTTCATCGACGCGCCCGTCAGCGGCGGACAAGCGGGCGCGGAAAATGGCCAGCTCGCGATCATGTGCGGCGGCACGCCCGAAGCCATGGCGCGCGCCGAGCCGGTGATGCAGCCCTATGCCAAAGCAATCGTCCATGTCGGCCCCACCGGCGCTGGCCAAACTGCCAAGATGGCCAACCAGATGTGCATAGCCGGCGCGCTCGGCGGGCTGTCCGAAGCGATCCGGCTCGCACAAGGCGCGGGGCTCGATCTCGACAAGACCTACAAAGCCATATCAGGCGGCGCGGCGCAAAGCTGGCAGATGGACAATCGCTGGGCGAGCATAGCAGCCGATGAGTTCAACTTCGGCTTCGCGATCGACTGGATGCGCAAGGATCTGGGCTATGCGCTCGAAGAAGCTCGGCGGCTGGGGCTTTCCTCGCCGATCACCGCGCTGGTCGATCAATTCTACGCCGACGTGCAAGCCCAAGGCGGCGCACGCCACGATACGAGTGCGCTGATCACCCGGCTCCCCAGGGCCTCAGGCCCGAACGCCAGAGCGAACCCTAAATGATCAAGGCCCTCCTAAAATCCACCGCAGCCGCCACTCTCGCCGCCCTCGCCACCCCCACCCTCGCCGACACACTGGTCGACAATGTCGAGGGGATCACGATTGGGGAGGATGGCAAGCTCAAGCGCTTTACCGGCCTCATCTTCAACGATGAGGGCATCATAACTCAGACGCTTGAGCGCGGCGAAGAGCGCCCGCAGACCGATTACGGGATCGATGGTGAGGGCCGGGTTATGCTGCCGGGCATGATCGATGCCCATGTCCACGTCATGGATCTGGGCTTTGCGGCGCTGACGCTCGATCTGTCGGACACGACCTCGCTCGAAGAGGCGCTGGCGCTGATCAAGGCCTTTTCCGAGGAAAACGAAGGCCGCCCGTGGATCCTGGGACGCGGCTGGAACCAAGAGAAATGGGGCCTTGGGCGCTTTCCCACCGCCGCCGAGCTTGACGCGGTTGTGCCTGATCGCCCCGTTTGGCTGAAGCGCGCGGACAACCATGCGAACTGGGCCAACAGCCGGGCGATGGAGCTGGCGGGCATAACGGCCAACACCCCTGACGTTGCCGGTGGCCTGGTCATCCGCGATGCGAGCGGCGCGCCCACCGGCGTGTTCGTCGACAACGCCAAGGCGCTAGTGGAGAACGCCGTTTCGCCCCCGCGCCCCTCTGACCGCGATGCCGCCTTTGCCAAGGCTCAGGATCGGCTGCTCGCTTACGGTGTAACTGCGGTCGCCGACATGCGCACCACGATGGAGGATTGGCAGACCTTCCGCCGCGCAGGCGATACGGGCACTCTCCGCATGCGCATCGTCTCCTACGCGGTGAACACTGAGACAATGGAGCTCATCGGCGGCCCCGGCCCCACGCCCTGGCTCTATGAGGACAGGCTGCGCTTGAACGGGATTCATCTGCTCGTTGATGGCGCGCTTGGTTCGCGCGGGGCGCTGCTATTGAAGCCTTACAAGGACAAGATGGACCAGATGGGTTTGCCGCTTCTGAGCCCAACCGAACTGCGCAATCTGATGAGCCGGGCTGCGCTCGACAACTTCCAGACGGCGATCCACGCAATTGGCGATGCGGCAAACCGCGATGTACTGCTGGCGATCGAGGAATTGTCCGACACTTACTCCGGTGATCGGCGTTGGCGGGTGGAGCACGCACAGATCGTTGATCCCACTGACCTCAAGCGGTTCGGACGTTACGGGACTATTGCCTCTATGCAGCCACTTCAACAGGCCTCGGACATGGGCATGGTAGAGGCTCGGCTGGGCGAAGAGCGGCTGGGCGGCGCGTATGCTTGGCGCAGCATCCTTAATGCAAGCGGACGGCTGGCATTCGGATCCGGGTCTCCGGTAGAGCCTGCTGATCCGTTTGCCGGCCTTGCGACCGCGATCAGCCGCACAGATGAGAATGGAGAGCCCTTTGGAGGGTGGCAAGCACAAGAGGTTGTGAGCCGAACCGAAGCGCTCAAAGCCTACACAGCAGATCCCGCCTATGCCGGATTTGCCGAGGGTCGCTACGGGCGTCTTGTACCCGGCGAGCGCGCCGACTTTCTGTTGGTCGATCGCGACCCGTTCTTGTCCTCGCCCGAGCAAATCCGCGAAACGCAGATTCACGAAGTATGGGTGGATGGGCGAAAGGCGCTTCAAAACTGACCTTTCCCTTCCGGGCTCGACTCATCTACGTACTGACACTTAGTAGCTTGAAATTAGGAGCGGTTTCATCATTTGGTCATCGAATGACTGCCATCATCGTCCGGGTAAATCAGTGCGAACCTTGGCTTGCGAGGGTCAATTTCGGAGTTTGGTTAATGCTCACCGGACAAGAAATCCTGCTTTGACCGGATGGTGAGCGATGTAATTTTGTCACGCACTGGGTAAAAGGCTGAATACAAACTGTTCTTGCGACAGCCCAAGTTACGGTTTGATACATTATGCGGGTTGTCAGAAATTGATTGCTGGCCTATCACAGGGTCATCTCTCAAGAAGACAAAGAGCTCACAGGAGAACGAGATATGAAATTGCGTAACGTAGCCATGGCTGCTGCTGCCCTCTCAATGGCTGCTGCCCCTGCCATCGCACAGGCAACTTTTGATCGCGCCAGCGCACCGGCCGAAGGCGAAAGCGAACTTGGTGGTGGCTCGGGCATCATCCTCGGCGTGCTTGCTGCGGCCGCAGTTGTAGGTGGTATCATTATCGCCGTCGACGACGATGATGACGATGGCGTCAGCGGCTAAGTTCAGTCGCAGAGAACAGATTAGAGGGCCCCGCTTGCGGGGTCCTTTTTCGTGCGGGTCCAGCAATTAGGATTCTCCTTCGGTTCCCAACGAACTGAATGCGCGAGGCGAATGGTTGACCATCCTAGCGGCACACCCGCTTTAATTCATGCCTTGCAGTCAGGGTGCCTCGCTTTCCTTAGCCGACGCACCTGACAAATCATCCGAGGCTTCAGATGTGTTGCCGTCCGCTTTCACCTTCTTCTCTTGCAGTCGCATGAGTAGGAGCGACCCTTCGAACAGAAGCAGTAGCGGGACCGCTAGGATCACCTGACTGCCTGGATCAGGCGGGGTCACAATCGCCGCCAGCGCCACCACAGCCACAATCACATAGCGCCGCGCTCCGGCCAGCTGCGCGCGGCTGACGATCCCGGCGCGATGGAGCAGCATCAGGAGAACGGGCAGGAGGAACGTAAGCCCGAAAGCCAGAATGAACTGCATCACCAGATTTAGATAATCGCCCGCCGCCGGCAGCGCCTTGATGTCGAGCCCTCCGGTCTCTCCGCCATACCCCAGGAAGAACAGGAAGGCGGTGGGCATCACAACGTAATAGGCAAGCGCCGCTCCGCCGATGAACAGAACTGGCGTTGCTATCAGGAAGGGCAGAAACGCCTTCTTCTCGTTGGCGTAGAGCCCGGGCGCGACAAAGGCCCACAACTGGTTGGCGATGATCGGGAAGCTCACCATGAAGCCTGCGAACAGCGCCACCTTGAGCTCGACGAAGAACACCTCTGGCAGCTTGGTGAAGATCAACTGCCCCTCGCCTTCGGGAAAGGCATCACGCAGCGGCTGAACGAGAAACCCGAGGATGGGGTCTGCGTAGTAGAGGCATACGCCGAACGCGACCACCAGCGCAAAAACGGATCGCACCAGACGCGTTCGCAGCTCAATCAGGTGATCAAGCAGCGGTGCTCGCGATTCGTCGATATCCTTGACTTCGAAGGCCATGGCGCAGTCTTAAGCCTCCTTCGAATTATCGGCTGGGGGCACAGGATCAGGCGTAGGAGCGGGAGCGGGAGCGGGAGCAGGAGCCGGGTCCGGTTTCACCACCTCTTCTGGTCCCTCAATCGCGGGCGGGCCCGTCATCGACGCCGCCTCAGCGCTCGCCGAGGCTTCACCCGCAGGCGGATGCTGGCGCATGATCTCTGCATTGCGCGCCTTCCACTTCTTTTTCATGTCCTCAAGCTCGGCCTCGCGGACCATCGCGTCGATCCCTGTGCGGAAATGGGCGGAGACCTTGCGCACCTTGCCGATCCAGCGTCCCGCCGTTCGCATGGCGAGCGGCATATCCTTGGGTCCGATCACGAGGACCGCGACAATCACGATAACCAGCAATTCCAGAGCGCCGATGTCGAACATGTCTAGCGCCCCGGGGCGCTGCTCCTTAGGCAATCACATTTTAGTCATCCTGCACGCAGCAGGGCGCGAGGTATCAGGACTTGGCGGTGTCGCCCGTCTCGCTGGGCGTGGTCTCGGCGGTGCCGGCATCCTTGGCCGGGGCTTCAATCTGAGCCTTGGCCGCGGGCGTTTCGTCAACGTCTTCGGCCATGCCTTTCTTAAAGCTGGAGATGCCTTTGCCAAAATCGCCCATCATTTCTGAAATGCGACCGCGCCCGAACAAAACGAGGATCACCAGCGCGATGAGGAGGAGTTGTGGCCAACCGATACCCATGAGACGTGCTCTCTTATTAGTGTGTGCTTGTACAATATAGGCGCGAAATGGATGCTACGCCAGTCGCGGATGGAATCAATCGTCCTCGTCAGGCCATTCGTTGTCTGGATCCGATTCGCAATCGGGCTCTTCATCAGGCTGAGCGGAAGCCGCCATCGCGTCTTCTAGCGCCTCATCAACCGGGTCAAGGAGACCGGCGGCGCGCAGCTCGTCAATGCCGGGCAGATCGCGGCGCGAAGCCAGCCCGAAGTGGTCGAGAAACTCCGGTGTCGTCGCGTAGATTACCGGGCGCCCGGGCACTTCCCGCCGGCCTGCGAGCTTGATCCACCCGGCCTCAAGCAGAACGTCGAGCGTGCCCTTGGCAGTCTGCACCCCGCGGATCGATTCGATTTCGGCCCGGCTGACAGGCTCATGATAGGCGATGATGGCAAGCACTTCGGTGGCCGCACGGCTCAGGCGACGGACCTGCTCGCGCTCACGCCGCAAGAGATGCGCGAGGTCCGGCGCGGTTTCAAAGTGCCAGCGTTTGCCCCGCTCAACCAGACGCACGCCGCGATCCGAATAGTGCTGAACCAGCGCGCTCAGCCCTGCACGCACTGATCCGTTGTCAAGCCCGCCCAAATGCATTCCAAGGGCATCAACGCTCAGCGGTTCCTCCGAGGCAAACAACGTCGCCTCCAGCGCGCGTTCCACCTCATCGGGTGTGCGCTCGGGCACCATGTCATCATGCGGCACGGCTTCTTCAGGCGCCTCACTCATGCTCGCGAGCCCTCTTGCAAACGGCGAATGCGTAAGGGTGCAAAGGCCCCATCCTGAGCAATCTCAGCCCGGCCCGTACGCGCCAGTTCGAGCGCGGCAACAAAACTGGAGGCGAGCGCGGATTTGCGCAGCTCTGCATTGGCGTGGGGCGGCAGAAACTCGCGGATGTCCATCCATTCCAGCGACACGCCAAGCATGGCCGAAACCCGGTCGAGCGCGCTGTCGAGCGTCATCACCGGTCGATCGGCCACGTGGTAGATGCGCGGAGCCGTGCGTGCCTTGACCTGCCCATAAGCCTGGATCAGCGAATAGGCGTCCGACTTCCACAAGGTCTTGCGATCGATCCGCAGGCCTTCAGGAGCGCCGCGCAGGAAGATATCGCGCCCGATCCGATCGCGCGCCATCAACCTCGCTGCTGCCTCTCGCATTGCACCGAGACGCTGGAGGCGCAATTGGAGGCGCAGGGCGAGTTCTTCGGGGCTCGGATCCTCCTGCTCTTTCTTGGGCAGCAGCAGCGCGGATTTGAGATAGGCCAGCCAGGCTGCCATCACGAGGTAATCCGCCGCCAGTTCCAGCTTCAGGTCAGCCGCACGCTCAATATAGGTGAGGTACTGATCGACCAGCGCGAGGATCGAAATCTGCCGCAAGTCGACCTTTTGCCGGCGTGCAAGATCAAGCAGGAGGTCCAACGGCCCCTCCCAGCCATCTAGCGCCAAATAGAGCTTGTCACTCCCTTGGTGAGCTGGATTGGGTACCTCCTCGTCCCACCCCCCAGCCCCGGGCTCTTCGCGGTTCGCATTCTCGCCGTCGAGCATGAAACCGCTCTTAGCCGAGAGGTCTTCGGGCGACAGGTCCTGGGACGGGAGCTCTTCCGAATTCTCGTTCATGCAGCCTCCCCCGCAAGCGCAAGCAGTGTATCCCGCTTGGCTAGCAAGTCCGCCTGTTGAGGGGCGATTGCATCGGTAATACGGCTTGCAGCAAGGGCTGCGTCGAGACGCGCGGCAGCCGCTTCAGACATGGGTGGCAGAGCCTCGCAAATGCTCTTCATGTCGTCCATCTTTGCCCAGCAATTGAGGACGATATCGCAGCCTGCCTCAATCGCGCGGGCAGAGCGTTGGGCCATCGTGCCTGAGAGCGCTTCCATATCGATGTCATCGGTTAAAAGCAGGCCTTCGAACCCGATCTCACCACGGATGATATCGCGAATGATGGTGGGTGAAAGCGTGGCGGGATTGTCCGCGTCCCACACTGGGAAGACGAGATGCCCGGTCATCCCAATTTTTGCGGAGCTCAGCGAGCGGAATGGCGCTATATCGGTTTCCAACTCCTGCGCGCTGGCGTGGACTGTGGGCATTTCCTTGTGGGTGTCGACCATGGAGCGGCCGTGGCCCGGCATGTGCTTGATGCAGCCGGTCACTCCGCCCCGCTCAAGGCCATCAAGGATCGCCCTGCCAAGCGCTGCCACCTGCATGGGGTCCGCGCCAAGAGAGCGATCACCGATCACGTCATGCGCACCGGGCTGGCGCAGATCGAGCGGAGGGTGATAGCTGACCGTGATGCCCATCGCCGCAAGCTCTAGAGCCATCGCTTCAGCCCCGGCGCGTGCCGCTTCAATCGCGCTGGCGGGCGCGAGCATATAGAGCCGGTCAAACGCCTCTCCCGCCGGATAGCTTGACCAATGCGGAGGCCGCAGGCGAGCCACCCGGCCCCCTTCCTGATCGATGGAAACCAGGAGACTATCACGCCCGTGCAGGCTGCGAAGATCGTCGGTCAGCGCGCGCAATTGCTCAGGATCAACGCAATTGCGGCCAAACAGGATGTAGCCAGCCGGATCCGCATCGCGGAAAAAGGCGCGCTCATCGGCCGTCAGAGACGGGCCGGAACAACCGAAGATGGCAGGTACCATGGCGTAAACGTTGCAGGCGCAAGAGGGCGACGCAAGCGTGCTAACCATCCATTGCTGCGAAAGGAGGTGGAAAATGGGTTCAAATCGGGGGATTGCGGCCCGCGCCGCCCGATGATCGGGCCGCTCAGGGTTTGACCTGGCAATCCAGCCCTTGCGATTTGAGCGTGCGACACAGCGCGTCCGCCTCGGCCCGGTTCGCCAAGATCGCCTGCAGACGGTAGACCGTGCCGATATCAATGCGTCCCTCAACAACACGGTATTGGAGGCCTTTGAGCGCGGCAGACTGTCTCTGAAGTTCACGCCAGCCCTTATCCGCACGCGCGCGGCTGGAATAGGCGGCGAGCTGCACCCCGACCCCGCCCGAGCGCGTCGAGGCTCCGGATGTGGTAGGCGGTGTCGAAGCGCTGGATGCGGAGCTGGAACCGGGATTGTCGGTCTCGCTCGCCCCGCTTTGGCTTTGCGTGCCGGAAGCTGCGGTTGGCCCGCTCACACGCTCACCATCGCCAGCAATAGGCGGCATGGAGATATCAAGGTTTTGATCGCCCGAAGCTGCGCCCGTGCCGCTGGCAAGGCGTCCTTCGGATGACTGACCCTGAGCAACACTCGGAGCCACGTCGTTGGTGCCGGGGAACTGTTTCCCGCCCGCATCCTCGGGGCGCTCCTTGTAGGGGCCATCGGGCGCCTTGATTGTGCTACCATCGGCAATCTGGACGGGCCCGCCGCCCGAATTATTGACATACCAAACACCGCCGACCACCACCAGCAAGACGGCCAAAAGCACAGCTACAAATCCGATCAGCTGCGCGGTGTCGACGCCGCCGGCTTCCTCCACGCCCTCATCTGATTCGAGCCAGGGCAGGTCGCCTTCTTTCGCGAAGTCGAGCTCTTCACCCGCTTGATCAATTTCGTCGAATTCCGCCTCGATAATCACGGATCTGAGCCCCCGATCTTCACTTTACATCGATTCAACCGCCTGGACGCCGAGCACGCCAAGCCCATTATGGATCACTTGCCCGATTGCAGCGGCAAGGAAAAGCCTTGCGCCTGATAAAGCGGTATCATGTTCCACGATGAAGCGCTTCTCAATGTCCTTGTTACCAGCGGTATAGAGCGCGTGAAGGTCTGATGCGAGGTCGTAGAGGTAGAACGCGATCCGGTGCGCCTCGCGCGCATTTGCGGCGGCTTCGATCTCGCGCGGGAATTGCGCGGCGCGGCGCACCAAATCAAGCTCGTCCTCGCTCAACCGGTCCAGCGCATCGGCGCTTGGGGCGAACCCGTGCTCGTCGGCGGCTTTGCGCAGTGAGCGCCGGATGCGCGCATGGGCGTATTGCACATAATAGACAGGGTTGTCCTTCGACGCCTCAACCACTTTGGCAAAGTCGAACTCCATCTGGGCCTCGGGCTTGCGAGTGAGCATGGTGAAACGGATGATGTCCTTGGCGACATCCTTGCCCAGCTCCTCGACCATGTCGGCGATGGTGATGAAATTGCCCGAGCGCTTGGACATCTTGACCGGCTCGCCAGCCCGCATCAGCTGCACCATCTGGACAAGCTTGACGTCGAAGGGCGTCGGATCGCCCTTCCCTTCGGACAGCGCCGCGACCGCGGCCTTGATCCGCTTCACCGTGCCCGCATGGTCCGCGCCCCAGATATCGATCAGCGCATCGGCCTTGGCCGCCTTTTCCATGTGATAGGCAAGGTCCGCGCCGAAATAGGTCCATTTCCCGTCTGACTTCTTGATCGGGCGGTCCTGATCATCGCCATATTGGGTGGAGCGGAACAGCGGCAGCTCGACAGGCTCCCAGTCCTCGGGCGGGATCTTGCCCTTGGGCGCTTCGAGCACGCCGTCATAAACAAGGCCGTGTTCGCGCAGCCAGGCTTCCGCTGCATCCGGCTTGCCGGCCGCGTGCAGCGCCGCTTCGGAGGCAAAGACATCGTGATTGATGCCGAGCAGGGCGAGATCCGCCTTGATCATGTCCATCATCGCCGCGACCGCTTTCTCGCGGAAAAGGACCAGCCACTCTGCCTCATCCGCCGCTGCGTAGGCATCGCCGAATTCCTCCGCCAGCGCCTTGCCGACGGGCACGAGATAATCGCCGGGATAGAGGCCTTCGGGGATCGCGCCGATATCCTCGCCCAATGCCTCACGGTACCTCAGATGCGCTGAGCGGGCGAGCGTGTCGACCTGCCCGCCAGCATCGTTGATGTAATATTCGCGCGTCACCGTGTGGCCGGCGAATTCGAGCAGGTTGGAGAGCGCATCGCCCACAACAGCGCCGCGGCAATGGCCCATATGCATCGGCCCTGTTGGATTGGCCGAGACATATTCGACATTGACGCTTGTCCCTGAACCCAGAGCGCTGCGGCCATAGCCATCGCCCATGGTGGCAATCGCTTTGAGCTCGGCAATCCAGGCGCCGGGATCGAGGCGGATGTTGATAAAGCCGGGGCCAGCAGCCTCAGCGCTGGTGATCAACGGATGGGCTTCAAGCTTGAGCGTGATTTCTTGCGCCAGCGCGCGCGGATTGGTCTTGGCGGGCTTCGCAAGCAGCATCGCTGCATTGGTCGAAAGATCGCCATGCGAGGGATCGCGCGGCGGCTCTACCGTTACACGCTCGAAATCGGTGCCCTCGGGCAGGACGCCTTCGGCAACAAGCTCAGCAAGAGCGGCGTCGACGACATTCGCAAAGGCTTTGTAGAGAGTGGTATCAGACATCAAAATTCTCGCGTGCTCACACGTTGGGATGATCTGGCTGGAAGCACTTTGGACGTGGCCCCTTATGGCGCGTAAGCCGCCGCTCTTGAGGGGTGCTGAGCGGCTTAAGCGCCAGCGCTCAACTGGTTGCCCCACAGGCCGCTTCAGGCAGTCATCACTTAGTGGCGTTATACTTAAGCTGGTCTTCGGTCAGCTGGAAGCCAACCAACATCTCGAAGCGGCTGCGCGCGATGGCGGCTTTCACATCCGGGTCAGCTAGCGGATCGAGGGCTGCGTCAACATCGCCCGCTCGTCGCTTGCGCGTGATCTTTTCACGGACGTCTTCAGGCAGCGAAGCAGCCGCACGGTCAACAAAGCTTCCCGCCTTGCCGCTGCCCTCAGCGCGGCTCGATCCATCGGCAAAGTCTAGTTGGACCTCGCCCACACGCTTTGTGACAACCGCGGTCCCACCACGCAGGACCGTGACAAAATAGGGCAAGGTCACTGTGCGAGCGCCGCCTGCATCCTTGCGCAGAGCAACAATATCGAAGTTTGCCTCGGAGTAGACCTTATCACCTGTGTCATCGCATGTTGTGCGCAGATTGGTCATCGTCGCGCTTACATCGAGATTGGCATAGGTCTGAGCGCCATCGCCGCTGAACGTAGTCACATCGCCAAGGTAATCCGGAATGCCGACCGACGGGCAAGATGTCAGCACAGATGTTATGCCAACGCCCTGATTGACCACCAGCTCACCTTCACGGGCGCATCCTGCCAGCGCGGCAGCCAGAGCGACAACAGGCAGAACACGGGTGCGAAACTTCATCGAAAAACCGTCCTTGAATTCCCAAAAGCGCTTGCCCAGCGCGAGCTTGCCCTAGCGGGGGCAGACCGAAAGCGCTAGAGGGAGTGGCATGAATGCCCCCTTTCCAGATTCCACGCTGCCTCAGGCTAGTGAGGTCAAGCCCCTCAAGTTGCTCATTGCGGCCCCGCGCGGCTTTTGCGCCGGTGTTGATCGCGCGATCGAAATCGTTGAAAAAGCGCTCGAGCGGTATGGCGCGCCGGTCTATGTCCGCCACGAAATCGTGCACAATAAATATGTCGTAGAGGGGCTCAAGGCAAAGGGCGCCGTCTTCGTCAAGGAGCTGGACGAAGTACCTACCGACATGCCGGTCGTCTTCAGCGCGCATGGTGTACCTAAATCAGTGCCAGCTGAGGCAGAACGCCGCAACATGGTCTTTGTTGATGCGACCTGCCCGCTCGTCTCCAAGGTTCACCGCCAGGCGGAGCGGCTGATCGAAAAGGACATGCACATCATTTTCGTGGGCCATGAAGGTCACCCGGAGGTGATCGGCACGATGGGTCAGGTCCCCCCGGGACAGATGACGCTGGTTGAGAATATCGAAGACGTAGACAAGCTTCCTTTCGACAGCGATGAGCCACTGGCCTACCTCACTCAAACGACGCTAAGCGTTGATGACACGCGCGAGGTTATCAATGCGCTTATCTGGCGCTATCCCAACATCGCTGGGCCCAAGGCTGAAGACATTTGCTACGCTACGTCCAATCGGCAGGCGGCTGTCAAGGAATTAGCGCAGGACTGCGACCTGGTGCTGGTCGTGGGCGCACCCAATTCATCGAACTCGCTGCGCCTTGTTGAAGTGGCTGAACGGCTGGGTACGCCGGGCAAGCTGATCCAGCGTGCTTCTGAAATTGATCCGGCTTGGCTTGAAGGCGTCGATACCGTTGGCCTGACCGCTGGCGCCAGTGCGCCCGAAATTCTGGTGCGCGAAGTGGTTGATGGCCTCGCTGCGCTGCGCCCCGTCACCGAAGAGACGATCACCACCACCGAGGAAAAGATGGTGTTCAAGCTGCCGCGCCAGCTCACCCAATAGGCCCAAGGGGCGAGCTTCAGGTGGCGGTTTATACCCATCTTGGCGCGGAAGACCTCGCGGCGCTGATTGCGCATTACGAGGTGGGCGACCTGGTCTCTGCCAAGGGGATTGCTGAGGGCATCTCCAATTCGAACTGGCTGATCGAGACGAGCGGCACCGATGGCACCGGTGGCAAGGGCACGCGCTTTATCCTCACCATGTATGAGCGCCGCATCGAACTTGCAGATCTGCCCTATTTCCTCGGCCTGCTCGATCACCTGTCAGCCAAGGGATGCCCGGTCCCGCGCACGATCCATGATTCGTCCGGCGCTGCGTTTCGGATGGAGCACAGCAAGGCCGTAGCGCTGATCGAGTTTCTGCCCGGCGTCTCCCCGACCCAGCCCGCGCCCGCACAGGCACGCAGCGTTGGCGAGGTTTTGGCGCAAATGCATCTGGCGAGTGCAGATTTCGCGCTTAGCCGTCAAAACACGATGAGCTTTGCCGACAATTGCGCGTTGCTTGAAGCTTGCGGCGAAGCGGGCCTTGCTTCGATTGATCCGCGCCTTCCCGCCATGCTTGATCCGGCTCGCGAAGCAGCAGCGATGGATCTGAGCGACCTGCCGACCGCGCAAATCCACGCAGACCTGTTCCCCGACAACGTCCTGATGTTGGGCGGCGAGGTGACGGGCCTGATCGATTTCTACTTTGCCTGCTCCGGGCCCATGGCGCTTGATCTGGCGGTCACCCATGCAGCCTGGTGCTTTCTTGCAGACAACACTTACAGCGCCGAGTTGGGATCAGCCTTGCTCAACGGATATGAGGCAGTGCGCCCGTTGACGCCGGATGAGCGCGCGCTGCTACCCGAAATCGCGAAGGGCGCAGCCTTGCGCTTTGTTGCAAGCCGCGCCGAGGATTGGCTCGACACGCCCGATGACGCGCTCGTCACCCGAAAAGACCCGATGCAATTCGTCGCACGGTGGGACTTTTATGACAAAAACGGCGCTAAGGTATTTTCCTGAGGCCTCGAGCGAGGCAAGAGCCTGTCATGAAATGGCCAATGAAAAAAGTCACGATTTTCACTGACGGCGCTTGCAAGGGCAATCCGGGTCCCGGGGGATGGGGCGCGCTCTTGCGCATGGGCCCGCACGAGAAGGAGTTGTCCGGCGGGGAATCGGACACCACCAATAACCGCATGGAGATGACGGCCGCAATCCGTGGCCTTTGCGCGCTGACCGAGCCTTGCAAAGTCGAGCTTTACTCAGACAGCAAATATGTCCTCGACGGGATCACCAAGTGGGTTGAGGGCTGGAAGCGGCGCGGCTGGGTGACCGCCAGCAGAAAGCCGGTGCGCAATGCCGATCTGTGGCATGAGCTGATCGCTGCAGCCGCTCGCCATGAGGTTGAATGGCATTGGGTCAAAGGACATGCTGGGCAGCCCGAAAACGAACGGGTCGACAAGCTCGCAAGCGACGAGGCTGAGCGCATCGCGCTTGAGGGGTAACCCTGAACGCAAAACGGGCGCGCCTTGGTTTGAGGCACGCCCGCTTCAAACTGGTTTGTTCGCAGTTTTTAGCTGTTGTCTTCGATCGGCGCTCCGGGGCCGTTCTTCTGGATCGATTCGATCGCGTTCTTGGCGCTCGCCTTGCTCGAATAGCCTTCGGTCGAGAACATGATTTCCGAATTATACTTGAAGCGCACGCGGAATTCGCCCGCTTTGTCTTTGTAGATTTCAAACGTGTGAGCCATCGTCATTTCCCCTCAATTGGTTTGTCAGGCGAGCGGCACATTAGCGAAATGTAGGCCGATGGCTAGCCAGCTTGAGCCAAAGATTCGCTGTGAGAGCGCGCCGGGCTGTATGCGCCCGCGTCAATCGCCACTGTCATTGCATCGCGTTCGTGCCCGAGCATGATTTGCGCCGCCAACCGTGCCGCAGCGGGCGAGGTCTGAATGCCGAACCCGCCCTGGCCAGCGAACCAGAGGAACCCGTCGATCAGCGGATCGGGTCCATAGACCGGCAGGCGATCGGGCGAGAAACTGCGAAGGCCCGCCCAGCGCCGCTCTACCGCTTCGATCCGCCAATTGGTCACGCTTTGAAAGCGGTCGATAGCGAGCGCGACGTCCATTTCTTCAGGTGCCGCATCGCACGGGACGGTCGGGATCTCGTCATGCGGACTGAGCCACAGGCGGCCATTGTCGGACTTGAAGTAGAACCCGCCATTGATGTCGAGCACCAGCGGCAGATCATCAGGGGCCTCGGGCGCTACGCGCAATTGCGCAACGGTGCGGCGCAGGGGCGTGATGCCGAGCGGTTTCGCGCCAGCCATCTCAGCGCACGTGTCAGCCCAGGCACCGGCGGCATTGACGACTTTCACGGCGCGGTGGGTCTCGCCCGATTGCGTGGTCAGGCGCCAACCTCCCTCCTCGCGATCAAGCGAAACCACCCGTGCGCGACACAGCAGCTCTGCCCCGGCCTGGTTCATGGCCTTCAAATAATGCTGGTGCAGGCCAGCAACATCAATGTCGGCGCAGGCTGGCTCCCAGATCGCATCGCACCATTCCTCGCGAGTTTGTGGAACGCGCGTAGCGAGACCTTCACGCCCCAGCCGCTCAATCGTCACCCCAGTGCCTTCAAAGGACGAGACGAAGTCGTCCATTGTCGCCTTGTCACCTTCGCGCCCGACATAAAGCGCCCCGCGCGGCCGCAGGAATCCGTGCTCGCGCAAGAACGCGCCCGAGGGCAGCGTCAGCGGTACAACGCCTGGCCCGCCGTAGCATTCCTCCCAAAACGCAGCCGAACGCCCGGTTGAGTGATAGCCGGGTGCATCCTCCGCCTCGAGCACCAGCACGCGCGCATGCGGCGCCAGTTCAGCGGCGATGCTGGCCCCGGCAATCCCGGAGCCGATCACGGCAAAATCGTAAAGCGTATTGGTCACGAGGCGGGGGCCACCCGGTCAAGGAACTCGGCAATTGCCGCCATCGCCCGGCCCCGAACCGCATCCACCTCGCGCAGGATCTCGTGATGCGCTTCCTCGCCAAACTCGACCAACTCGCCCTTGGGCAGGCGTGAGGCGGCACGGACATTGGCGGCATGGCTCACGAGTTTGTCATTGGTGGTGGAGAGGATGAGTAAAGGCACGGCCACCTTCTCCATCGCGCCAGCCGTTTCCAATCGCCGCAGCGATTCGTAGCCGCGCTCAACCCAGCGCCAGCTGGCCGGACCCATTGCCAGCTCGGGTCGCTTATCGCGCCACCATTGCTCATCGCGGTATCTGTCCGGATCGTGGGTGAGCAAGCTCTCCCGCGCTTCGGGCAGTTCGCCGGGCTTCTCACTCCACTTCCAGGCCGGGCGCATCGGATCACCCAGCGCGTTCATGAGATGCGCCACCGTGTGAAGCACAGAGAGTGGCAAGGGCGGCGTCTGAAAGCCGAGCATGGGCGCGGCAAGAACCACAGCATCCGGGCTAACCCGTCCCTGCACCAAAGCGCGCGTCACCAGATGCCCGCCCATCGAATGGCCGATAAGATTATGAGGGCCGGGCGTCTCGCGCTGCCAAGCGTCCCAAAAATGAGCCAGATCATCGATCCAGATCGCAAAGTCCTCAACGTGGCCGGTGAGCAGGTCCTTGCCTAATCGCCCGCTGCCCGCCTGCCCGCGCCAGTCCGACGCGGTCACACGCCAACCGGCGCGGTGCCATTCCTCAAGGCTCTCGATATATTTTTCATAATGGTCGCCGCGCCCGGGGAAGAACAGGATCGAGCCGCGCGCCGAAGAGCTTGCGCCCGGCCAGTCAATCCGGCGCACTGCGTGGCCGTCCGCCAAAGTCCAGACACTTTCGCTCGCCGCTTGTGGAATGGCTCGCCGGTCGATCCGGCTTTGGTGAGCAAGGACTTTGCTATCGTTGCTAATGTGAAGCCTCCAGCCTTGGTTACTTTTTAGTAAGCACTCACCTGTAGCACGCCATCGAAGGCAAGCTAACCGGCACACAACGCGCCGGAATTAGCGGATGCCATCTTGGGGCACAGCGCGATGGAAATTCTCAAATACGGACTGGTGGCAGGCTTGGCAATTGCGCTCATCGTGGCCGCCATCAGCGACATTCGTGAACGCAAGATCGCAAATTGGCTGAACATCGCCATCGCCGCCGGAGCGCCGGTGTTCTGGATCGCATCGGGCCTCTCTTTCTGGCCGGACATGGTGATCCAGCTGGGCCTCGCGTTCGTCGTGTTCTGGGCGTTTGCCGGATTGTTCGCGCTCGGACTGCTCGGCGGGGGCGATGTGAAACTGCTCGGCGCGCTCGCCCTGTGGTTAACCCCGCTCGCATTCCTCGACCTGCTTTTGGTCATGGCATTCGTCGGCGGCGGTATTGCCGTGGGCTTTGTTGTGCGCCGCGTGATCTGGAAACCCAAGACCCAAGGAACCCTGCCCTACGGCGTCGCGATCACCGCCGGCGCGCTGTGGGTGCTGGGGTGGACGTATTTGCCCGAAGCTACCTTTGCGAGCGCTTTGGGATGAACCTGATTTTAACCAATTCGACCTTAAGCACTGAAACCATACCTGCCCACAAACTGATTTGGGCCGTTTACTAGGGGGCTTGAAAAGCCATGGATAGAAAAAAGCTGGTTCTGCTGCTCGGAGCGCTGATCATTGCGGTCGGCACGGCGTTCGCCGCTCGGAGCTTGTTCCTGGGAAGCGGCGCGCCGCAAGCGGATGCAGCGCCGCCTGCACCGCTCGGCCCCAAGGTTCTGGTCGCTAATCGCGCCCTGCCGGCGGGAACGATTATCACCGCCGATGCGATGGGTTTCCAGCAATGGCCCGAAGAGCTCGTTCAAGATGTTTACTATCTTGAAGGCAACGCCCAGCTTGACTCGCTGCTTGGCACAGTTGTGCGTTTCCCGATCACTGCAGGTGAGCCGGTTACGCAAGGTTCGCTGGTTAGCCCGGGCGACCGCGGCTTTCTTGCAGCAGCGCTTGGACCGGGCATGCGCGCCGTCACGGTGCCGGTTTCGGCCCGCACGGGTGTTGCCGGCTTTGTTTTCCCAGGCGACCGTGTTGACCTCGTCCTGACGCAGACCGTCGAAGGCGAAGGCCGCCCGCTGCGGACCGCGGAGACCGTTTTGCGCAATCTGCGCGTTCTCGCGACCGACCAGCAGACCGAGAAAGTGGAAGATCCCGAAAGCGGCAAGACCGTGGTTCGCGCCTTCCGCACAGTAACACTGGAAGTGACGCCGAAGCTTGCTGAAAAAGTCTCGGTGGCGCAAACCGTAGGCACTCTTAGCCTTGTCCTGCGCTCGATCGCGGACAACCAGGCCGAGCTTGAGCGCGCAATTGCCTCTGGCGAGATCGACATTCCCGATGGTGCCACTCCCGAAGAAGAAGAGCGTATCCTTCGCACTGCAATGGGTATGCCGGTCGACAACGGCACAACGTTCCAAACGGGCGGTGATGTCTCGCGCTTCCAACGCAAGACCCTTCCCGAAGAAGAAGCGGCAGCCCGCCGCCGCCGGGAAGAAGCGCAACGCGCTGCACAGGTGGCGCAGCAACGCGCTCTGGCAGCAGCACGAGCCTCGGGCCGCAACCTGTCGGGTGAAAACACTGGGCCGGTGGTGCGCGTGATCCGCGGAACGCAGGCAGCCGAGGTGCCGGTGAACGGCTCAGGCCGCCGTCTGGAACCCGGTGAAGTCCAAGGTGCAGCGAACGGCCTGGTCAGCGCACAAGCCAATGGCGTGCGCAACGCCGGGCAAACCGTTCCTTCGGCCAGCGCAGCGCTGATCAAATAAGAGAGGCAGAGCCGATCATGGCACTCAAGATAAACCGCATGACCATCGGTCAAAGCATCGAACAAGCGGCCACACGATCGGCCAAAGGGGAACCCACTAGGGGGCGTAACATGAACCGCAAATCAAAGCTTCGGATCCTGCTTTCAAGCCTTGCGCTTGTCCCGCTGGCAACCACGGCAACCACCACTGCAACCGCACAGCAGGTTGTCAGCCCGTCGCAGGAGATTGTCCTGTCGATCGGTCGCGGCGAACTGATCAGTGTGCCTGGCCAGATGACTGATGTGTTCGTCTCGAACGACGTCATTGCCGATGTGCAGATCAAGTCGCAGCGTCAGCTGTACGTCTTTGGACGCGCCGGTGGTGAGACCACGATCTACGCCAGCAACAAGGCCGGTGATATCATCTGGTCTGCGAATGTTCGTGTGGGCACCAATATCGACAGCATCGACCAGATGCTCGCGCTTGCCATGCCGCAAGCCAAGGTTTCGGTCGCAACGATGGGCACAAACACTGTCCTGTTAACAGGCACTGTTGCTGCGCCTGAAGATGCCGCTGAAGCTGAGCGCCTTGTCCAGGCTTTCCTTGGTGAAGAAGCCAATGTCATCAGCCGGTTGCGCACGGCAACCCCCCTGCAGGTCAACCTGCAGGTCAAATTCGCTGAAGTGAGCCGCAGCCTCGTTCGCAGCGTTGCGGGCAACCTGACCACGTTTGACGCATCGACCGGCGGTTTCCGCGGCGCGGTGGGCACAGGCCGCCAACTTGGCGCGCCTAATCAGGCTTACGATTTTGGCAACGGCCCGCTGGGCACAGGCGCCAACATCTTGAACCCGTCGGTTGGACCTTTCTTTGACTCCGCCGGCAACCCGATCCTTGATGCGAGCGGTAACCCGCTGGTCATCACCGGTCCGGGTATCGACAGCTCGCAAGCGGGCACGACGCTATCAGCGATGGGTAACCTGTTTGGCCTCGATATGATCGCTGCGCTCGACCTTGCTGAACAGATCGGCCTCATCACCACGCTCTCGCAACCGAACCTGACTGCGCTCTCGGGCGAGACGGCGACCTTCCTCGCCGGTGGTGAATTCCCGATCCCGATCAGTCAGGGCCTTGGCAACGTCGCGATTGAATATCGCAATTTCGGCGTCAGCCTTGCCTACACACCAACAGTGCTTGCCAATGGCCGCATTTCGCTGCGGGTGCGCCCGGAAGTATCGGAACTCTCAAGCCAGGGCGCGATTACGCTCAATGGCTTCCAGGTTCCCGCACTCACCACGCGTCGCACCGAGACGACTGTGGAACTTGGTTCGGGCCAAAGCTTCATGATCGCCGGCCTGATGAGCAACAACTCGCAAAACGCGATCGACAAGGCTCCCGGCCTCGGCGACCTGCCGATCCTGGGCAACCTGTTCCGTTCGCGTCAGTTCAACCGCGGTGAGACCGAGCTGGTGATCATCGTCACCCCATATCTCGTCAAGCCGGTCAATGAGCGCGACATCAAGCTGCCTACCGATGGCTTCCACACAGCCAACGAATTCCAGCAGCTGCTTGGCTTCCAGGAGCAGGACGGCGTCTCAGGCGAACAGCGCCCGGGCCCGACCGCAGCTGATCCGGAAGCGCCAACGCCAAATGTCAGCAATCTTGACCCCGCGGCCACGGTCCCCGGCTCTTCGAGCAAGACCCGTCGCGCAAGCAAGAAGCCGGGCAAGAAGAAAAGCACCGCCGAAGCCGCAACTCCAGGCTTCAGCCTTTAAGACCCGACAAGAGGACACAAACGTGATGACGATGCAAAACGCAAAGCAAAGCGGCTTCAAATCGGCGGGCAAACTGGCGATTGCTGCGGCCCTTGGCCTTACCCTTGCCGGCTGCGGCGGGATGCCCACCAACAACACGCTTTACAGCACCAAACAACCGGTAATCGAGCGCCAAAATTTCACGCTCGACGTGGAAACGATCTCAAGCGGCATTCCGGTCACCGAGCAGGCGCGGCTTAATGGCTGGTTCGAAGCAATGGATCTTCGCTATGGGGACCGAGTCTCGATCGAGGACCCCGGCGCAAATCCGGCGGTGACCAACGCGGTCAATGATCTAGCCGGTCGCTATGGGATCATCGTTTCCGACACCGCGCCCACGACCGCAGGCTTCCTGCAGCCGGGAGAAGCACGGGTTGTGATCACGCGCTCTTCAGCCAGCGTTCCGGGATGCCCGGACTGGTCTGCGCAATCGGACATGAACTATTTGAACGCGACCAGCCCGGGTTACGGCTGCGCTAGCAACAGCAATCTGGCGGCAATGGTCGCCAACCCGGAGGATCTGCTCGAAGGGCAGAAGGGCACGGGTGAAACCGTGATCGCCACCGGGACCAAGGCCATCGACACCTACCGCGAAGCTGTACCGACAGGTGCAGCTGGGCTCGGCAACGCAACCGGAGGAAACCAGCAATGAACGCGCCTTGGAAATCGGGTCTTCCCGGCAATCGTGATCCGTTTGCCGCTTTTGTTTGCGATGATAGCGCGCTGGATGTCCTGCGCCCTGTGATCATCGAAATGGGCTGGCAGCCGGAGAAGTGCAACAAGGGTGGCCTTCGCAACGCGATCCAGTCGCTTTCCGTGAGTGCCTCGCCCGCCATTCTGCTGGTGGACCTTTCGGAAAGCGGTGATCCGCTCAACGATATCAATGCTTTAGCCGAGGTTTGCGAGCCGGGTACCGTCGTGATCGCCATTGGCCAGGTCAACGATGTGCGCCTCTATCGCGACCTGCTGGCAAGCGGCATCCATGATTACCTCCTGAAGCCGCTTTCGGCTCAGGCGGTGCATGATACGCTCAATCAGGCCCTTGCAGTCTTCACCGCTCCCAAGGCGGGTGATGAAGGCACGATCAAGCGCCACATCTCGACGGCCATCGTTGGCACGCGAGGCGGCGTGGGCGCATCTACGCTGGCGACCTCGCTCGCCTGGCTGTTCAGCGCCGAGCACAATTCGCCCACCGCTCTGCTGGACCTCGACGTCCACTTCGGTACCGGCGCACTTGCGCTCGACCTGGAGCCGGGACGCGGCCTTACCGACGCGATCGACAATCCCAGCCGCATTGACGGTCTGTTCATCGAACGCGCCATGATCCGCGCCAATGACAACCTCTCGATCCTTTCTGCAGAAGCGCCGATCAATCAGCCGCTCATGACGGACGGCTCGGCCTTTGTGCAGCTTGAGGAAGAATTCCGTCAGGCCTTCGAGATGACGTTGATCGACATGCCTCGCAACATGCTGATCAACTTCCCGCAATTGCTGGCGGATGTGAACCTTGTCCTGCTGACCTGCGAACTGACGCTGGCCTCGGCGCGTGACACGATCCGCATCCTCTCATGGCTCAAGGCCAACGCGCCCCACGCGCACCCGATGGTGGTCGCAAACAAGGTGCAGGCGAGCGTTGCTGAGATCAGCAAGGCGGATTTCGAAGCCTCGATCGAACGCAAGATTGACGCGGTCATTCCCTACGACATCAAGGCGGCCTCGAATGCGGCCAAGCTTGGTCAGGTGTTTGTCGACGCCAACCGTTCGAGCAAGGCCACCAATGCGATCAAGCAGATCGCCACCCGCATTCTGGGCGCAAGCGAGGAAGACCTCGAAGAGGCTCTGAGCGGTGAAGAGAAGAAGTCGCTTCTGGGCGGCTTCGACTTCAAGGGCCTGTTGGCCAAGAAGGACAAGGAAGAGGCTGCTGCGGAATAACCGATCACACGAAGCGCGCATGGCACGATAGCTTGCGCCCTCGCGTTTCGTCAGTGAGGCCTGTGGGAAGCAGGACGCCGCAGCAAACAAATACTTAGAATACCGGGGCACTTTCTCCGGCAGGAAGACAAACCAGGACGCGAACCGATGGAAATTTTCCAGACTCTGCTCATCACACTGGTGATCTTCGGCATCCTTGTAGGTGTCTATTCGCTCGTCGCGAATTCGGGCCTTGCCACGTCGCAAAAGCGCCGTCTCCAAGCGCTGCGCTTCCGGCACTCGGACAGCACCGATGCCAAGGTTGAATCGCAGTTTAAAAAGGCGATCGCTGCGCGCAAGCCGAAGACCTACAAGGTCGCTGGCTCTGGCTCGCAGCTTGAAGCGCTGGCCGGACGACTGGATCGCACAGGCAAGGACATCACGGTCTCGCAATACATTTACGCCTCGGTCGGTATTGCGCTGGTCGTAGCCGTGCTGATCTACATCCAGTCAGGGGCGCTGCTCTTGGCACTGGGCATCGGCCTCTTGATAGGTGCAGGTATTCCTCACCTTGCGGTCGGCGTGATGATCGGTAAGCGGACAGCCGCTTTCAACTCCAAGTTCCCGGACGGGATCGAGCTTTTGGTGCGTGGTTTGCGTTCCGGCCTGCCGGTGACCGAGACGCTCTCGGTTGTGGCGCAGGAAGTGCCCGGCCCTGTCGGCATCGAGTTCAAAGGCATCGTTGAGCGTATCAAGATCGGCAAGACCATGGAGGATTCGCTCCAGGAGACGGCGGATCGCCTTGGCATTCCCGAATTCAACTTCTTCTGCATCACTCTGGCGATCCAGCGCGAAACCGGTGGTAACCTGGCAGAGACGCTATCAAACCTTGCCGACGTGCTTCGCAAACGTGCACAGATGAAGCTGAAGATCAGGGCTATGAGCTCGGAATCGAAGGCCTCGGCTTACATCGTTGGCTCGCTGCCGTTTATCGTGTTCGGTCTGATCTACTGGATCAACCCGAGCTATCTGGGCACCTTTTTCACCGATGATCGCCTGATCGTCATTGGCCTTGGCGGTCTTGTGTGGATGGGCATTGGTGTCGCCATCATGGCCAAGATGGTCAGCTTCGAGATCTGACGGGGGCACGCGTTTACAATGGTTATCGATCAACCCGCTGCCATGTCTTTTGCAAACCTGATTGCGAACGGGGACGCCTCCACGTTCGTGACGGCTCTAGCTGTGCTCAATCAGCCTGAAGGACCAACCCTGCTTGGCTTTGACGTGGTGTTTGTTGCCACCCTTATGGCGGGCCTTGCCGCGCTCGCCGTGATGTTCGCAATCTACACCGCGCTGACCATCAAGGACCCGATGGCCAAGCGCGTAAAGGCGCTCAATGAACGCCGCGAAGAGCTAAAGGCCGGGATCGTCACTTCGGGCGCCAAGAAGCGCGCGAGCCTTGCGCGCAAGTCCGACGCAACGAACGCAGTGCGCGATCAACTGGGACGCCTTAACGTCCTGCAGCAAAGCCAGCTCGAAGAGGTGCAGCAAAAGCTTGCGCATGCCGGCTACCGCAACAAGGAACTGGCTGTTTTCATCATCGGTCTGCGTGCGATCGGTCCGGTGGTGCTTGGCTTTCTTGGCTTCCTCGTCGTCTATGTGATCGACTATTTTCCCGATTGGGGCCCCATGACCCGCCTTGGCGCGGTAAGCGCGATGCTGTTCGTTGGCTATAAGGGCCCCGAGCTTTACCTCTCCAACAAGTCCTCCAAGCGGACCAAGGAGATCCAGAAGGGCCTTCCCGACGCGCTCGACCTGCTTGTCATTTGCGCTGAGGCCGGTTTGACTGTCGATGCCGCTTTCAACCGCGTCGCCAAGGAACTGGGCCGCGCCTATCCTGAACTGGGCGACGAATTTGCGCTCACCGCGATTGAGCTGTCCTTCCTGAACGAGCGCAAACTGGCATTCGATAACCTCGCATACCGCGTCGACCTTGAAGCGGTAAAGGGCGTGGTGACCACCATGATCCAGACCGAACGCTACGGTACGCCGCTCGCATCCTCGCTGCGCGTGCTCTCGGCTGAGTTCCGTAACGAACGCATGATGCGCGCCGAAGAAAAGGCTGCGCGTTTGCCAGCGATCATGACGGTGCCGCTTATCCTGTTCATTCTGCCGGTCCTGTTCATCGTCATTCTTGGCCCGGCGGCCTGTTCGATCAACGATGCGCTGATCAACTAGATCGCTGAGCGATTGTTCAACGACGCGGGTCGCAAGGTCACTGGCTTTGCGAGCCGCGCTGCGTTTATGGGGGGCGCTGCCTTCAGATGGCGCTGATGTCCTGCGCCAGATCTTCCACCCGATTGCGCAGCCGCTCCAGCATGGCGCGAAGGCGCTGTTCTTCGGACGCGGTGAAGCCTGCGAACATCTCACGTTCTGTCTCAAGCGCCAGCGGCAGGACCTCGCGGTGGATCGCCCGGCCTTCCTCGCTGAGCACCATAATGTGCGAGCGACCATCCGCTGCATTGGGCGCCCGCGCGATCAGGCCGCGCTCTTCAAGCACCTTGCACGCCCGGTTGACCGCCACCTTGTCCATCAGCGTTGCATCGGTGAGCGCGCGCTGTGTTATGCCCGGACGCATCATGTCCTCACGCGCGCCCTCTTCAGAAGCCACCGCATCCAGATCGCCGAGCACTGCCATCACCCGCCATTCCGGGATCTTGAGCCCGAAGCGCTTGCGATACCGTTCTGATATCAGCGCGCTCACCGCGTTGGAGGCCACCGAGAGCTGATAGGGCAGGAACTGCGAGAGCTGCCCCATTCCGGCACCCTCTTGTGCGGCGATCAAGGTCGCGCGGTCCGTTTGGGAGGCGGGTGCAGAGCTCATGGCAAGGTGGTTACTAATGAAACCACACGCCATTGCAAGCGACCCGCTCGCAATTCAGCCTGGCTCGCTCACTTGTACTCGCGCGCCTCCCACCAGGGGTAGAAGTCCGGCATGTCCTCGCTGACCTTGCCCGGATAACGCGGCTCACGCTTTGCTAGGAAGCTGTCGATCCCCTCCTTTGCATCCTTGCCGCGCGAGAGGCGATAGATCGCGCGGCTGTCGATCTTGTGCGCTTCCATCGGGTGATCCGCGCTCATCAGGCGCCACATCATCGCCCGCGTCAAAGCGACCGAAACCGCGCTGGTGTTCTGAGCGATTTCGCGGGCGATCTCTCGCGCTGCGTTCATCAGCAGCGCGGGTTCATGGATCGAGCGCACGAGGCCCCCTGCCCGCGCCTCCTCAGCATCGAAGACGCGCCCCGAGTAACACCATTCAAGCGCGCGGGCGATGCCGACAATGCGGGGCAGGAACCAGCTTGAGGCGGCCTCGGGCACGATCCCGCGCCGCGCAAAGACGAAGCCGTAGCGCGCATTGGCGCTGGCCAGGCGGATATCCATCGCCAGTTGCATGGTCGCGCCCACACCAACGGCGACGCCGTTGCACGCGCTGATCAGCGGCTTTCTGCTTTCAAACAGACGTAGCGTCAGCAGCCCGCCGCCATCGCGAACGCGCTCATCGGAAAGATCATCGACCTCATTCGGGTCGGAGAAGACGTGCCCTCCCCCTTCGGGCGTCAGGTCAGCGCCTGCGCAAAAGGCCCGCTCACCGCTGCCTGTAAAGATCACCGCGCGCACCGCGTCATCGGCGTCGATATCGTCCATCGCTGCGATGATCTCTGCGCCCATGGTCCTTGTGTAGGCGTTCATCTTGTCTGGTCGATTAAGCGTAATCGTGGCGATGCCTTCGGCCTTCTCAACCGCGATCTGCGTGTAGTTGGTCATGCGAATCCTCTCTCTATCGGCTTGCCGAGATGGTTCGCACATTCACACCTCCTGGCGCAATTGAGCGCTGCACGATCGCTGCACAGCCGTTGCCAAATCGCCGCGGAACATCGCGCGTGTAGGAGACACAGGTTACACAGTCCAAAGAAGGAAAACCCACCCTGCCAATCGGCGCATTGGCGGCGCTTAAAAAAGCGCGCAAACCGCCCAGACATGCGGCTGGCACAGAGCATATGAAGCTTGAGGAAATTGCGAAGGTCATCACTCATCAGGCTTAGCGCGCGCAAGGCAAGTAGGAAAACGCTTTTAAGCTTGCACGACGCGCTCGGCATCTGGCCAAACTAAAGGCTTATCCTGTGCTGATTGTCCAAGGACTTTGCCCTATGGTTCGCCGCGCTATACAGGCGCATTGGCGGCACATCGCTCAGCACACAAACAAGCCTCACAGCATAGCAAACGCCAGATACTCAAAGTCGCCTCATGCTGCTCGGCCCTTTTTCATTAAACTCACGGCTGGAGAATAGATATGAGAAACACCTTGCTACTCACAACCGCGCTTACACTGGGCCTGGCTACGTCAATGCTAATCCCCGTGCAGGAAGCGCGGGCTGATGACTGCCTGCTCGACCGGGACAATGATGGCAATGTCGATGCGGGCAGCACCGACAATGATGGCGGCGCGAACTCGGATGATGACAACACCTCGACCGCTTGCGGTGTCGGTGCCTCAGCCACCGGGTCATTTGCCAGCGCCTTTGGCAGCAATTCCGATGCCTCCAGCGATCGGACAATTGCCATCGGAGAAAATTCTGAGGCAAGCGCGAACAATGCGACTGCGGTAGGCCAGTTCGCTGTTGCCACACAAACCAATGCGATCGCCCTCGGACAAGCTTCGCGCGCTGATTTCGTCGATAGCGTCGCCGTGGGTCAGAGCGCCGATGTGGGCGGTACAGGTGCTGTATCTATCGGGGCCGATGCGAATGCCAACGCCGAGAGCGCCATCTCGATTGGCATAGAGAGCGATGCCCTTACGCCCGGCAGTGTCGCGATCGGAGGTGACGGCGAAGATGGCAATGCTCTTGGTGCGCGGGCGACGGGCACCCGTTCAACCGCTATCGGCTCTGATGCCTTTGCGGGCGGTTTGAATACCGTTGCGCTGGGTGCAGCCGCGCAGGCGACCGGCAGCTTCTCGACCGCCATCGGTGCCGATAGTGTTGCCAGTGAAACAGACGCCGTTGCGCTCGGCGACGGAGCGGAGGCGACGGCAAGCTCGACCACCGCGCTCGGCACCCTGGCATTCGCAAGCGGGTCGGGCGCAGTAGCAGTGGGCTCCTTCGCCGAGGCAACAGCCAGTTCTGCAACCGCGGTGGGTACGCTTGCGATCGCTGACTTCGAAAACTCGACCGCCATTGGCCGCAATGCGGATGTCGGCGGGGTCGGAGCCACTTCATTGGGGGGAGCCGCCAATGCTGGCGCCCGAAGCGCCATCGCGCTCGGCGCGCTTACCGACGCGACTGGCACGGGGGCCATCGCCATTGGCGGTGACGGCAATGATGAGGGTTTGAACGGCGCGCAGGCGACCGGCGAAAACTCGATCGCCTTTGGTGTGGACACGTCGGCAGCGGGCAGCGGGGCGATTGCGGTTGGGTTGTCCTCCAGCGCCAACGGGAACAACGGCACTGCCTTTGGCCGCCAGTCCTCGGTTGG